>NZ_JAFIBI010000001.1:2400000-2729552 GCF_017832975.1 Arthrobacter sp. PvP023
CACATCGTCGGGCTGGCGGGCGAGTGCCGTGAGACTGTCCAGGAAACCGGCCAGCTCGGCGAGGTAGCGATCGGGCGACATGACATGAGCCTACGGGGCAACTGTTCTCCCCAAAAGCAGATCTTGCTATCGTCGGAAGTGGACTGCCGGCGTGTGGTACAGCTGGCGAGCCCTTCCGGCTACAGGACGAAGGTTCAGCATGAAGCGCACACGCCTTTCCGCTCTCGGCCTCGTTGCAGCGGCAGCCCTTGCCTTGGCCGGCTGCGGGTCCGGGTCCACCACCCCGTCCGGCTCGGCGCCGACGGGCGGCGCGGACACCTCCCTGAGTGACGTCAAGAGCGCCGGCGAGCTCAAGATCGGCACGGAAGGCACCTACAAACCCTTTTCCTTCCACGCTGAGGGCAGCGGCGAACTGACCGGTTACGACGTCGAGATCATCACCGCCGTCGCCGGGAAGCTCGGGGTGAAGCCCTCCTTCCAGGAAACCCAGTTCGACGCCATCTTCGCCGGCCTGGAGGCCAAAAGGTTCGATGTCGTGGCCAACCAGGTTTCGATCACCGACGAACGCAAGGCGAAATACGAATTCTCCGCGCCGTACACGGTGAGCACCGGCGTTATTGTCACCAAGGCCGATGACGGCAGCATCAGCTCCTTCGACAGCCTCAAGGGCAAGACCACTGCGCAATCGCTGACCAGCAACTGGTACAAACTGGCGCAGGAGAGCGGCGCCAATGTTGAGGCCGTGGAAGGCTGGGCGCAGGCGGTCACGCTACTCAAACAGGGACGCGTCGACGCCACCATCAACGACAAACTGACCTATCTGGACTACCAAAAGACCGCGAAGGACAGCGACATCAAGATCGCCGCCGAGACCACGGACAAGTCGCTCAGCGCCCTCGCCTTCCGCAAGGGGTCAACGAGCCTGGCCGAGGCCGTGAACAAGGCCCTCAACGAGCTGCAAACCGACGGCACCCTGACCAAAATTTCGCAGAAGTACTTTGACGCGGACGTTTCGAAGTAGCCACGTGGAAGCCGGCGGCGAACGCAGCATCAGAGCATGAACATCAACTGGGACCTCGTCTGGAGCTCGCTGGGGCCTATCCTCATCGGCGCCATCACCGGAACCATTCCGCTGGCACTGGCGTCTTTCGGTCTCGGTCTCCTCTTGGCCCTGCTCGTCGCTCTCATGCGGCTGAGCCGGAACCCGGTGTTTTCAACCGCGGCGCGCATGTATATCTCGGTTATCCGCGGCACGCCCCTCCTGGTCCAGCTGTTCGTCATCTTCTACGGGCTTCCCTCGATCGGCGTCACTATCAGCCCCTGGCCCAGTGCCATCATCGCGTTCTCCCTGAACGTGGGCGGCTACGCTGCGGAGGTCATCCGGGCGGCCATCCTCTCCGTTCCCAAGGGGCAGTGGGAGGCAGGCCATACGATCGGCATGTCCCGCCGCCAGTCGCTGGTGCGGATCATCCTGCCGCAGGCGGCACGGGTGTCGGTCCCGCCCCTGTCCAACACTTTCATCAGCCTGGTCAAGGACACGTCGCTGGCATCCCTGATCCTCGTTACTGAGCTGTTCCGCCAGGCGCAGCAGGTGGCGGCATTCAGCCAGGAATTCATGCTGTTGTACCTGGAGGCAGCGGTCAGCTACTGGATCATCTGCCTGGTCCTCGCCGGCGGCCAGTCCGTCCTGGAGAAGAGATTGGACCGCTATGTCGCCCACTGAACCGTCATCCACTGAGCCGACGCCCACCGAACCCGGACCACCTGACGCCGCGGCGCTGCTTTCCGTGCGCGGACTGCGCAAGGCATTCGGCAGCCATGTGGTGCTGAAATCCGTCGGCCTGGACGTCCGCCGGGGCGAAGTCGTCGCCCTGATCGGACCGTCGGGGTCCGGCAAGACGACCGTCCTGCGGTGCCTGAACGGACTGGAAATACCCGACGACGGCGTGGTGGACTTTGTAGGCCAACTCGCCGTCGATTTTTCCGGGCCGGTTTCAAAGAAGCAGCTGGCCGCGCTCAGGGACCGCAGCGCCATGGTGTTCCAGCACTACAACCTCTTCCCGCACAAAACCGTGCTGGAGAACATCATCGAAGGCCCGGTCCAGGTGCAGAAACGCCCTAAACCCGATGCTATTGCCGAGGCCAGGGACCTTCTGGCCCGCGTCGGCCTCGCAGAAAAGGAGAAGAGCTACCCCTTCGAGCTCTCCGGCGGGCAGCAGCAGCGCGTGGGCATTGTGCGTGCCCTGGCCCTGCGGCCGCAGCTCCTTCTTTTTGACGAGCCGACCTCGGCCCTGGACCCGGAGCTTGTTGGGGATGTCCTGACCGTCATCAAGGAGTTGGCGGATGAAGGCTGGACCATGGTGGTGGTCACCCATGAGCTGGCGTTCGCCCGGCAGGTGGCGGACGAGGTCATCTTCATGGACGGAGGGGTCGTCGTCGAACGCGGCCATCCGGACACCGTCCTGCGAGACCCCCGGGAGGAACGCACCCGGCAGTTCGTGGACCGGCTGCTCAACCCGTTCTAGGCAGGGCGCCGAGCGCGCGTAATGGCTGACTTCGAGCCCTTGCCTCGCGACGGGCGGCAGGGGAGTATATGTGGCAAACGGCAGGAGGCCCGCCATGACAGTGCAGCTCGGCAAGTTTGAGAGATACCTGATCGAGGAGTTCTTTGACGACTACCGTGCCGGTGCCATGAGCCAACTCACGTTCACCCGCCGGGTGGCTTTCATCACCGGCACCATGGCGGCCGCCGCGGCCGCCATGGCGTTGGTCGGCTGCACGCCGCAGGAACTCCCGCGCAGCACCGACCCGATGCCGACGCCCACCCCGTCCGCAACGCCAACCGGCACCGGCACGCCGTCCGGCTCCTCTGCCGCCGGCGCCGTGCCGGGCGCCAAAAGTCCCTTATCCGTTCCCGAAGGCGCGGCCGGACTACTGACAGCTACGGTGCGGCTGCCCGCCGGCGGCACCGAGATTGGCGGCTACCTTGCCCGGCCTGCGGGAGACAAAGCCGGACCGGCCGTGCTCATCTGCCACGAGAACCGCGGGCTGACCCCGCATATCCAGGATGTGGCCCGTCGGTTCGCCAAAGCAGGCTACGCAGCTCTCGCCCTGGACCTGCTGAGCCGGGAGGGCGGGACTGAAAGCCTGGACCGGGACGCCGTCCCCGGCGCGCTGACCCGGGCGGGAGTGCAACGCCACGTTGCGGATTTCGCGACAGCGTTCGACTTCCTGGACTCGCAGGACTTCGTCGACGCCGGGCGGATCGCCATGACGGGCTTCTGCTTCGGCGGAGGCATCACCTGGCAGGCGGCCACGGAGTTGTCCGGGTTAAAGGCCACGTCGGCGTTTTACGGACCTGCTCCCGACCTGGACAAGGTCCCCGCCATCACAGCCGCCGTCCTCGGTATTTATGCCGAACTCGACGATCGGATCACCGGTGCGATGCCGGCCCTGCGGGATGCCCTTGCGGGCACTGAGGTCAGGCACGAGCTGAAGGTGTATCCCGGCGTCGACCACGCGTTCCACAACGACACCGGCGAGCGCTACAACGAGGCGCAGGCCACCGCAGCCTGGAACGACACGCTTGCCTGGTTCGGCAAATATGTCTAGCCGTGCGCCCGCGGCGGGAACCAGCGTCCGCAACGGCCTAACGCTGAAGCTGATTCCCTCGTCCCTCGTGTCGCTCTCCGGCTTCGTCCTGTACGTCCTGGAACAGAAACTTCCGGGGTACGGGCTGCTGGCGCTGGCCCTGGTGCTGGCGGGGTTCATTGACCGTGCGCTCCTCCGGGACCTCGCCCTGATCGCTGCCGGGCTCGTAGCCATCAGCCTGGTCCCGATCACCACTGACATCAGCACCGGGCACATGGTGGTCATGGGCACGGCGATGATCGTCGCGGTGGGAGTTCCCTATGCGGTGTCGCGATGGGTCTTCAAGGACCACGCGGTCAGGTTTCCCGTGCTGACCGGGCACCCATGGACGCGAACGGAAAAATGGTACCTCGCCGCCGTCGTGCTGATGGGATACGCCCTTCTCCCGGCGTACATGGTCAATACCGGGGTATACAGCAACTGGCCAGCGGTATCGGACCCCGAAGGAATCTTCCGCCTCTTCCTGGGCACCAACGCGCTGGGCATCTGGGACGAGCTGTTCTTTATCTGCACCGTCTTTGCGCTCCTGCGCCGGCACCTGCCGCTTGCGCAAGCCAACGTGCTGCAGGCCGTCCTGTTCACATCGTTCCTTTGGGAACTGGGTTTCCACGCGTGGGCGCCGGTGTTTATCTTTCCTTTCGCCATGCTCCAGGCGTTCATCTTCACCCGGACGAAGTCACTGTCCTACATCGTGGCCGTACACCTGCTGTTCGACTTTGTGCTGTTCCTGGTCCTGCTGCATGCACACAACCGCGCCTGGATCGACATCTTCGTCTACTGACACTGTTCCCCTCGGGGCGGCAAACTCGCCAGCCGGCCGGGAGTCCCGTTGCCGTTTGGGCAAGGGGATTCTGTCCAGATCCTGTGCGGCGATGACGGCTGCCAGGCGCGCACGTGCACGGGCCTGCTCCGCCAGCCCACTGACGTCGCTGTAGCGAGACGAGAAATGCGTGAGGAGGAGCGTGCCGGCCCCGGCGGTGGCGGCCAGCGCGCCTGCCTGCCCGGCGGTGAGGTGAAGATACCGGGCGGCGAGCGCGGCGTCGTCGTCGCTGAAGGTGGACTCCGCCACGAGGAGGTCCACGCCGTCGGCGAGTTCCCGTGCACCGTCGCATTCCGCGGTATCCATGACGAAGGCAAAGCTCTGGCCGGGGCGCGGAACGCTCACGTCCGCCAGGCGCACGCCGCGCACTGTCCCCTCACGCTGCAGCCGCGCGATCTCCGGCCCGGCGATCCCCGCCGCTGCGAGCTGATGGGGCAGGAGTGTTCGCCCCTCGGGCTCCACCAGCCGGTAGCCGAATGTGTCGATGCGATGCCGCAGGGGCCGCACCTCCAGCCCGGGCGCGATCGGGCCCGGACCGGAGTGCGGATGCAGCCGCAGGTCCAGGCCGGGGGAGGCGAGGGACACGAGGGCGCGGACCACATCTCCGCCGGCGGCTGGAAAGTGCAGGTCCACCGGGTGCTGCACGCCGTCGAGGACCATTCGTGAGAGCACGCCCGGAAGCCCGTAGCAGTGGTCCCCGTGAACATGCGTGAGGCAGATCCGCGTGATCTGGCTGGCTGAAACGCCAGCGTGGATCATCTGCCGCTGAGTGCCTTCGCCGGGATCGAAGAGCAGCCCTTCGCCGTCCCATCGAAGCAGGTAGCCGTTGTGGTTTCGGGTCCGGGTGGGGACCTGCGAGGCGGTTCCGAGGACGACCAGTTCACGCATGGGACTGAGTTTCTCACGTTGCCGCGGAACGCGCTCGCGGGCCGCACGCGGGCGCCGGCGCCCATGTGCGACACACGATATTAGGACAGAATAGTCGGGTGACCGATGCCTGTGACTTCGTGGATGCCTCGCTGCAGCGGGAGAGTTCCTGGCTCAGGGCAGAAGAGGCGCAGGCCCGGCTGGGCGACCGGCTTCAGTTCTACGGTGCATCCGTCGGCGCGGTGCGGGGGACCATCCGTGACATGCTGCGCCGCCACCGTGACCTCGTCCACGATGACATCACTGCCCTCAGCACCGAGCTGTGGTCCGTGCCCGTCTTCGAGCGCCGCCTGGCGGCGGTTGTCCTGCTGCAGTCCAGGGTGGCCTTGCTCAACAACTCCGACCTCACCCGGATCGAGGGCTTTGTGCGGGAGGCGCAGCTGGGTGAGCTGGTGGACCCGCTCGCCGTCGACGTCGTCCGTCCCTTGGTGACGGCGCTGGAAGGACAAGCTGGGATGCGGGCACATGCTGTGCTGGGGCGCTGGGCGCGGGATCCTGATCCGTGGCTGAGGCGCGCGGCGGCGCTGTCGCTTGGGGACGCCGCTCAGCCGCCGGCCCGACGCTCCACCACCGCGTAGGCCCTGCCCTCCAGGAACTCCCAGTCTGTAACCACCATGAACCCCAGGGCGCTGACGCGGTCGTTGAGGACCAGGACGTCAAAGCCGCCGTCCCGCGGCTCGGCGTCCCACGTCGCCACATGCAGTTCCTTGCCCTCGAGGATCAAGAGCTCCGTGTTGACGTCGAAATCCTCCGGCGGCTGATCGCTCAGCTGGCAGATGGCCACGCAATAGTTTTTCACCTACGGACCGCCCATCTAAGACGGATTGCCGCGTCATCCGATGCAGTGGTTCGGCCTAGTACGTGATGGAGATTCCCCGAGCCGGTGACCACGTAACCTGTCCTCCCTGATAATTTTGTGCTGCGACGCCACCGGATGCGATGTATTCGTCACTGGTGGGGTAGCCGAGGAGGCCGTTTTCCCACCCCTGAGCTGCCCAGGCCGCGCCAATGGCGCCTTTGGTGCCGTGGGCGCCCGTAGCGGCCGACCAGTGGATCTGACCTCCCTGGAAAACCTGGTAGGCGCCGCCATTCCTGAGCCCTGTGACTTCACGTGAGACCGGGTATCCCAGACCACCGTTTTCCCACCCCTGCGCGGACCACGCAGCGCCAATGGCCCCTAGCGTGGCATGTCCTCCTGATGCTGGTGACCAGTGAATCTGTCCGCCTTGGAAGACCTGGTAAACGCCGCCGCCCTTTAGCCCCGGGATTTCGCTCGAAAGAGGGTAGCCGAGTTTACCGTTCTCCCATCCCTGCCCAGCCCAGACCGTGCCAATTCCACCCCTGGTGCTGTGCGCTCCGGTAGTCGGCGACCAATGGACCTGGCCGCCTTGGAAACTCTGGTAAACGCCTCCGTTTCGGAGTCCTGAGACTTCATTCGTGACCGGGGAACCGAGCGGTCCGTTTCCCGCGCCTTGCGCCACCCAGAGCGCCCCAATGGCGCCTCTAACGGCCGGCCCGGCTGAAGGAGTGGGCGTCGGTGATGGTGACGGTGACGGCGAAGGTGACGGAGGCGGTGACGCCACAGGGGACTGGCCCAGCGCCTGCGCCACTGTACGGACCGACGTCGTACCGTTTGCTGTCCGCGCAGCCAGCCACGTGACGAACTCTTTGAACAGTGCGGGGCTGATGGACAACGTCGGATCAGTTCCGGTGGCAATTTCGTGGAAGGTCAGCTGCAGCCAGCCGCCTGTTGACTCGGCGTTGGTGACGGCAGCCTGAAGAGTTGCCATGGTCCACGTGCTGTCCACCTGGTCCGGTGCCTGGGTGACCATGGGGTTAGCCGGCGGCAGGGTCTCGGCAACAGGGCAGCCGGCGCAGCTGGCCGGAGATCGAATGTCACCGAGGCCCCGGGAACTGGCGTAGCCGCAGCCGCGGACCGCTGATTGGGCAGTGGCGTTCTCCGCCGCGAAGGGGTAGGCGAAGTTACGGACGGTGAAGCCCCAGCCTTCGAGGGTGGACTTGCTGTTGCAGGCCTCCGCACTGGCGGCCGCTGCGCTGAGCGTTGTCATGTCCGGGTGGGTCACGCTGTGGCCGCCGATCTCGTTGCCATCGGCCACGAGAGTGTTCAGGTTTGCCTGGGTGAGGAACCCGGACTGGCCCACAAAGGACGTGGTGATGAAGAAAGTTCCTACCAGGCCGTGGGCTTTCAGCTCCTGCGCTGCGGCCAACTGGCTGCCGAGTCCGTCGTCGAACGTCAGGCTGACGATGGTCGGCCCCGCGGCCTTCGAAGTGCCGGCCACGCCCGCCACTGTGCTGACAGCAAGCAGCAGCGCACCCAGGATTGCAACCCAGCGCCTGCCGTGCGGGCCTCCGGCCAAAGGTTCAGGGGGATCCGCCACGTGACGCGCGGGCTTGCGGACAGGCTGATTGGACCAACGCATGATGCCTCCAAGCGTGTGAGTCCCCCCGCAAGAACATGCACGTAGACTACGCCTCGTGGCGTCAAGGCAAAACACTCGACTTTGATTAACGCAGTACCCGAGTACACCGCAGCTACCTGCATTCCGCGCTTGGTTCGGCAGTGCGTTATCCGAATGTGACATCGGCCGAGGGGCGCGCGTACGGTGGGACAGTGCCGGTTATCTCCGATACGGGCACTCCCGGGCGGATTGCCTAACCCTGCCGCGGCCCGGGATCCGATCGAAACCATCCGGCAGGGACGGGGAAACCACTTTTGGCCTGCAGGATTGTTGTGCAGGTCTTCGGGGTGAAGCCGCAAGCCGTCCGCTGAGCGGATGGCAACTGCGGCCGGGTGTCTCCCATCCGAATCCGACAGCTAACCTCGCAGGCATCGGGAGAGGTTACTTCATGTCTTCACGCAAACTGCCCGCTCACCATCCGTCAACCGCGCCCGCAGGACGCTCCGGCGTCACAACGGCCCGCGGCAGAAGCAAGGTTGGCCGCCAGGCCGCGGCGATTGCGGCGGCTTCTGGCCTGGTCCTGTCCAGCGGGATGGCTGCGCAGGCCGCCGAGGCTCCCGCGGAACGCGATTCGGCACCGGCATCCGGCCTCGACGCCAAGGCCCAGGTGGGTGCCCCGCTCAGCGCGGACTCCCACGTCAGGATCAGTTTCGAGCGGCCGGACGTCAGCACCACCCCCGCTCCAGTGGAAGTGCCGGTTGGCGAGCCCGCCCCGGCAGAAGCGGTGGCCCCGGCTGCAGCGCCGGCACCGGTTGCGGCGCCGGCGGCTCCTGCCGTTTCCGTCCAGGTCCAGGCAGCTGCGCCGGCTCCGGCTCCTGCCCCGGCGGCCGGCGGTGTCAACGCCGCCATGGTTTCTGCCGCCTACGCGCAACTGGGCATCACCCAGGACTGCACCGCCATGGTGGAAAAGGCACTTGGCTCCGCCGGCATTCCCGTCGGCGACCTGGGACCCATGCAGTTCATGAACTACGGCTCAGTGGTGGCGGAACCCCAGCCCGGCGACATGGTGGTCCAGTCCGGCCACGTGGGCATTTACATCGGCGACGGACAGGTGATCAGCGGCGGCATGAACGGTGTCAACGCCACCGTCACCCACCCGCTGTCCTGGCTGACGGCCACCGGCGGCGTGACCTTCGTCCGCGCCGGAGCCTAGCCTGCCGGTCCCGTTCTCCCCGAGGGGCCGGGAAACCGGATGACAGGCCGGTGATCAGCTGCCTTGGGGGCAGCCGGTCACCGGCCTTCCCCGTCGCCACACATCTGCCCGGGGTTTCAGGGCGGGGAGATCGCGACCGGAACCGTGCTCTCGCCCTGTGCGAACTTGATCCGCAGGACGGCATCGCGGGTGTCCGCCGGGATAGTGAAGCGGACATCGCCCGTTTTGCTTGAATCGCCAGCCACCAGCTCGTTCAGGCCGGAATCGGGGGAGTGGCTGACTCCGACGGCGCCGAGCCTGAACGTTGAGTCCCAGAAGTTGATGTCATACCTGCCGTGGTTGGTGCATCTGAGCGTGAACGTCAACGCGATCTTGCCGGACACGTCAGGGCGCGCACGGGCACCAAGAATTTCATATTCGACGTCGGCAGCCCTGTAGCGGTGCTCGGCCGGCAGGGCTACCGCCCACTCCGGGCTGTTACCGCCGCCGGACCCGGCACCCGACGGCGGGACAGTGCCGTCCGGCTGTGCGGAGGCGCCGGTGGCGGAGGAGCCCGCCGTTGAAGCGGCGGGCTTGCCGGCGTCGAACACCCCAAGCTGCCCCAGGCCAAGCAGCAGCCCCGTCACAGCGGTGATCACCGCTGCAGCGGCGGTCAGCAGACCGGGCAGCGTAGCCCACCAGCTGGTGGGTTTCTCCTCCGCCATAGCCGTTCCCCCTCGGTCCGGTGCCAGGGTCAAGATCCGTTGTATCCCAATACTCCTGCCAGGCGGCCACCAGCGCCAGATCCCGGGTGGTGCCGCATGGAAGCCCGGCCGATACCCCGGCCTGCCAGTGCGGAACGGCCCTGTTATCCATGCCCCGACACTCGTACTCTGGTCTTTGGAGGTGATTGCCATGAAGGCAACCCAGGGAGACCGGATCACTATCCGGGGCAAGACGGTCGGATCGGCGGAGCGGCACGGCCAGATCATTGAGGTCCATGGCGCTGACGGAGCGCCGCCCTACGTGGTGCGTTTCGACGACGGCCATGAAACCACGGTCATTCCCGGCGGGGATTTCGTTATTGACAGGATCCACCCGCAGTAGCGAAGCCGCTGTGAACTGTGAAGCCGCTGGGCTGGTTCGCTGCCTGGGCGCCAGACGCCGCCTGTCTGCTATTCGGGTGCCCTGGCGAACACTGCGGCGCTGACGAACTCGATGCCCGTAAAGGGCTCGTCTCCCTCAACCCATGCATCATGCCCTGGCGGGATGCTGTAGGAGTCGTCAGCGGCGATGGTGATCTGGCTGCCGTCAGAGGTCTTGACCGTGAGTTTGCCGGAAACGCAGAAACCAACGTGGCTGAGCTGGCATGAATCGGTCTGAGCGACGGGCTTGATGCATTCGGACCAACGCCAGCCGGGTTCAAAGGTAAATCTTCCGATGGTGTAGGCGTCGACGGATACAAGATCCACTTCCGTCTTGTCAGGGCGGCGCTTTTCGTCCGGAGAATTGTGCGACTTTACTGCCAGCTGAGCGACAACATTTGTGGTCATGGCTCTCTCCATCAATCGGAGTTGCGGATGGGGCTGTCCGGTCCCGCTAGCGCGACCGGACAGCGGAGTCGGTCTGCCTGGTCTGGATCGATGCGGCGAACCGATGAAGTGATCGCTATACGATGCTCAGCTTCCTCCGATCCGGGATCCTTGTCGAGACCCGTCGGCGCCTAGAAACTGGACGAACTCCCGGACCCGGAAAAACTGCCTCCGCTGCCGCCGTAGCCGGTGGTGCTGCCCCCGCCGCGGGCTGTGCTGACGCTGCCCACGCCGGTGCTGAACCCCGTGTTGAAGGCGGGGACTGAGAAGAAGTAGTACGACGGATAGACCGTGCCAAGGATGCTGGGCTCGTAGGTACGGCCGTGCTTGACCTTGGTACCGGCCTGGGAGCTCTCCATTTCCTCGCGCATCAGCCTGGCTTCCCGGTCGGTCTTGGCGAAGCCTGCGATTATTGTGTCTGCGTGGCTTTTCAGGAGCTCAGTCAGGTGCGTCCGGGCATCCCGCAGCCGGTCCAGGGCCGTTTCCGGGCTGATGGTGCCCTCGGCGAGTTCGGCCGACCACCGTTCGATCTCCCGGTGGCTCTCGTCGCGGAAGGACCGCAGCGCCGCTGCGGTCGCCGAGTCCCCCGCGGCGTGCCGCTTGCTGAGCATTTGTTCCAGGGCTGCCAGGTCACTGCGGAATGGTGCGAGTTGCCGGTCCCACGCGGAAGCCCACGCTGATCCGCGGTTGAGCAATGCGTTGGTGTCCGCAATGACGTCATCCAGGGCATCCAGTTCAGCGGAAGCGTCGGCAAAATCCCGCACCAGCTTGAGGTTCGGCCGCCGGCTCATGGCCCGTGGAGTCAGCGCGTGCGCCCGGTTGGCCAGCTCGGTGGCGGTTTTGTACCTGGCCAGGAACGTGCGGTGCTTCTCCAGGACGGTGCTGCCGTACCGCGAGGACTCCGGAATGGTGCCGGCGTTCAGCTCGGTGACCTGCAGATCCATGCTGACGTTGGAGTAGCTGGCGTCCCCGCGGGCGAGCTCCTTGCGGCTGTCCGCCCTGGTCCGCCAGCGCACAATCAACCATGCCGCGGCACCGAGGACAGCCGCGGCCACAGAGCTCCATGCCGTCACCAGAAATGCCGTGGACCGGTACCAGGGCTGGTTGATCAGCTCCGCCCCGCGCCGGATGCCGGCGATGGTTCCGTCCGTCCATTGGGCATCCCGAAGCAAATCCTTTGAGGCGTCCTGGATGTTCTCGCGCTGTTCCAGGGAGACTTTACGGTCCTCGCCCATGTAGGTGCCCACATGGCGTCCCACCGGGTCCACGGCGAAAATGAACAGACCGTCCGCCCACTTCTGGCCGTCCCCGCTGATCCATTCCGGATGTTCGGCCCGGGCGAAGCGGAGGACTTCTTCATTGAGGTTGGCATCCGCCGAGCCCCGGTACGTGAATACGGCAACCCGGGTTGGTTCGTAGAAGTCGATGGCTTCCACCGCCGGGATCAGCCGGGTGCGGTCCAGGACTCCGGCACCGTCTTCCACCACAATCTCCACCGGCGGCTCCGCGAGGGCGGCGGCTGAACCGCAGAGCAGGCCGAGCAATACAAGCAACACGGCAGCCAGTGCTCTCCGCATGATTCCTTTCCCATGAGGCAACGATTGTCTTCAGCCTCGTTCATGCCAGCCACCGCTGATAGGGCCGAAAGTACCGTAGCTAGGGTGTGGGCAGTGCGACATACTGACCACATGGAAGCAGCGGCGGGAAGACCGAACAGGATCCTCGTGATTATCCTGGCAGTCATTGCCGTCCTGGCGGTGGCTGCCCTGGCGGTGGTCTTCTCGCGGGGCGAACCGGCCCTGCTGGACGAGTCCACGCCACAGGGCGTGGTGCAGCGCTACTCCGCAGCCGTCATCGACGGCGACGAGTCGGCGGCCACCGCCTACCTGACAGAATCCGCCCGGACGCAGTGTGTCGACTTTGAGCGGGCCTCCACGGACAACCTGCGGGTCACTTTGGTGTCCACCACGGAGCGCGCCTCGTCTGCGGACGTACGGGTCCTTATCGTGGTGTCCAACGGGGGCGGACCCTTCGGGAACTCGGAGTACGAGACGGAGGACGTGTTTGACCTCGTCAAGACGGACGGAAAATGGTTGATCGATTCCGCGCCATGGCAGCTCAGGGTCTGTACGAACCGGACGGTGAAGCAATGACCGCCGCCCGGACGGTGCCTGCTCCGGCGGCGGGTTCCGCCCAGCCGACGGTCCGCCGCCTCATCGTATACACTCTGCTTTTCGCCTTGGTTGTGGTGACGGCCATCGGCCTGAGCGGCCTGTTGGGCCGGCTCCTCGGCGCCGGCACGGTGCTTGTCGCAGGCGACGTGGCAGGCCTGGCCCGGTCGCTGGCGTTCACACTGATCGGCGGGCCCATGGCAGCAGCCCTCTGGTGGTTCGTGTGGCGGCGGCTCGACGACGCCGTTGAGCGGTCCTCCGCGGGCTGGGGGCTTTACCTGACCGGCATGTATGCGGTTTCGCTCATCACGTCTGCCACCGGGCTGCTCAGCGCCGCGGCATCCGTCATCGGAGGCGAACGTCTGGGGTGGCAGCTGTCACTGTCCAACGGGCTGGTCTGGGCAGGAGTGCTGGCCTGGCATCGCTGGATGTGGCGGCATCCGCGAAAGAGCCCCTCGCTGATTCCGGATGTTCCGACGGTGGTGGGGTCGGTCTTCGGACTCATCATCGGTGTGGGCGGCACTGTGACAGCGCTCGCAAATCTCCTCGACACTGCGATCCAGGGCTTTACGTCATCTGCGTCCATCGGGGATCCGTGGTGGAGGTTCGTGCTGCAGTCGCTCGCCTGGGGCGCCGGCGGTGCCGCCATCTGGTGGTGGCATTGGATCCACGACGGCGGGCGCCGGCTGAAAACGGACTTTGCCAACGTGGCGCTGGTGGTGGTCGGAATCCTCGGGGCCGTTCTCCTGACTGTGGGTGGCACCGGCACTGTCCTGTTCGTCCTGCTCCGGCTGGCCTTTGACCGCTCGGACCCGGTCGGCGAAATCCTGGAACCGCTTGGCGCGGCGATAGCTGCGGGCGCGGTGGGTTCCCTCATCTGGGCCTACCACCGGACCGTTTCCATGGGACGGTCAGACACCACCCTGCAGGCAGCAAAGCTAGTGACCTCCGGCGTCGGCCTGGTTGCTGCGGCCACCGGCATCGGCATCGTGGTCAACTCGGCTCTTAGCATCGCAGCGACGCCTCTGGCCGGCGACGGTATTCGTACCCTCCTGCTGGGCGGCATCAGTGCCCTGGCAGTCGGGGGCCCGCTGTGGTGGCTGACCTGGAAGCCCGGGGTGCCGCCGGAACCGACTGAACTTGGCCGCCGCGGCCGGCGCGTTTACCTCATCGCAGTCTTCGGCCTGAGCGCGATCGTCGCCGTCATCACGCTCCTGGTGATCGGGTACCGGGTCTTCGAATTCCTGCTCGACGACATCAGCGGCGGCAGCCTGGTGGACCGCCTCAGGGCGCCCTTGGGCCTGCTCGTGGCCACGGGACTCGCCGCCGGCTACCACTTCGCGGTATGGCGGCATGACCGTTCCCTCACCGCAGCCGCTGCGCCCCGCAAACGCACGGTCCGGAAAGTGATCCTGGTGGCCGGCGGTGACCCGGAGCCGCTGGTTCGCGTGGCGGCGGAGGTTACCGGTGCGATTGTCACCGTCTGGCGGAAGGCCGACGCCGGGACCTCCGACGCTGCGGACGCCGGTGCCGCGACTCCCGGTGCTGCGACCGCCGGTGCCGCGACTCCCGGTGCTGCGACCGCCGGTACCGCGACTTCCGGTACTGCGGAGGGTGCGGCGGGCGACTTGCCCGGACGGCTCGCCCAGGCACTGGAGGGTGTCGCGGCGGACCGCGTCCTCGTAGTCATAGGCCCGGGATCGCGGCTCGAGGTGATCCCGTTGGGTTCGGACTGAGCAGGCTCACAACAGCGGCTAGATTCCGAACGTCCGCTTGTAGGTGCGCACAGCGTTGTTGACCGTGGGGAAAAAGTGGTCCGGTCCGAACCTGCTGCTGACGCCGAACTTGAGCAGGCGGTCCTTGACCGGTCCCTTCAACTCTGCAAAAACCAGGCTGATGCCTTGGCCGGCAAGTTCGTCGTCGAGCTCCACGAGGTCGTCCAAAGCGGTGGTGTCCAGGTCCGTGATGGCCTCGGCGGCCACAATGACCCATTTCACCGGCCCCGGGGCGTTCGCCACAAGATTGCGGATGTGTTCCGCAAAAACCGCTCCGTTGGCAAAGAAGAGCGGCGCATCGAAGCGGGCGATCACCAGGCCGGGGACGCGCTTGCCCTCCGGGTGCCGGCTGAGGTCGTGGTAGCCCGGGATGTCTTCCAGGCTCGCCAGTTCGGTGCGGTACGGATCCCACGCCCGCCGTATGAACGCGATCAGCGAGAGGGCAATGGCAATGACAATGCCCTGCAGCACCCCCACAAAAGCGACCCCAAGGAACGTGGCGATGAGCAGGACCGTTTCCATCTTGCTCATCCGGACCAGCCGGAGCAGGGTTTTGACATCCACCAGCGAGGCCGCTGCAACCATGACGACGGCGGCCAGTGTGGTGGTGGGGAGGAAGGCTGTCACCCCGGGGGCTGCCACCATGAACATCACTACCAGGGCCGCGGCCACGATGCCGCTGAAGGGGGTGCGCGCCCCTGCGTCGAGCGCTATCGGTGTCCGGGATGAGCTGCCGCAGACCGGGAAGCCGCCCAGCATGCCGCTGGCCACGTTGGCGATCCCCAGCGCCCCCATTTCCTGGTTGCCGCTTGTGTGGATGCCGCGCCGTCCTGCGAGGCTTTTGGACAACGCCGAGGTATCGGCAAAGGCGATCAGGGCGATACCGGCAGCAGGGCCGATGAGACCGGCAACGTCGTCCATGGTGATGCCCTCAAGGGCCGGTGCGGGCAGGCCCGCCGGAAGCGCTCCGACCATGGGCACGGCATCCTTGAGGTCCAGGGCGGCTGCCGCTGCGATGGAGGCCACCACAGCCAGGAGCACGCCGGGCACCTTGCCGGGGAGGAAGCGGCCGGCCACGATGATTGCCACCGTCGCAGCCCCGAACAGCAGCGCCACGGGGTTGGTGGCTCCCCGCAGAACGGCTTCGGCCGTCTCCGCGGCCCGGGGCGGCAGCGAGTCTGCTGAGACCGTGATGCCGAGCAGCCTGGGAAATTGGCTGACCATGATGGCGAGCGCGATGCCATTGAGGTAGCCCACCCGGATCGGCTTGGACAGCAGTCCGGTGACGAAACCCAGCCTGAAGATCCGGCCGGCGACCAGGAAGATTCCAATGAGGATGGCCAGGACACCTGCGAGCGCCACGGCATGGTCAGGATCCCGTCCTGCCAGGGGGAGCACAGCGGCGGCGATCATGGGCGCCAGCGAAGAATCAGGCCCCACGATGATCACCCGGGCAGGCCCGAAAACAGCGTAGAACAGCATGGGAACCACAGACGCGTACAGTCCCGTGATCGCGGGAAGACCGGCGGCTTCTGCGTAGGCCATTCCGGCCGGAATCAGCGCCGCGCTCAGGGCTGCTCCGGCGGCCAGATCCGATTGGAGCCAAGACCGCTGATATGTCCGTGCCAGCTGGATGCCCGGAACGGCTTTCAGGATCCAATCGCGGCGCACTGGTGGCCTCCCGGGCTGGTGGTCGGCGTCAGGGCTGCGGCGTTCCCTGGATGGGGCCATAATCCTGGCCGTACTCCGCGGATACCAGGATGGGAAGGTGGTCCGAAGCACCGCGCGGCAGGGTTTCCACGCTCTCGATATCCAAGCCGAGTGACGTGGCAAAATCGAAATGGCCCTTGAAGACCTTGTACCGCGTGTAGGTCCGCCGGTCGCTGAGGGAGAGTTCGTAGCCGGAATTCTTCATGTGTTCGGTGAGGTTTTTGGTGAAGAACGGATAGTTGAAGTCGCCCACCATAAGCGTCATCAGGCCGCTGCCCATGCCCAGGAGCTCCGCGTGTGCCGCCTTGATCTGTTTGCGGCGCAACGAATTGGAGGCCGTCAGGGGCGCCGCATGGAATGAGGCGATCACCAGCTCATGGTCCGTTTCATTGTCCACCACCCGTGTGCCGATCAAACGCTCATGGGCCGGCGCCAGAACCCGGTCATGCAACGACTTCTTCAACGCGAACGTGTTGGTATCAAAGGCCGTGAATCGGTCCATCCGGTAGTAGATGGCGAGCCCCAGCCGGTTGCCCTTCGTTGAATCGGCCAGGTGAAGCGGGCCCAGCGTGTCCGGCAAATCCGTGGTGTCGCATTCCTGCAGGCACAAGGCATCTATCCCGAAGTCGCGGGCCAGATCCAGCAGTTCGCCGCGTGCCGCGTGCTTGCGAAGGTTGTAGCTGATGACTCGTATCAGGGGATTACCTCTTCCGAGCGTAGTTAGGAGAACCGACTCCTGAGTCTAGTCCGTGCATTGTGCTGAGCACAGGAAGACAGCACAGAAAGACACCACAGAAACACTGCAGCATCACGGCGGGGGACGCGGCCGTGCCGTCGTCCCCCGCCTGCCGGGCGGCCGTGCCGTTAGTGCCCGCCGGGTCCGCGCGCAGCCGTGTATTCGCCGGCTGTGACAGTGCCTTGCTCCTGGGCGCCGTCGAGCGTTCCTTCACCGAGGCCGGCGGTGACGCGGGCAGTGCCGCCGGTGTAAACGGTGTATTCCTGGCCGGCCGTGACGGCCGCGGAGGAGTAGACCAGCGAAGCTGCCTGCTTCGCCGTCACGAAGGTCGCCACCACGGCGCCGCTCGGGTCCGCGAGCTGGATGGTGGTGCCGGCCGGAAGGGCTGTGCCGAAGGTGAGCTGAACGCCGGACTGCGATGAGGACGTTCCCGGAGTCACAGCCATGCCGGAGCTTCCCGCTGCTGCGACGGTTCCGCCGTTGACCACAAGTTCGCCGTTGACGTCCAGCGCGCCGTTGCCGTCGTTGGTGGGCCCGTTGACCACCACCGTGCCGCCGGTGATGGTGGCGCTGCCGTTGGAATCCAGGCCGTCGCCCTGTGAATTGATGGTGAGGGAGCCGCCGCTGACTTCCACGGTGTAATCGCCCGCGGCCATCTCGCCGGCGCCCATACCGCCGCCCATGCCGCCCTGCGAGGTGGTGCCCGTGCTGCCCCCGGACGCGTTCACGCCGTCGTCGTTCGAGGTGACGTTGGCGGTGCCGCCGGAGATCACGATGTGCTGGGCTTCCAGGCCTTCTTCGGACTTTTTCACCGTGGCGGTGCCGGCCGCGATGGTCAGCGTGTTGAAGGCCTTGATTCCGTCGTCGCCCGCGCTCACGGTCAGGGTGCCGCCGTTGACGAGGACCCAGCCGCGGCCTTCGTCTTCCTCGTTGTCGGATTTGAATCCGTCGTCGCCGGCCGTGACCTGGTAGGCGCCATCGAGGAGGACTGCGTAGTCCTTGCCCACGATCCCGTCGTCCTTGGCGTCCACGGTCACCTTGCCCGCCGCCAGCACCAGGCCGTCCTTGGCGGAGATACCGTCGTTGTAGTTGCCATCGACGGTCAGTGAGCCGGTGCCGGCGATGGTGAGGTCGGCCATGGAGTACAGCGCCGCGTTGGGGGCATCGTCACCCTGGTCCGTGTAGCCGGCGGCATCGCTCAGGGTGCTGGAAGTGCCGTCTGCCAGGAAGACGATTGCCTCATTGGCGCTCTGCACCACAAACGGTGAGCCGGTGGAGCTGGCCACGTCCGCGCCGTCCAGGATGATGCGCACAACGTCCTCCTCGCCGGCCGCGACCACTACCTGGCCGTCCGACAGTGATCCGTTCAGGCGGTAGGTTCCGGCACCGTTGATGGTGACGGTATCGCCGTCGACCTTTATCGCGTCCGAAGAACCCGAAGTCACAGAGCTGGCGCCGTCGGCCAGGGTCACGGCCACCTCGGAGGCGGCGTCCCAGGTGAGGTCATCGGCGTCGTAATGAGTGTCCGCAGCGAGGGTGTCCAGGGAGACGGCCTCTGCCGTTCCGGACGACGCCGACGTTCCTGAGCCGGTGCCGCCGGTGATCGAGGTGCCGCTGGACGTGGTTCCGGCGGCGGAGCAGCCGGCCAGCCCCACGGCAAGGGCCAGGGCGGTGACGGAGAGGTAAGTGCGGAAGCTTTTCATGGTGTGTGTTCCTTCGGGAAGTTTGTGGGTGATACGGAGGAAAGGAGAAGGGGGAGCCGCGTTCAGGCCGCAGGACGGAGCGTCAGGGTCCGGCGCAGGGTCCGGTTCCAGCGGTTGGCCGGCAGTTCGGGGCAGAGGGCTGCCAGGCCGGTCGCGAACTTGGAGATCCTGGACGGCCGGACACCATGGGCCCAGAGGTGCCGGTCCAGCGGGCCAGCCGTCGATCCGGACTTGGTCTCCAGGATCACGGCGCCGTCCAGCACCCAGGGCTGCCCGCCCGGCCGCTGCCAGGTAACATCCGTGTCGATGGTGGCCCGGCTGCCGGATTCCGGCAGGTACAGGGTGGTGCGGTGATACCGGGTTTCCAGCACGGGGCCAAGGGGTCCGTCCGGCACTGCGCCCACGGCGGCGGTGAGGGTTTCGCGGACATATTCCAGACCCTCCGCCGTCAATCGGGCGCGGTCGGTGAGTTCATACGGGATGCGCTCTTTGACCGTGGCCTCACGGGCGCCTTCCGTTTTGACCTCCAGGAAGCTGACGGCGCTGTCCAGATAGGTCCGGGTACGGACCTTGTAGCGCCGACGGCGGCCGTGGGCGGCCAGCAGGTAGCTGTCCAGCTCAGCCGTGTCGAAATAGACGGAGTCGTAGGCGAAGCAGCGGCAGCCGTCCATCTCCAGCACCCGGACGTCGGCTTCGAAGGAGGCCAGGAGCTCCTGCGCCTGCGCCTCGGGGACCACATACTTCCGGTCCACCCGGGTCTGCAGGGCGGCTTCCGCATTCAGTTCGTCCAGCCCCACGGACGGCAGCAGGCGCAGGGTGCCCGGGATGACGGCCTGCGACGGGCCGCTCATGCCGCACCGGCCGAGGCGTGGACGGGACCGGAAGCCGGAGCGGAGACGGGGCCCGGGGCGGGAAATGCGGCCAGGTAGCTTGCGGCGGGGATTGCTGCCGGAATGTAGGCGTAGCGCACATCAACGATGGTCTTGTCGTTGACCAGGTCCAGCTCCTGCACGGTGGCCGAGTGGACCTTGCCGTGGACCACTTCTTCCAGCCGGGCGTAGAGTTCCTCGTCAACGGCGATGGCGCGGTCCAGGATCACCGTCTGGTGGCGGTAGGCGGGCAGGACACGGGAATGGTCTCCGACGAACATGACCAGCAGGATCATGCCCATCAGCGCCAGCGGCAGCCACACGGGGTCGATGCCGAGGCCGGCGATGAGGCCCAGGGCGAGGGCCGAGAAGTAGTAGGCCACCTCGTGCTGGGCCAGTTCGGTGGAACGCAGCCGGATAATGGACAGGACTCCGAAGAGGCCGAGGCCCAGGCCCACGCCGGCGGCCGAGCCGGAGAGTGCGGCCGCAACTGCCATGACGCCGACATTCATGCCGAGGTAGGACACCACCAGGTCGCGGCGCCGGTGCCGGCGGAGGTACAGGGCGAAGGTCAGGATGCTGATCGCGGCAAGGTCGGCGGCGATGAGGACGAGTGGTGTCATGGAATTCTCCGGAATCTGATTGGTGGACTGGTTCCCACGATCCACGGCCGAACTGTGCAGGTGCTGTGACGGAACCTAGGCCGGAATATGAGTGTTTGCCGGGAGTTCATCTGCTGTTTCCGCCGCGGCTTTGCCGTTGACCTTGCCGGCATTTTTCCCGGCAAAGAGGAACCGCTGCTGCACCGCGTAGCTGGTGGCCAGCAGGGCGGTTTCGGCAAGGATCTTGGCGGGGAGCATGGGCAGGGCCAGCGCTTCAAAGGCGGCAATCAACCCGTAGTTGGCGGCCAGCAGCACCGCCACCAAGCCGAAGTAGCGGGCGCCGGTCCGGGCCGCGGGCTTCTCGCGGCCGCGCCGGAAGACCAACTGCCGGTTGACGGCGAAGTTGACGGCCGAACTTACGGCCCGGGCGCCAACCACCGCCAGGAGCAGGGAGCCGGTGGCCGCGGTGAGGGCCAGGAACATCAGGGTGTCCACCAGGAAGGCCGTGAAGGACGACGCCAGGAACTTCAGCAGCGGGGCATAGATCCGGGCGGAGTCCGCCACCGGCCTGAAGTGCGAACCCGAGTTGTGGTCCAGGTAGACCGTCGCGATGTCCACGCTGTTGATGGCGTATCCCGCCTGTTTGGCTTCCAGCAGCAGGTTCAGCTCGTACTCGTAGCGCTCGCCGTGGACGGACCGGAGCCAGGGGACCATGGAGGCGGGGTAACCGCGAAGGCCCGTCTGGGTGTCGGAAATCCGCTGGCCGGTGGCGAGGGTGAACAGCAGGCGGGTGGCGTTGTTGCCGAGCCTGCTGCGGGCCGGGACGTTGCCGGTGAAGCCTCGCGTGCCGAGGACCATGGCCGGTGAGCCGCCGTGTTGTGTGCTTTGCACAGCTGCCGCCACCTTGAGGATGTCCACGATGGTGTGCTGCCCGTCGCTGTCGGCGCAGATGATGTTCCGGCCGGGCAGGTGGTCGGCAATGAAGCCGAAACCGGTCTTGAGCGCGAAGCCCTTGCCGCGGTTTAGGGCGTAACCGATGACGTGGCACCCAAGTGCCCTGACGCCGTCGAACACGTCCCGGAACGCGGGTCCGCTGCCGTCATCAACCACCACCACGGTGGCCCGCGGCTCGGCATCCCGGATGGACCGGATCAGGGCCGGAAGTTGCTGGTCCGGCTCGTAGGCCGGGATGAGGATGATCATGTCCGCCGCCTACTGCGCGATGTAGAGGATGTCGGAGGTGCCGCGTTCCTTGTTCTCGCCCAGGGGGTTGTTGACCAGTTCCCCGTTGAAGTACATGGTGGAGGATCCGCCGCCGTCGATGTTGTAGGCGGTGGTGGCGCCGAGGTTCTTCATGATCTGCGCCAGCCCCGTCATGGTCACGCCGGAGCTGTACCCGGGGCTGCGGCCGTCAACCACCACGAACACCAGGTGGTTTTCGTCGATGACGCCGACGGCTGTTCGCGGCTGCTCGCCCTGGATGGAGTGGTTGCCGAAGTTGGTGTCCACCTCCACGTCCTCGATGCCGCCGGCGATTTCGCCGTTGTCGAGCAGGGACGGGCCGAAGGAGAGGGTGTTCCAGACACCGTCCGCCAGCAGCTGCTCGGCAGTGGTGGCGGTTTCGTCATAGACCTTGACCGTTCCGTCGCGGTAGAAGGCCAGGCCCTGCCGGGCGCCGTCGTCGCGGAACACCACACCGTTGCGGATCACGATGCCGGTGTCGCGGAATCCGTAATAGTCGCCGTTGATGGCGAACACGGCGTTGTTGGCCTCGGCGATCGCCGAGGTGGTTTCGGTGATGTTCTCGCCGAAGCTGTTGTTCGCGAACGCGGACTGCAGCGTATTGGCGTCATCCAGTACGACGTCGGCAACGTAGTAGGCGACGGTGCTGTCGCCGCTGCCGGTGGTCACCGTGGAGATGTTGATGTTGGAACTGTCCGAGTCATAGGAAGTGTCGGTGGTGACGGCGGAGGAGGTGCTGCCGGATTCTTTGGCGGTGTTTCCGGTGGCTGTGCCGGATTGGCTCGCCTGGTAGGCGGACACGTCCGGGATTTCCACGTGCTGGACCACAAAGCGGTCCAGCGCCCAGGCGGTGGCCCCGCCGGCCGAAAGGGTAAGGGCAACCGCCCCCGCCACGACGGCGCGCCGTACGCGGCTGCCCTTGCGCTGCTTGTTCTTGAGAAGAGTCATGCCCTTATTTCTAGGCTTCGGACTTACGCCGGCCATGAGGCCCTGATATGAGGAAGCTGTGAGGATGAGGGGATGGTGCGGGCCCGCAGGCGATAGTGTGTTCTGGGATCATCACCAGCCATGCGAAAGGGTCGACGTTGACTGCTCCACTTCCGGAACTTGCCGAGGGCGGGTTCTATTACCAGTCATTGGGCGGCGGACGGTTCCGTTCAACGATTCACGCCCAGGGCGCCTGGAACGAGCATGAACAGCACATGGCGCCCGCCTCCGGGATCATGGCGGACTGCCTGGAGCGGCACTCCCCGCGCGACGACGTCAGGATGGCCCGCCTGAGTTACGAGATCCTGGGACTCATCCCGGGCGGCGACTTCGAAGTCGTGACCACCACGCTCCGGCCCGGACGCACCATTGAACTGCTGCAGGCCGAACTGGTTGCTGAGGGGCGGGTGGCCATCCGGGCCACCGCATGGCGGATGATCACCTCCGACACATCGGCAGTGGCCGCGGTGGAAGACACCCGTATTCCCGGGCCGGAGGAGTGCTCGCCATACGACGGCGCCAGCGTCTGGCCGGGAGGCTACATCCGGTCCTTGGAGATGCGCGTTGCGGACGGACACCGTCCGGGCTCCGGGACCGTCTGGTTGCGCACCTCGCATCCGCTCACTGACAGGGCGGACAGCGGCGACGTCGCACGGCTGATGGGGC
Source organism: Arthrobacter sp. PvP023 (assembly GCF_017832975.1). Classification (NCBI taxonomy): domain Bacteria; kingdom Bacillati; phylum Actinomycetota; class Actinomycetes; order Micrococcales; family Micrococcaceae; genus Arthrobacter; species Arthrobacter sp. PvP023. Next base: position 2,423,064 of record NZ_JAFIBI010000001.1, read on the forward strand.
TGGTTGATACTGCGAACGGAATAGCGGCGCGCGTGCCTCCGGGCAAGGACAGCTACGCGTTCCCCAATCTGGACCTGCAGATCCACATGTACCGGAAACCCTCCGGTGACTGGCTGGGCCTGGACAACGCAGTCTCCTTCGGTGTGGATGGCATCGGCCTGACGTCAACAGTGCTCCACGACCTCGCCGGGCCCTTCGGCCGGGCAGAGCAGATCCTGACCCTCCGCAGGACGTAGCTGCTGCGAAAGTGCCCCGGTGCGGCGCTGTTGTCGCTGTCCCTAGTTCTGGTGGAACACCAGCCAGCCGGCCAGTGTGGCCAGGCCGGTCAGCGCCGCGCCCCACAGAATGTCCACGATGATCAGCTGCAAGGGCCACGTTTTCAGCGTCGCGGCGTTGGTGAGGTCGTACGTGGCGTAGGCGAAGGTGCCCAGGGCGGCACCGTAGCCAACGGCGCTGAGCCAGCTGCCGCCGTCGAGCGCGGGGCGCAGGGCGAAGAACACAATGCCGGCAATGTAGATCACGTAGAACACCACCGCGTACCCTAGATTGGGCTTGTCGGCCAGCAGCCCACCAATCTGTCGGCGGTAATAGGGGTTCATCGTCTTGAGCCAGATGGCGTCAATGACGGCGAACGCAGCGGCGACGACCAGGAATTGCAGAATGACCATGAGGGAGCTTAGCAAGATGCAGCATGCGGCCGGCGCACCCGCCACGCTGACCATTGTCCGGCAGGAGGAGTCGCTGGGTGCGGCGCGTGACCTCGAATTCGGCATCGAACTGTTGGGCCTGGCCAAGACCGGGCAGGTCGGCCCGACGCTCAGGCTCTACCGCCCCGCTCCCACTGTGGCCTTCGGCCAACGCGACGCGCACCTTCCGGGCTTTGAGGCTGCCGCGCGGGCCTGCCGCGAACTGGGTTTTGAACCGCTGGTGCGGAAGGCCGGCGGCCGGGCCGCGGCGTATCACCAGGGAACGCTGATCGTCGACCACGTGGAACCGCATGCCGACGCCATTGCCGGTGCCAAGGGACGCTTCGCCGTCTTCGGCGAAATGCTGGCGGACGCGCTTCGAAGCGCCGGGGTCCACGCTGCCGTCGGCGAAATCCCGGGCGAGTACTGCCCCGGAGAGTTCAGCGTCCACGGCCTGGACCCGGCAGATCCGCAGCACAAGGTCAAACTGATCGGCACGGCCCAGCGGGTGGTCTCAGGCGGCTGGCTGTTCAGCTCGGTCATCGTGGTGCAGAATTCGGCACCGATCCGCCAAGTCCTGGAAGCCAGCTACGCGGCACTGGGGCTCGACTGGGACCCTGCAACCGCCGGCGCGGTGGATGACCTGGTTCCCGGAATCGACGTTGCGGCCATCGAAGCGGCCGTCATCAACACCTACGGCGGATATGCGCAGCTGGACTACGCGGACTTCGCCAGCCTGCGGGGCTAGCCGGAGGCTGGGGGTCTGCCCGGACGGCGGGCGGGCCGGAGACTGGGGGTCTGCCCGGACGGCGGTCGGGCACGCAAAAGGCCGGGCACCCGCGGTGCCCGGCCTTATGAACTTCAAGAGATGGCGCCTAGGCCGCGAGCCGGCTCTTCACTTCAGCTGCCGACGGGTTGGTGGCGGCGGTACCGTCCGGGAAGAGCACGGTGGGGACGGTGCGGTTGCCTCCGTTGAGCTGTTCAACGAGGTCAGCGGTGCCTTCGACTTCTTCGATGTTGATCTCGGTGTAGCCGATGCCCTGGGCGTCCAGCTGCTTCTTCAGGCGGTTGCAGTATCCGCACCAAGTGGTCGAAAACATGGTGATGGTGCCGGATTCGGGGGTGAAATCCACGGAGTTCTCCTCAAGCTCGTTATTGCTCGTCGTTATCAAATCAGATGTCTTTGTCCTCAACCGTAACCCGGCTGCCGGTATTCCCCGGACGCCGGGCCGCCGAAGCCACTCCCGGGTTACGCCGGGTGACACTGCATGCGGGCGGTGGCATGCTGGTGCCATGTGTGGACGCTACGTGATGGCCAGGGCCGTCGGGGACCTGCTGGCAGAATTTGACGCTGAACTGGAAGAGGAGCTGGTGGTTCCGCCGTCGTGGAATGTTGCCCCGACCGCGGACGTGCCCATCCTGCTGGAGCGGCTGGTGGACGGCAGCCCGGTCCGGCAGCTGCACGTGGCCCGCTGGGGGCTGGTGCCGTCCTGGGCCAAGGACCCTTCCATCGGTTCGAAAATGATCAATGCGCGAAGCGAGAGCGTCCTGGAGAAGCCGGCCTTCCGCAAGGCGACCCGGTCCAGGCGTTGCGCGGTTCCGGCAGACGGCTACTACGAGTGGAAGGGTGAAGGCCGCAGCAAGCAGCCCTACTACGTGCACCCGAAGGACGGCCGGCCGCTAGTGTTCGCCGGTTTGTATGAATGGTGGAAAGATCCGTCCAAGCCCGAGGGAGACCCGCAGCGCTGGATGCTGTCCACCTCGATCATGACGACCGATTCGCCGCCGGACGGCTACGCCGGGGGAGTGCTGGCTGAACTCACCGCCCTTCACGACAGGGTGCCGTTGCCCATGGACCGGGGGACCATGCAGGCATGGCTGGATCCGCAGGCGGACGATGCCGCGGGGCTGGTGGATCTGGTCCGGGCCGGTGCGCACGACGTTGCCGAAGGCTGGACCATCGACGCCGTTGGCACCGCCGTCGGGAATGTAAAAAATGACTCGCCGGAACTTATCCGGCCGGTGGAAGGCCTGTTCTAGCCGGCTTTCAGACCGTGACGTTGCCGGCTGCGTCCACGGCCCAGGTGGGATTGAAGGCGATTTCCCAGCGGAATCCGTCCGGGTCCGCGAAATATCCGGTGTACCCGCCCCATGGCTGGGTTTTCGGCGAGGCCACCACGGCGGCCCCGGCTGCCTCGGCATCGGCCATGACCCGGTCAACGTCCGCCGTGCTGCCCACGTTATGGCTCAATGTGATGCAGGGGACCCCGGCAGGGCTGTCCACGGCGGCCTCGGTCTGCATCTGGCCGGCATCCCAGAGGGAAAGAATGAGGCCGTGGTTGGCCTGGATAAACACCACCTCGCCGGGGACTTCCCGGTGGACCGGCCAGCCGAGGCCGTTGACGTAAAAGGCGCGGGAGGCATCAACACTGCGGACGCCCAATGAAATGAAGTCGACTCGAGGCTGCATTCTTAGATACTGTCATGCACATGCCCACAAATCACGGACACGACAAAGACGCCCAGGCCGACAGGGAGCAGCTCGCAGCTGTCCGCGTGGCCGTCGATGAAGTGGATGAGCAGATTGTTACCCTGATTGCCCGCCGTGAACGCCTGATCCGGATTTCAGGCACGTTGAAGGGCGATGACGCGGAGGTCCGGGCTCCCGGACGGGTGGAGAAGGTCATCGAACATGTCCGCGCCGCCGCCGAGAAGAAGGACATCGACCCGGACATCGTGGAGAAGACCTACCGGGCGATGATCACGGCTTTCACCGAGCTTGAGATGAAAGTGCACAACGCCAGCAACTAGCTGCCGGCAACTAGGTGCTCAGAGGGATTCTTCCACGGGCACGTTGGCCTGATAGTCCCTGCCGTCGGCGTCGCTGAAGGCAGTCATCAGGTGACCCTTTTCCAGGCCCAGGACGGTACTCATGGGAAAGTTGCCGGTAATGGTGTTGCCTGAGTGCGTCACGCCGCTGAGGTCGAAATTCTCCTCTGTGCCGTCGTGGCTGAAGCAGTAGAAGGACACAGCCTCGCCGTTCATGAACTCAATGCCCATTCTTCGTTGATGGGAATGATCCGGCGTGGCCGCGACAAGCCCCACTACGTAGGCGCCCGCCCCGGGGATGTTTCCGTCTATATCAAAAGTCGCCACCAAGGTGGAGTCCTTGGCGGCGATGGCTACGTGCTTCAGGAGTGCGTCATGGGAGCTCATGGCTCCATCCTGCTCCCTGCGCTCCCGTCCGTCCACCCCTGATCGGGGTTTTGTCCGGGCTTCGACCGGGCCGTTATTTATTAGAAGATATATTCGAGTAGAGCCGGACTGCCGGCATCGATCCGGTCCTCCGGCTCCTCCGGCGCAAGGCCGGCGGCGGTACCGTGGGGAACTATGACTTCTGCGAAGCATTTACTCGCGGCGTACGACCGGCAGCTCAGGACGGATGCGGAGACTCCAGGTGCGATCGCCGTCGAACGGCTGGGGCCCTTGCGCCTTGTGACCTTCGTGGGCGGCCGGGGTTTTGTGACCTACGGAAACCTCGAGGGAGCCGGCGCCCAAGCGATTGCGCAGTGGGTGGCCGAAGCGCTCACTCACTTCCGCAAAGATCCAAGTATCGTGCGGGTGGAGTGGAAAACGCGTGGTCATGATGCTGCGCCCGGCCTCCATGACGCGTTGCTGGGGAACGGATTTGAGGCTGATGAGACGGAGTCGATCATGATCGGCCACGCCCTTGCATTGAATGTCGATGTGCAACTGCCGTCCGGGGTGACCCTGCGGAGAGTGGATCAAGAGCCGGATATCCGCGCCATGAGCGCAATGCAGGACGAAGTTTTCGGCGGTCCAGTGTCGGACAGCAACGCAGAGGCGCTCCTGCGCCGCCTGGCGGAAGACGACGGGATGGAACTCTGGGTTGCCGAACACGGAGGGTCGATTGTGAGCGCGGGCCGCCTGGAGCCGGTTCCGGGTACCGAATTCGCGGGAATCTGGGGCGGGGCGACCCGCGAACAGTGGCGTGGCCGAGGGATCTACCGGGCCGTCACCGCGGCCCGGGCTCAGTCCGCCTTGAGGCAGGGCAAGAAACTGATCCACAGTGATTCGACCGAATGCTCCCGACCGATCCTTGAGCGCTATGGGTTTCTCCGGGTCTCAACAACAACCCCCTATCGTTGGCAGCGCTGAAGCCGGGGGTGCCAGCTGCCCTACCGCCGCTGAATACGTGGGGGTAAACCCGGGCAACCCGTTCGTCGGAGGCCGGACCGGGAACATGTGTAGGTTTTGTCCGGGCTCCGGCGTAGACTTGATTTATTCGAAGATATATTCGAACTAATCATTTCAGATTTCTACCTCCCGGCGGTGCGATCGCCCGTTACGGGAAGGGGAGTGCAGTTCCGGGAGGCGCCGATGGGCTTGTTCAGCGAGGGTGTCGACGTCCTCTGCACGCCCGCCGGCCAGCCGTCCGCGCTCACCTGGGCAGGGCGGCACTACACGGTCTGCCAAGAGCCCGTGCACTGGTTTGAACGCCGGCAGTGGTGGGTCGAGGAAACCCGGGCGCCGCTGGGAACCGGCCCGGGACTGGTGGATCACGAGATCTGGCGCGTCCAGGTCCGGCTTGCCGATGCCAAAGCAGCACCGGAACCCCCTGAAACCCTCACCCTGGACCTGACTCGGAACGTCGGAAGCGGACGGTGGAGACTGCTGAAGATCCACGATGCCCTGAGGCCGCAATCAGCATGAGTTTCACCCATCTTCACGTTTCCACCGCCTTCAGCGCCCACTATGGTGTCTCCTGGCCGGATGAGCTCGCCCAGGCGGCTGCCGCCGACGGGGCAACGGCGCTTGCCTGCACTGACAGGGACGGACTGTATGGCACCGTCAAACACCTCAAAGCCTGTATGGCGTCGGGCCTGGATCCTGTCGTCGGGGTTGACCTTGCGGTCTTTGACGACGACGGCGACCTCCGCACCCAGCTCGCGGGCCGCGTCGTCGTACTTGCCCACGGACACAACAACGGTGCCGGCTACCGCGCCCTCTGCCGGCTGATTTCGGATGCCCATGCCCGTACCTCCGGCAAAGCCGGGGGAGCGGTGCCCGTCGCGGTGACCCGCGCCGAAATCGCTTCCCGGGTACTGCACCCGGAAACCCTCGAACCGGTGCTGACGGTGCTGGTGGGGCCGGATTCAGACGTCGGCAGGGCAATGGGCGGACGCCGGTACCTTCGCCCCCGCACGCTCTTCAAACAATGGCTGGACGGCATGCCGAAGGGAACCGTGGCAGCCGAAGTGGTGTCGCATCTCAGTGCCCCCGGGGAGCCGCTGAGCACCGCCCACGCGGTGCGCATGCTCAAGCTGGCCGCCGAGCACGGCGTTCCGGCAGTACTAACCAACGCGGTGCGGTACTGCGCGGAGGACGGCGCCGCCACGGCGGATGTGCTGGATTCAGCCCGCACCCTGAAATCGCTGCCCGAACTGACAGCGGAGCCGTTGCTCCAGCCCAACGGACGGGGGTGGCTGAAAACATCCGCCCAAATGGTCGAACTCGGGCAGGAAATCATCCATGCCGCGGGATACGGCGCCACTGACCTTACGAGGCTGTTCGGCCAAACCGAGGCGCTCGCGGACCGCTGCCGGATGGATCCCGTGACGGATATGGGATGGAAGCAGCCAGTTGTTCCTGAAGCTTCCGTCATTGGCATCGAAGGCGACCCCCTGGTGGAGCTGACGCTGCGCTGCGAGGCCGGCATCGGCCGGCGGTTTCCGGGCATATCAGGGCGGGCAGAGGCGGAAATGCGGGCACGGCTGGACCACGAACTGCGTATCATCGCCAACCTCCGGTTCGCCTCCTACTTCCTGACCGTGGCCGAGGTTTCCCGGATGATCCTGGACATGGGGGTCAGGGCTGCGGCCAGGGGCTCCGGTGCCTCCAGCCTGGTGAACTACCTCATCGATGTCAGCCAGGTGAACCCCCTGCAGCACGACCTCATCTTCGAGCGGTTCCTTTCCCGCGACAGGGCAACCCTGCCGGACATCGACATCGACGTCGAAAGTGCCGAGCGGCACAATGTCTACCGGCGGATCTTTGACCGCTTCGGAGCGGAACGCGTCACCCTCATGAGCATGCAAAACGGCTACCGCGCTCGCGGTGCCGTCCGTGATGCCGGCATGGCGCTTGGCATGGACGACGGCGACATCGGCGAAATCGCTAAGCAGCTATGGCGCTTCTCTGCCAGGAACTTCCGGGAAGCCCTGGCGGAAAAACCCGAGCTTAAGGAGTTCGCGGGCCGGGTGGAGCAGCGCGATTTCACTGAAAACCAGCAACTGGACCTTCTCGTTGACCTGACCGAGAGGCTGGACCGCCTGCCGAGGCACATCTCCATGCACCCCTGCGGGGTGATCCTGGGCGACGCCACCCTGCTGGACCGGACACCCGTCCAGCCCAGCGGGCTCGGCCTGCCCATGAGCCAGTTCGACAAGCACGACATGGACCCGATGGGAATGCTCAAGCTGGATGTCCTCGGCGTCCGGATGCAAAGTGCCATGGCCTTTGCTGTCCGTGAGGTCATCCGCCTGCACCCCTCGAAGGCCGAAGTGGTGGCGGCCGGTGCCCATCCTCCCGGGCCGGACGGTTCGGGACCGGACTTCATCGCAACTGACGGGCGCATAGACCTCAACGCCGTACCCCTGGACGACGAACCAACCTACGAGCTGATCCGGAGCACGCACACCCTGGGCTGCTTCCAGATCGAATCCCCCGGGCAGCGGGAACTGATCGGCAAGATGGCCCCGCGTGAATTCAACGACCTCATCATCGATATTTCGCTGTTCCGTCCGGGGCCCATGAAGTCGGACATGGTGCGCCCCTTCCTGGAACACCGCCACGGTTTTGCGCCGGAGGTCTATCCGCACCCGGACCTCAAGCCCGTGCTCCAGGAAACCCATGGCGTGACGGTGTTCCATGAACAGATCCTGAAGACCTTTGATGTCATGACCGGCTGCGGGCTCGCCAGGGCCGATGAGTTCCGGCGCGCCCTGGGGAACGAACTCCTGGAGCCACAAGTGGAGGAGTTCTTCCGCAAGGAAGCCCGGGAAAGGAAGTACACCCCCGAGGTCGTGGACAAGGTGTGGGGAACGCTGAAGGCCTTCGGCAGCTTCGGCTTCTGCAAGGCACACGGGGCTGCCTTCGCCGTGCCCACCTACCAGTCGGCCTGGCTGAAGGCCCACCACCCGGAGGCTTTCCTGGCCGGTCTGTGGGAACACGATCCCGGCATGTACCCCAAGCGGCTCCTCGTGGCCGAAGCGCGGCGGATGGGAATCCCTATCCTGCCCCTTGATATCAACAGGAGCCAGGCCGAGTACAGGGTGGAGCGGGTCGCGTCCGGTCCGGACCGCGGCAAGCTGGCCATCCGGCTGAGCCTGAACGGCATCTACGGGCTCTCAGGGGCCGAACTCAAAAGGATCGTGGCAGGGCAGCCCTATGACTCGCTGGCAGACCTGCGGGCCCGCTCCAGGCTTACCAAGCCCAGCATCAAGCGGCTTGCCCAGCTGGGAGCCTTCGACGCCCTGCATCGCGAATCCGGGGGAGCCGCCAACCGGGCAGACCTTGTCCAGCACCTGCAGACCCTCCAGAACCGGCCGGGAAAGAAGGGTGTTGAGGTCATCGACGGCCAACTGTCGCTGCCCCTGGGCGATGTTGAACTTCGGAACCTGAAAGCGGCCCTGCCTGCGCCAAGCATGGTGGAGAACGTCAGGGCAGAGCTTGACCTGATGGCAGTGGATGTCAGCGAACACCTTATGACAAGCCACCGGCCGCTTCTCGACAAACTGGGAGTCACCACGGCGGATAAGCTCCTGGGGCTCAGGAACGGCACCGAAGTACTGGTGGCCGGGGTCCGGATCGCCACGCAGACGCCTCCGATGCGCGGAGGGCGAAGGGTCGTTTTCATCAGCATCGACGACGGCACCGGTTGCGTGGACTCGGTGTTCTTCCATGAGGCCCAGGAGCTGGCCGGCCCGTTGCTGTTCGGCACCCGGCTGCTCCTGATTCGCGGCAACACCCGCAGGACCGGGCCGCGGGGGATCAGCATCAGCGCCACCATGGCGTGGGACCTCAGCCGCACCGAGACCCTCCCGTACCCGGAAAAGCAATCCGCCGACTCCTGGGATCCGGCCCTCCAGTTGCAGGGGCCGCTGGACGGAATCAGCCGCAGCCTGGCCATCACGGGTCTCGGCGGCTGAGCTTCCCTCCGGAAGGGCCAGGCGCGTGGGCCGGACGCGCGCCGCTTTGGTCGGCCCATCTCTCAACCGATAGCATGGACGAGGCTGGCTGTGGTCCCCGTACGCCACAAGCTACGAAGCCTTAACTTTGAATAGGAGACACCCGTGTCAGATGCCCAGCAGATCACCCTCATCGTCGACGGCGAAGAGACCAAGGTGACTACCGGGACCACCGGCGCGGAACTCTTCTTTGAGCGCCGCGACGTTGTAGTTGCCCGAGTAAACGGCGAACTGAAGGACCTCGACCAGCCGCTCCCCGAGGGGGCGGACATCGAAGGCGTCACCATTGATTCGCCGGACGGGCTCAATGTCCTCCGGCACTCGACCGCACACGTGATGGCCCAGGCCGTGCAGCAGTTGCGTCCTGACGCCAAGCTCGGCATCGGCCCCTACATCACGGACGGGTTCTACTTCGACTTCGACGTCGCCGAGCCGTTCACCCCGGAAGACCTGAAGACCCTGGAAAAGATGATGCTCAAAATCATCAACCAGAACCAGAAGTTCGTCCGCCGCGTGGTGTCCGAGGATGAAGCACGCGAAGCCATGAAGAACGAGCCCTACAAGCTCGAACTCCTGGGCAAAAAGAACAACGCGGCTGACGCCGGAGAAGGCGTCAACGTCGAGGTGGGCGCCGGAGACATCACCATCTACGACAACGTGGACCGCAAGAGCGGGGACAGCGTCTGGTGCGACCTGTGCCGCGGACCCCACCTGCCCAACACCAAGCTCATCTCCAACGCGTTCGCCCTGACCCGGTCTTCAGCCGCTTACTGGCTCGGCAACCAGAACAACCAGCAGCTGCAGCGCATTTACGGAACCGCCTGGCCCACCAAGGACGCCCTGAAGGCCTACCAGGAGCGCATCGCGGAGGCCGAACGCCGCGACCACCGCAAGCTCGGCGCCGAGCTGGACCTGTTCTCCTTCCCGGACGAGCTTGGCTCCGGCCTGCCGGTGTTCCATCCCAAGGGCGGCATCATCCGCAAGGCCATGGAGGACTACTCCCGCCAGCGCCACGTGGATGCCGGCTACGACTTCGTCTATACGCCGCACATCACCAAGGGGCACCTCTACGAAGTCTCGGGCCACCTGGACTGGTACAAGGAGGGCATGTTCCCGGCGATGCACATCGACGCGGAACTGAACGAGGACGGCACCGTGCGCAAGCCCGGCCAGGACTACTACCTGAAGCCGATGAACTGCCCCATGCACAACCTGATCTTCCGCTCGCGCGGACGGTCCTACCGGGAACTGCCCCTGCGGCTCTTCGAATTCGGTTCGGTGTACCGCTACGAAAAGTCAGGCGTGGTGCACGGCCTGACCCGCGTGCGCGGCATGACACAGGACGACGCCCACATCTACTGCACCCGCGAGCAGATGAAGGACGAGCTCACCACCACGCTGAACTTCGTGCTGGGCCTGCTCAAGGACTACGGCCTGGACGACTTCTACCTGGAACTCTCCACCAAGAACGAAGACAAGTTCGTGGGAGACGACGCTACTTGGGAGGAAGCCACCCGCACGCTGGCCGAGGTGGCTGAAGCGTCCGGGCTGGAGCTCATCCCGGATCCGGGCGGAGCCGCGTTCTATGGCCCCAAGATTTCCGTCCAGGCAAAAGACGCGCTCGGCCGGACCTGGCAGATGTCCACCATCCAGCTGGACTTCAACCTGCCTGAGCGCTTCGAGCTTGAGTTCCAGGCCGCCGACGGCACCCGCCAGCGTCCGGTCATGATCCACCGCGCCCTGTTCGGTTCCGTGGAACGGTTCATGGGCGTGCTGACGGAACACTACGCCGGCGCCTTCCCGGCGTGGCTGGCACCCGTGCAGGTTGTTGGCATCCCCGTGGCGGAAGCCTTCAACGATTACATGTTCGACGTCGTGGATCAGCTCAAGGCCGCAGGCATCCGGGCGGAAGTGGACATTTCCTCCGACCGCTTCCCGAAGAAGATCCGCACCGCCAGCAAGGACAAAATTCCGTTTGTCCTGATTGCCGGCGGCGAGGATGCCGAGGCCGGAGCAGTGTCCTTCCGGTTCCGCGACGGCAGCCAGGACAACGGTGTGCCGGTGGCCGAGGCTGTCCAGAGGATTGTCGAAGCCGTCCGCAACCGGACCAGCTAGCGAAAGCGGAATGGCAGGCGACGTGCAGGAGAACACAGGCGCTGGCGGGGGATATCCGGGCGACGGCGACGTGACCGATGAATTCGGTCTGGCCGGAGTCCCGGACGCTTTCCAGCGCCTGTGGACCCCGCACCGCATGGCCTACATCAAGGGTGGCCAGCACCAGTTCAAGAACAAGGATGACTGCCCGTTTTGTGTGGCCCCTGCCCGCAGCGACGAAGACTCGCTGATTGTTTACCGCGGACGCACCGGCTACGTGGTGCTGAACCTCTTCCCGTATAACCCGGGCCACCTGCTGATCTGCCCTTACCGCCACATCCCGGATTACACGGACCTGACCGTGGAGGAAACGGCGGAATTCGCGGCACTGACGCAGACGTCCATGCGGGTCCTGCGGAAGGTCTCCAACCCCGGTGGCTTCAATCTCGGGATGAACCAGGGCGTGGTGGGCGGGGCCGGAATAGCCGGCCACCTGCACCAGCACGTGGTCCCGCGTTGGGGAGGGGACGGCAACTTCTTCCCCATCATCGCCCAGACAAAAGCGATCACCCAGACGCTGGGCGAGGTCCGCCAGCAGGTTGCCGAGGCCTGGCCCCAGGACGAACATGCTTAACCGGCATGCCCGCGGGTTCTTCACCGCCCTGTTCTCACCGCTTGCCCGCTGGCTGCTGAAGATCGGTGTTTCACCGGACGCCATCACCATTGTGGGCACGGCCGGCGTCGTGGTGGGCGCGCTGGTCCTCTACCCGCTGGGCGAGCTCTGGTGGGGAACGCTGTTTATAACGGCGTTCATCTTCTCGGACGTGCTCGACGGGATCATGGCCCGGATGCAGGAGCGCGGCGGCCGTTGGGGCAACTTCCTGGATTCCACCCTGGACAGGGTCGCCGACGGCGCGCTGTTTGCCGGCCTTGCCATCTGGTATTTCACGGGAGGCGCGGACCGCGCGATCGCCGTCGCCGCCGTCGTATGCCTGGTGCTGGGCATGGTGGTCTCTTATGCTCGGGCGAAGGCCGAAGCCCTGGGCTTCCACGCCAACGTGGGCATTGCCGAGCGCGCGGAACGGCTCGTGTCGGTGCTCGTGGTCACCGGATTCACCGGGATCGGCCTTCCCAGCGTGGTCCTGCTGGTGACGCTGGTCCTCCTGGCCGCTGCCAGTCTGGTCACCGTGATCCAGCGGATCGCCACCGTGCACCGGCAGTCGCTGGAAGAGACGGGACTGCCGGGGTAACCCGAATTCAGCTGCGTCGCAGCGTGGGACTAGTATTAGCAGTACCTGGTCATTGGATCCGGTAATCCGGTGTGCGCGCGGCGTGGCTTATCCCGTCTATGCTGCCGCCTGCGCCGGAACCGAGAGACCGGATCTACGTAACATCTAGCTACCCATAGGGGTTTTTGTGTCTACACCTGATGTAAGCAGCGAAGCCGGCTCGTCCGCCAACAGCGTCACGGGCAGCAACCGCGTCAAGCGCGGCATGGCAGAGATGCTCAAGGGCGGCGTCATCATGGACGTCGTCAACGTCGAACAAGCCCGCATCGCCGAAGACGCCGGTGCCGTGGCCGTGATGGCGCTGGAACGCGTTCCGGCCGACATCCGGGCCCAGGGCGGCGTGTCCCGCATGTCCGATCCGGACATGATCGACAAGATCATCGAAGCCGTTTCCGTGCCGGTCATGGCCAAGGCCCGGATCGGCCACTTTGTCGAAGCCCAGGTCCTGCAGTCCCTCGGCGTGGACTACATCGACGAGTCCGAGGTCCTGACCCCGGCCGACTACGTCAACCACATCGACAAGTGGAACTTCAAGGTTCCCTTCGTCTGTGGCGCCACCAACCTTGGTGAGGCGCTGCGCCGCATCAACGAGGGCGCGGCCATGATCCGGTCCAAGGGCGAAGCCGGTACGGGCGACGTCTCCAACGCCACCGGTCACATGCGCCAGATCCGTTCCGAGATCGCCAAGCTCGCGGCCCTGCCCGAAGACGAGCTCTACGTCGCGGCCAAGGAACTGCAGGCCCCGTACGAACTGGTCAAGGAAGTTGCTGCCGCCGGCAAGCTCCCCGTCGTCCTATTCACCGCCGGCGGCATCGCCACCCCGGCCGACGCCGCGATGATGATGCAGCTCGGCGCTGACGGCGTGTTCGTCGGCTCCGGCATCTTCAAGTCCGGCAACCCGGCCCAGCGTGCCGCCGCCGTCGTGAAAGCCACCACCTTCTTCGATGACCCCGACGTGATCGCCAAGGCCTCCCGCGGCCTGGGCGAAGCCATGGTGGGCATCAACGTCGACGAAATCCCGCAGCCGCACCGCCTCGCCGAGCGCGGCTGGTAACAGCTCAACAGCAGTACGACGGCGGCGGGTCACCCGGGAAGGTGGCCCGCCGCCGTCGTCGGTTAACCCAACTGACTAGCAGTTAACGTCGCGAAACTCGCCTTTCACGACCTTAACTGCCAGTCAGTTGGGGGGGAGGAAGCTATTCGAGACCGCGGCGTTTCAGCAGCGGCTCCAGCCGGGCGTCCCGGCCCCGGAAGGCACGGAACGAATCCAGCGGTTCGCGGCTGTTGCCCCGGGACAGCAGTTCGTTCCGGAAGAAATCGCCGTTGACCCGGCTGAGCCCGCCGTTTTCCTTGAACCATTCCACGGTGTCCGCATCAAGTACCTCGCTCCAGATGTAGGAGTAGTAGCCCGCAGCGTAGCCGTCCCCGGCGAAGATGTGCTGGAAGTAGCCGGTGCGGTACCGCGGCGGAATCAGATGGTGCGCAACACCGGCGGCCGCCAGGGCCTTGGCTTCGAACGCCAGGACATCGGCCGGGACCCCGGATTCGTCCAGGACATGCCAGGCAAGGTCCAGGAGCGCAGCGCCCAGGTACTCCGTGGTGCCGAAACCTTCGCCCCACAGTTGCGATTCATTGAGCCTGTCCACGATGTCCTGGGCCAGGGGCTCGCCGGTGACGTGGTGGCGGGCGTAGTTGGCCAGCACCTCGGGCCACATGATCCACATTTCGTTGACCTGGGAGGGGTACTCCACGAAGTCCCGCGGAACGGCGGTACCGGAGAACCGCGGGAAGGTCACGCGGGAAAACAGTCCGTGCAGGGCATGCCCGAACTCGTGGAACGCAGTCCGGAGTTCGTCCAGGGTCAGCAGTGTGGGCTCTCCGGCCGGCGGCTTGGAAATGTTCAGGTTGTTGATCACTACCGGCTGTGTGCCCAGCAGCGCGGACTGGTCCACCAGCGAGTTCATCCAGGCGCCGCCGCGTTTGGTTTCACGCGAGTAGTAGTCCCCAAGGAACAGGCCCAGCTCTGATCCGTCCTCGTTGCGGACTTCCCAGACCCGGACGTCGGGGTGGTAGCCCTGGAGGTCGGTGCGTTCGTGGAAGGTGACCCCGTACAGGGATGTGGCGGCGAAGAAGACTCCGTCGCGCAGGACCCGGTCCAGTTCGAAGTACGGGCGCAACGCCTGCTCGTCCACGCTGTACCGCTCGCGCCGCACTTTCGCGGAATAGTAGGCCCAGTCCCAGGCCTCGAGCGGATGGCCTGCCACCTCTGCCAGGGCGGCCGCTTCGGCGTCGGCGTTCCGGACGGCGGCAGGAGCCAGCCGGTTCATCGTGGTCTGCACAGCTTCGAAATCGGGTGCCGTCTGCCGGTCCACGGTGAGCTCGGCGTAGTTGGCGAACCCCAGCAGGCGGGCCTTCTCGGCGCGGAGCGCAACCATGGACTGCACCAGCTCCAGCACATCGAGGCTGCCCCCGCTACTTCCCCGGCTGATGGACGCCTGGTAGAGGCGGCGCCGGACGTCGCGGTTTTCCAGGGACGCCATGGCGGGCTGGTTGCTGGGCTGGATGAGCGCGAGCAGGAATTTTCCGTCGTGCCCGGCCGCGCGGGCTGCTTCGGCGGCGCTGGCGACGTCGTCCGCCGGCAGCCCTGACAGTTCCGCGCCGTCGTCGAGAAGCAGGGCCGAGGTCTTCATGGCCTCCTTGGTGCGCTGACCGAATTCAGTTCCGAGCCGGGACAGCTCCGCGTTTACCGTCCTGAGCCGTTCCTGCCCGGCGTCATCGAGCTGGATGCCCGACTGGCGGAACTCCTTGAGGTACTCCTCCACGAGCCTGGCGGATTCTTCGTCGAGCCCGGTGACGTCCACGGCGGCGAACCGGTCAAACAGCCCCCGGTTCATGTAGATGGCGTCCTGATGGGCGGAAAACTCCGGGGACAGTTCCGTCTCGAGGGCGCGGATGCCGTCCGAGGCATCGGCAGAGACCAGCGTGTAGAACGACGCGGCGGCGCGCTGGAGGAGCTGCCCGGAACGCTCCATGGCCAGCACGGTGTTTTCGAAGGTTGCGGGTTCCGGATTGCCCACGATTACCCGGATCTCAGCCAAGTGCCCGGCAAGGCCTGCGCGGACCGCCTCGGAATAGTGGGACTCTTCGATTTCGGCAAACGGGGGGAGCCCGAACGGCAAAGGGCTGGGGCTCAGGAGGGGGTTGGTCATGAAGCAACCCTTTCATGTAACCGGGCGGTTCTCAACGGTGAATTTTCGGTATTCCGGGATGGCCCGCCGTAGGATGGCGCCCATGGGGGAATCGCACGGATGCTACCGTAAATCAACCGCTGGACGGGGAGTCGCGGCGTTGGCCGCTGTTGCCCTGCTGCTGAGCTTGTCGTCGTGCGGCGTTGTGGCCGAACAGGGCGCCGGGCAGCGTTCCGCCGAAGCGGCGGGCACGACGGCGGCCTCCGCACCGCCGTCGTCAGCTGCACCTGAGGCGCCGGCCCCTTCTCCGGAACCGACAGCAGGCAAGGGCCCGGCGTGCGCGGCTGTCCGGTGCTCGTCCGTGCTGGTGACCGGGGACATGCTGGTCCATGCCCAGTTGTGGGACCAGGCGCGTGCCGACGCGGCGGCGCTCGGAAAACCCGGGTTGGACTTCGCCCCGTTGCTCGAAGGCCAGCGTGAGTACATCAGGGCAAGCGACCTCGCCATCTGCCACCAGGAAACTCCGGTCGCGGAACCGGAGGGTCCCTTCTCGGCCTACCCCTCGTTCAACGTGCCGCCACAGATCGTCACCGCGTCGAAGAACGTTGGCTACCAGGCCTGCACCACCGCCAGCAACCACACCATCGACCAAGGGACCAGCGGCCTCGTCCGGACCCTCGACGCGCTGGATGCCGCCGGCTTGAAACACACGGGCTCCTACCGGACCGAGGCCGACTCGCAGGGCATCCTGATCCTGCAGACCGATGCCGCCAGGATAGCGGTGATCGAAGCCGCCTACGGCCTGAACGGGCAATACCCCGAGCACGCCTGGCAGGTGGACATGCTCGATGCGCCGGCCATGATTGCCAAAGCGAAGAAGGCCAAGGCGCTCGGTGCGGACATCGTACTTGGAGTCATGCACGCCGGTGACGAATATGCCAGCACCCCGAACGCCCAGCAGCAGGACACGGCCCATGCCCTGGTGGACAGCGGCGAATTCACCATGATTTACGGCCATCACACACACTCCGTGCTGCCCATTGAAAACTACAAAGGGACGTGGATCGTTTACGGTCTGGGCAACGGCGTGACCGAGCTGTCCCCCTGGTATGTGGTGAACAACGAGGGCCTGCTGGTGCGGGCGCAGTTCAGCCAGGACGCAGTCGGAAAATGGCAGGCGTCGGACCTTGCCTGGGTGCCCTCGGTGATCGTCCGCAACCCCTACCGCTGGTGTTCCGTGGCTGCCGATGCGCCGCAGGGACCGTGCGCCGGCTCCGAAGCGGACGCTGCCACGCGGTTGAGGACCCGGACGGTAGTGGAATCCATGGGGGCCGCAGCGGCGGGTGCCCGGGAACTGATCATTTCCGCCGAACGATAGAGACGGCGCCAAGTGCTGGCTTGGAGAAGCGGGACCTGTGAGTTCGCGAACCTTGGGCAGTCGGCCATGGCTGCGGGACAGCGGTTCACTTGATCCTGCGGGCAACATGCCTGACAAACCAGTGTTGCCAGGGTGCCTCCACCGCCCGCCCGTACTGCTCCCTTACGAACGACACCGCCCGCCCGGGCGGGATGCCATCCATAACGGCGAGGCAGGCGAGGGCAGTGCCGGTCCTGCCGCGACCGCCCCGGCAGGCGATTTCAACCCGCTCCGCCTCCGATCGCAGCCATGCTTCCCGCAACGCATCCAGGGCATCTGTCTCGTGGACCGGCAGCCAGAAATCCGGCCAACGCACCCACCGTTGCTCCCATCCCGCTGGAGCCGGGCGCCTGCCGAGCAGGTACACGGCGAAGTCGGGGCGGGGACCCGGCGGTAGCGGCTGACGGAGCGCCCGCGCGCGGATCAGCCTGCCGGAGGGGAAGCTGACGACGCCGGCAGCCCGTGGGTCCCAGGTATTCATGGACTGACTCTGGCATCCAATCGCCGGAACGGGAAGGGTGTGGCGCCCAAGGAAGGGGCATCGCTGTGATGCGGTGCCCCTCCCGTGCCGCCTCAGACCGGCGGCGCCTGAGACCGGCCGGTCAGGCGCCGGTTGGCAGCCTAGTGGTGGCCGCGTCGATGGTCGTCGTCACAGTAGCTGTGGAAGTGCCAGCCACCCCTGTGGTCCCGGTCACCCCTGTGGTGGTGCCAGTAGCCGTTCCGCTCACACCACCTGCGGTCGTGACGCCAGTCGCGCTTGTCGTCGTCCCTCTTGTGGTCCGTGTAACCCTGGTAGTTCTCAGCGGAAATCGTGACGGACTGCAGTCCCGTATCCGCTGCGGCAGGTCCGGCAGCCATTGCCGTTCCGCCAATACCGAGTCCCGCGGCCAGCAGGGTGGATGCGAGTAATCCCATTGACCTCTTCATGAGATCGTCCTAACTTGTGGTTAATTCCTGATGGTTGCCCGCAGGCTCATCCGGGCAGGCGGAATCTCGGTGGTGAATCGCATGACTTCCGGTGCGCCCGCTGTGGACAGTGCCGGACTCAAGATTCCTGTTCGAATGTTTGCCTGCGGTTTGTGGCCCCAAATTTATGCGGCGATACGTTCCGTGAATCGGCTTGTGCCCCATTTTTGGCGACTCGATTCATCGCGGCAACGCAGAGTCCTGCCGCTTTCGGGAAACCCCCGCGCACCGCGCTGCGCATAACTGGCGTCGGTGCACGGTATCGATATGAGGGCACCCCCCGGTGCCTACCCCAATACCCCAATAACCCGGGTCCAGGAACAGTGGTCCGGCAACCCGGCTGTAAAGCCGGAACATCGCCCGTCCGCCACGTCGCTGTGAACCGGGGGGATGTCCACTAACAACGATAGCGGTGTGACCCGGATCAGAATAGGCTCAGGGGTTTATTACAGGCGGGATTGCGGTATCCTCATCGCGGGACAGTTTCATCAGCTGCCTCTGTCGGATTTGTGTGAAATTGGCGCCATTTCGGCCGTTCGGCATCGTTCCGCACCCCGGCCCTCCGGAATGTTACGGCGCGCTCATTTCCTCCGGTACGGCCACTACGTGGAGTTCGGTGCCGTCGCGGAGCGCCGAAATGTCCAACGGTGCCCCGATGGCCTCCGAGAAGAGCAGCTTCTGGAGGCTCTCCGCGTTCGAAACGGATTTCCGCCCTACGCTCAACAGCACGTCTCCGGCGCGAAGGCCCGCCCGTTCGGCGGGTGATCCCGGAAGCACTTCGACAACCAGTAGGCCATCCCGGTGGCCGGTTCGGACCACCGAGCTGACCGGAAGCTGCACGGGTGTGTTCACGAGCCCCAGGTAGGCCCGCCGGACCTGCCCGTCCGAGAGGAGCGAGGCGATAATCCGGCGAGACGTGGCGTTGATAGGAACCGCCAAACCCAGTCCCGCTCCGGCGACCGCCGTGTTGATGCCCACGATCCTGCCCCGTGCGTCGGCCAGGGCGCCTCCGGAGTTGCCGGGGTTAAGCGCGGCGTCGGTCTGGATGACGTCCTCGATCACGCGCCGGTTGCGTCCGGACCACACGGGGATGGAACGGCCCAGGCCGCTGACCACTCCTGCGGTCACGGAGCCCGAGAGTCCCAGCGGATTACCCACCGCGATCACCAGCTGCCCGACCTTGAGGAGTTCGGCGTCGCCGAATTCGGCCGGCCGGACCATGGGTGCCTTACCGTGGACAACAGCGAGGTCGGACAGGGGATCGGCGCCCACCACTTCAACAGCCGTCCGGGTGCCGTCGGCGAACACGGCGTGTCCTTTTCCCGCAGAGCCCACCACATGCGCGTTGGTCACCAGGTAGCCGTCGGAGGTGAACAGGACAGCCGAGCCTGCGCCAACCCGGTATCTGCCGTTGCGGCCCGTGCCGGTCATTTCGACGGCAGCTACGTGCGGGGTGTCGGTTTCCGCGACGCGGATGACTGTTGCGGAATAGGAATCGAGCGGGTCTTCAAGGGTGTGGGTTCCGTTGATCCCGCTGCTGGCTGCCGCCATGGTGTGCCTCCTGACATGGTGCCTACCTATGTCAACGGCTGTGCTCGCGCCACTAGTCCGGCCACTGCTACGCCGTCAGAGAAACCAGGCAGAAAAACCAGGGGATCAGCGGGGATGCACCAGCCGGCGCCATAGCTCAGGCCAGGCCGTGGCGAACGCCGGGTGGAGTTCCCTGTCTTCAACGGAACCGGCCGGGACCCACTTCAGCTCGATGCTCTCCGGATCGTTGATGGCCGGTTCGAAGGATTCAACAACGCGCACCGCCACGGTGGTGTATGACCAGTATCCGACGTCGAACACGGACGTGAAGAGGACGCGCACGTTGTCCGGCGGGACGGCCGCTTCTTCGTGTGCTTCCCGCAGGGCGCCCGTAATGGCGTCTTCGCCCTGGTGCAACGCCCCGCCGGGCAGGCCCCAGGTGCCGCCATGGTGGCTCCAGGTGGCCCGGTGCTGGAGCAGGATGCCTTTGCCGGGATCCTGTACCAGGAGCCCGGCAGACCCGAAGCGGCCCCAGAACCTGCCCAGAGCGCCTTCGACCCAGGCGTCCCCTGGATCGCGGGGGCGGGACGGGTTGCGAAGGTGTTCCGGGAAGCTGGCAGCTGCGGTGTCCATGGGACCAGTTTCCCACGCCCGGTCTCCTGGCGGTCACAAACCGTCACCGGCGTTCCGCGCGGAAAGGCAGGCGGAACTGAACCGGCCGTCCCTAGCGTGGCCGCCGTGAGGCGTGTTCACGCGCCAGCACGGCGTAGCGGTCATCCGGCGCACCCGGTGTGAAGCTGCCGTATTTGCGTTCGACGGCGGTGCGGATCAGGAAGTCGGCAATCGCAGGGTTCTTCGGCAGGAGCGATCCATGGAGGTAGCTGGCCACGATGTTCCGGTAGCGCGCCCCTTCCTGACAGTCCTTGCTGTTATTGCCGATGCCCTTGGGGGTGCTGCCAAGGGGCTGGACCCCGGGGCCGAGCGTCGTTTGTCCGCTGTGGTTTTCGTAACCGAGGATGTCGCCGAACTCGGGAGAAGCCACCGTAACGTTCCCGATCAGGCGTTCGTCGGTTCCGTGGGTTTCCACGTCCAACACGCCGATACCGGGAATGACCGATCCCGTGCGGGTCTTGAAAAACTTTCCGAAGAGCTGGTACATCCCGCAGATCAGCAGCATGGGCGTACCTGCTTCTGCCAGTTCCTTCAGCGTCGATTCGCGGGAGAGCAGGTCGTCCTGAATGACCAGCTGGCCGCTGTCCTGGCCGCCTCCGCCCACGATCAGGTCGACGCCGGCCGGGAACTCGTCGCCGACGTTGTATTCGAGGAGTTCCGGGGTGTAGCCGTGCCAGCGCAGCCTCTGCTGGATCACCAGCGCGTTGCCCCAGTCGCCGTAGATGTTCATGTCGCGCGGGTACAGCTGCAGGACACGGATGGTTCCCTTGCTCATGAGACCACCTCCACGGTAGTGATTTTGGAGAGCTCGCGGCGGATGGCGAGCATTGCGGTGTAGGTGCAGAAGATGCGTTTGGGTTTACCTTTCGCACCTTGGATAAAGGCCGCGAGGGCCGGCGCGATCTCCGGGTTGACGGCACCGACGGCAACGTCGTCGTATTGCAGCCGCAGGGCCATGTCGTAGGCCCGGGAACCGGTCAACTGGTCCACGCCGCCTTCACGCAGAGAATCGAACTCCACGTCCCAAAGCCAGGACATGTCGCGGCCATCGGCATAGTTGTCGTTGATCGCCACCATCGTGGCGTAGCCGCCGGCCGGGAAGGACTTCAGGCCCAGGCGGAAACCGCTGGGGTTCTTGACCAGCACCAGGTCCAGGGGCAGTCCGTCGACCCCCAGGCTCTCACCCCGGCCGAAGGCAGGTGCTACCTGTGACAGGGCCTTGAGGAGGCCATCATGATCCGTCGGGGTGTCGCCGTTCCCGGCGATGCAGCGGGCAAGTGCAAGCGCGGCCGCCGCGTTGAAGATGTTGTAGACCCCCCGGAGCTTCATCCCGGTGGTGACCGTGGCGCCGTCGTACTCAAAATCGGCGTCGTCCGCCCCCACCCGGCTGAGCACGACGTCGGCATGCGGCTTTTCGGGCATTGCCGGCACAGGGCTGCCCGGGCCGGCGCGGAGGTCGTCGTCGTTCGGGAACGTGCTGAGCAGGGAATCGTCGAGCCCGAAGTAGCGGACGTCCGGTCCGTGCAGGGTGTCGGCGATCCGGGCGACGCGGGGATCCTCACGGTTCAGGACCACCGTTCCGGTGGTTTTTGAAGCGATGTGCTGCAGGAGTTGGGCGGTCTTGTCGATCTCGCCGAAGCGGTCCAGCTGGTCGCGGAGGACGTTGAGCAGCAGGCTGTAGCGCGGCGGAACCCTGTTGACGAAGTGGACGGCGTGCGCCTCATCCAGCTCCAGCACCGCGATGTCCGCGTTCAGCCGGCCCCGCCAGTCGACGTCGCCCAGCAAAGCCGCAGCCACACCACGGGTGAAGTTGCTTCCGGTGCGGTTCGTAAAGACCTTCAGCCCCTGGCTCTCGAGCAGTTCCACCACCATTTTGGTGGTGGTTGTTTTGCCGTTCGTTCCGCTCACGACGGCGACGCCCAACGGGAGCGTGGACAGTGTCCGCTGCATGAATCCGGGGTCGATTTTCTCCACCACAAGGCCGGGGAGGGCGGAGCCTCCGCCCCTGAGCCGGGAGACCCGGCGGACGAGCTTGCCGAGCGGAACGCTGATGTAAAGCATGCTCAGTAATATATCCCAGTCGCGGCATGGAACCGGGCCGGCCGGCCTGTTCCGGCAAGCCTCCGACCGCGGTGGCCACTATGCTGATTGGATGACCAACCCCCCTTCCACGGACTATTCCCGCGCGGGCGCAGGCCTGCGAATCGGTGTCCTGGCCCTTCAGGGCGACTTCCGGGAGCACCTGCGCGCCGCAGAAGCTACCGGCGCCGCCGGCATCGGAATCAGGCGCCCGTCCGAACTTGACGGCATCGACGGCCTGATCATTCCCGGTGGCGAATCCACCGCGATCGACAAGCTGGCCAGGGCCTTCGAACTCGCGGATCCCTTGCGTAAGCTCATCGCCGAAGGACTGCCCGTATACGGCTCCTGCGCCGGCATGATCCTGCTCGCCGACGAGATCGCGGACCCCGCCACGGACCTGGCCGGCAATCCACAGCAGACGTTCGGCGGACTGGACATCACCGTCCGACGCAACGCGTTCGGCCGACAGCGGGAATCCTTTGAAACCGACCTCGAATTCAAGGGGCTCGGCTTCAGCGACACCGGTTCGGGTGTCGCGCCGGTACACGCGGTGTTCATCCGCGGCCCCTGGGTGGAGCGCGTAGGCCCGGGCGTGGAGGTCCTGGCACAGGTGGAACCCGCGGATCCGGAGCATGCTTCGCATGCGGCCGCGCTGCAGGGGACGGCTAGAATTGTTGCAGTGCGTTCAGGCCACCTGCTGGCCACCTCATTCCACCCGGAAGTGACGGGGGAGAAGCGCGTGCATGAACTGTTTATTCGAATGATCAGAGGAGAAGCGTAAAGCATGTCAGGCCACTCCAAATGGGCGACGACCAAGCACAAGAAGGCCATCCTTGATAGCCGCCGGGCAAAATCGTTCGCCAAACTGATCAAGAACATCGAAGTCGCCGCCCGGATGGGCGGCCCGGACCTCGCGGGCAACCCGAGCCTGGAACTCGCCGTCACAAAGGCCAAGAAGACCTCAGTTCCCGCTGACAACATTGACCGCGCCATCAAGCGCGGTGCCGGCCTCACCGGCGAGGTCGTGGACTACACGGAGATCATGTACGAGTGCCGCGGCCCGCAGGGCTCGGCCTTGCTCATCGAGTGCCTCACGGACAACAAGAACCGCGCCGCGTCCGAGGTCCGCCTCGCCATCTCCCGCAACGGCGGCACCATCGCCGATCCCGGCTCCGTCAGCTACCTTTTCTCCCGCAAGGGCGTAGTCACCCTGCCCAAGAACGGCCTCAGCGAGGACGACGTCCTGATGGCCGTCCTGGACGCCGGCGCCGAGGAAGTCAAGGACAACGGCGAAACCTTCGAGATCCACTCTGACCCGAAGGATCTCCAGGCCATCCGCGACGCCCTCAAGGAAGCCGGGATCGAATACGACACCGACGAAGCGGAGTTCGTCCCGTCCATGGAGGTCCCGCTGGACCTCGACGCCGCCAAGAAGTTCATGAAGCTGGTGGACGCATTGGAGGAGCTCGACGACGTGCAGAACGTCTACAGCAATGCCGACCTCAGCGACGAAGTGCAGGCCGCACTGGAAGCCGAGTGATCCCGCAGCCCTGCTGTGAAACTGAGGCCCGGCCTTGACCCTCCGAGTATTGGGAGTCGACCCGGGCCTCACCCGTTGCGGCATCGGCGTCGTGGACGTCGAGAAGAACCGGCGGGCCACCATGGTGGCTGTCGGTGTGGTGGGTACGTCCCCGGATGAGAGCCTGGACCGGAGGCTGCTGCTTATCGCCACGTCCATCGACGACTGGCTGGACCGCTACGAACCCCACGTCCTTGCCGTGGAGCGGGTGTTCTCCCAGCTCAACGTCAGCACGGTGATGGGGGTCGCCCAGGCATCCGGTGTGGTGATTGCCGCCGCCGCCCGGCGCGGCATCCCGGTTGCCCTGCATACCCCGTCGGAGGTCAAGGCGGCCGTCACCGGCAGCGGAACGTCCAACAAGGACGCCGTCACGAAACTCGTCACCAAGATCCTCCGTCTGGATGCCCCGCCCCGCCCGGCGGACGCCGCCGATGCGCTGGCACTGGCCATCACGCATGCGTGGCGGGCCGGGAGCGGAGCCGCCATAGCGACCACCGGACCGGGCAGCCAGTCGCTGACCCCGGCCCAGCGCGCGTGGGCCGAGGCGGAAGCCAAGGCGCGCCGTGCACGGTGAATGTCCGGACCCCTTGCTAGGGTATTCGTAGATATGTTCGGATAGCCGGTTTAGCGCCGGCTGCATTTTGCTGTAGACCCAGGAGCCCGGCCTTGATCAGTTTTCTCCGCGGAACCGTAGCGCACGTCGGGTTGTCCTCCGCCGTGATCGACCTCAACGGCGCCGGCATGAGCGTTAACGCCACACCGCAAACCCTCAGCGGGTTGCGCACCGGCGAAGAGGGCAAGCTCTTTACCTCCCTCATCGTGCGTGAGGATTCACTGACGCTTTTCGGGTTCTCCAGCGACGACGAACGCGAGGTCTTCGATGTCCTGCTCAGCGTGAGCGGCGTGGGGCCGCGCCTTGCCCTGGCCGTGCTGGCCGTCCATGATCCCGAGGCAATCCGGGTGGCCGCGCACACCGGGGACGGAAAGGCCTTCACCAAAGTCCCCGGGATCGGACCCAAGGTTGCCGGCAGGATTGTGCTGGAGTTGGCCGGCAAACTCGTGCCGCACGGGACCGGTGCAGCGGCGGCTCCGGCAGCATCCGCGCCCGCGCCCTGGAAGCCGCAGGTGGTGGCGGCAATGACGAGTCTTGGCTGGTCCGAAAAAGACGCCGCGTCCAGCATCGACAAAGCACTCTCTGATTCCCCGGAACTCGAAGCCGGCGGCCAGGTGGCCGAAATCCTGCGGGCCACGCTGCGCTGGCTGGGGCAGGACGGCGCGCGTGCCGGCAACAGGGTAGGCAGCCGTGGCTGATTCTTCCCTGGTGGGCGGGGGAGAGGAGCCCGAGGAAAGGGTCATTGAGGCGGCCCTTCGTCCCAAGAACCTGCACGACTTCGTAGGCCAGCACCGTGTCCGCAAGCAATTGTCGCTGGTGCTGGAAGCATCGCGGATGCGCGGACGCAGTGCCGACCACGTCCTGCTCTCCGGCCCGCCCGGCCTCGGCAAGACCACTTTGTCCATGATCATCGCCGCAGAGATGAATGCTCCGCTGCGGATCAGCAGTGGTCCGGCCATCCAGCACGCCGGCGACCTCGCCGCCATCCTTTCCTCGCTGTCGGAGGGGGAGGTCCTGTTCCTGGACGAGATCCACCGGATGTCCCGTCCTGCGGAGGAAATGCTGTACATGGCCATGGAGGATTTCCGTGTGGACATCGTGGTGGGCAAAGGCGCAGGCGCCACGGCAATTCCCCTCGAGCTGCCTCCGTTTACCCTCGTGGGCGCCACCACCCGCGCCGGGCTCCTTCCGGGACCGTTGCGGGACAGGTTCGGGTTCACGGGCCACCTGGAGTTCTACTCCGTGGAGGAGCTGGAGCTAGTCCTGAGGCGTTCGGCCGGGCTGCTGGACCTCAAGGTCAATTCGGCAGGCTTCAGCGAAATCGCGGGCCGGTCCCGGGGCACCCCCCGCATTGCGAACCGCCTGCTCCGCCGAGTCCGCGACTGGGCGCTGGTCCACGGAATCGAGCAAATCGATGCCCGGGCAGCGTCGGCCGCGCTGGACATGTACGAAGTGGACAAAAGGGGCCTGGACCGGCTGGACCGCTCCGTCCTCGAAGCCCTCATCACCAAGTTCGGCGGCGGCCCGGTGGGACTTTCCACGCTGGCTATTGCGGTGGGGGAGGAACCGGAAACGGTGGAAACCGTGGCTGAGCCCTATCTTGTCCGCGAGGGCCTGCTGGGACGGACGCCGCGTGGGCGGATCGCCATGGCTCCCGCCTGGACGCACCTTGGCTACGCGGTTCCGGAAGGGGTGTTCGGCCAGGAGGCGCTGGCGCTTTTTGAGGTGGAAGACCTCGGCGTCGAGCCGGTGGCGGAGTGGCTGCCCAACGGGCAATAGCAGCGTCCGGCTGACTTTCCCTTTAGACTGGTATGACGCTCGGCACGTTCGGGTCTTTGTTTCTGTGGGCGGCTTCGGCCGCCGTTGGCTGGGCATGGTTTTCTGCCGGGTGGGCCGAAACGAAGCCGACGTTGCTGTAAATCAGCTACGCAAGTACAGAACGGAAACTTCCTGTGTTCGGACACATTACTGCCCAGACCCAGCCGCAGGCCGGCGGCGGCATCGACATCATGACCATCCTGCTCTTCGTGATGCTCGGACTCTTCATCTTCATGATGTTCCGCCGCAACAAGAAGACCCAGCAGCAGCAGGCAACGCTTCAGTCCCAGTTCGCGCCCGGCGTTGAGGTCATGACCAGCTTCGGCCTCTTCGGCCGCATTGTCTCCATCGATGAGGCCGAGAACAAGGTTGTGATCGAACTTTCCCCGGGCAACCTGGCCACGGTACACCGCCAGGCGGTGACCAAGATCGTCGAGCCGGTTGCAGCCCCCGCCGACTCCGCCGTCGTTCCGGACGACGCCTCGTCACTGACGGGCCACGACGCCGACCGCGCCGACGCCGTCAACCGCACCGAGACTGTTAACGAGACGCCGGAAGAATCGCTGAAGCGTCTCAACGACGAAGGCAAGAAAGACAGCTAGTCTGGCGTTTCCGCCAAGTCCCGCTAAGTAGAACTAACGACGGCCGCGGGCTGCCGCCGGTGTGTGAGCCCAGCTCACCCCGGCGGCTCCTCCGTAAACAATAGAAAGATCGACAATGGCACGTACTGGCCCCAAAAACTCAGCACTCAGGGTGCTGGTCTGGCTCGGCGTTATCCTCGCCGTCATGACTGCCGTGCTCGCCGGCGGCTCCATTTCCGGCCAGGCCAGCTGGGCACCAAAGCTTGCACTTGACCTTGAAGGCGGAACCCAGATGATCCTGGCGCCCAAGGTCGAGGGCGGTTCGGACATCAACGAGGATCAGCTCAACCAGGCCGTTGCGATCATTCGCCAGCGCGTCGACGGCTCAGGCGTGGCGGAAGCTGAAATCAGCACGCAGTCCGGCCGCAATGTGGTGGTCAGCCTCCCGGGTACGCCTTCCAAGGAGACCCGCGCCCTCATCCAGGCCTCGGCCGACATGAACTTCCGGCCCGTTCTCCAGGCCGGTCCCGGCGCCGCAGTGCCCGCGGAATCCCAGACGCCCGAGGACAAGCTGCCCAAGCCGACGGCCGCGCCGACCAACAGCAGCGACGTCAACTGGGTCACGGCTGAGGTGTACAAGAAATTCGAGACCCTGGACTGTGACAACCCCTCGCAGGACAAGCAGGAGCGCTCGGACCCCGCCAAGCCGCTGGTGACGTGTGAGCCTGCTACGGCCACTTCCCCGGCCATCAAGTACATCCTGGGTCCGGTGGAAGTAAAGGGCTCGAACATCAAGTCCTCCTCCTTCCAGCTGCAGCAGGGTGCACAGGGTGCTGTCACCAACGAGTGGGCAGTGAACATCCAGTTTGATGAGGCAGGGACCGCCAAGTTCAAGGAAGTCACCGAACGCCTGTACCAGTTCTTCGTGGCTGCCGGCGGCGAGTCCGGCAACGATCCCAAGGCCCAGTTCGCAATCGTCCTCGATGACCAGGTCATCTCCGCCCCGCGTTCCCTCGCCGTGATCACAGACGGCCGTCCCCAGATCACGGGCGGATTCACGGAGGACTCCGCGAAGGCACTCTCCGATCAGCTCCGGTTCGGTGCGCTCCCCATCAGCTTCGACATCCAGAGCGAGCAGCAGATTTCCGCGACCCTGGGCGGAGAGCAGCTCCGGATGGGCCTGCTCGCAGGCGTGATCGGTTTGCTCCTGGTGGTGGTTTACTCGCTCTTCCAGTACCGGGCGCTGGGCTTTGTCACCATTTTCTCCCTCGTGGTAGCCGGAGCGTTGACTTATCTGGCGATTGCCATCCTGGGGTGGACTGAAAACTACCGGCTGTCCCTTGCCGGTGTTGCCGGCCTCATCGTGGCCATCGGCCAGACAGCCGACTCCTTCATCGTCTACTTCGAACGAATCCGGGACGAACTGCGCGAGGGCCGGGGTCTGGTCTCCGCCGTGGAGAACGGCTGGAAGCGCGCCAAGCGCACGGTCCTGGCATCGAAGGCCGTGAACCTGCTGGCGGCACTGGTCCTCTACTTCGTGGCCGTGGGCAACGTGCGCGGATTTGCTTTCACCCTGGGCCTGACGGCCATCGCCGACCTCATCGTCGTCTTTATGTTCACCCACCCGACCCTGCAGCTCCTTGCCCGCACCAAGTTCTTCGGCGAGGGCCACAAGTTCTCCGGCCTTGACCCGAAGCGCCTCGGCGCAGTGCCGCTCTACCGTGGTGCAGGCAGGCTCCGCACGCCGGAAGACAAGCCGGCCGTGGTGCGCGCCAAAAACACCGGAGCAGCCGCCGAAGCGGAGCGCCGGATGACCATCGCAGAACGCCGCCTCGCGGAAAAGCAGGAGCAGCTTGCCGGTTCCTCCAAGAGCACGACCAAGGAGGGCAAGTAAATGACCACGAATTTTGCCACGTTCGGCAATGAGCTCTACACGGGCAAGCGCTCGTACAATTTTGTCAGCGCCAAGAAGATCTGGTTCCTGATTGCGGCCGTCGCCGTGGCGCTTTCCATCCTCCTCCCGGTGGCCAAAGGCGGGTTCAACCTGGGCATCGAGTTCCGGGGCGGATCGGAATTCACCGTGTCCAACGTGAAGACCACGGATGCGTCCCTCGGTGAGAAGGCCGTCCAGGACGTGGTGGAGGGCAGTATTCCTCGCGTGGCCAACGTTGCCGGCAACACCATGCGGATCCAGACAGACAAGCTCACTGATGAGGAAACCCTCCGGATCAAGGAAGGGCTGACCACCGCTTACGGTGTCACGGACAACGAGGTGACCTCCACGTTCGTTGGCCCCACCTGGGGTGCCGACGTCACCAAGCAGGCACTCCTGGGCCTGGTGATCTTCGTCGTCATCGCGGCGGTCCTGATGGCGCTCTACTTCCGCACCTGGAAGATGTCGCTTTCGGCGCTCGTGGGCATGCTCGTCACCATGTTCGTCACGGCGGGCGTTTACGCACTTAGCGACTTCGAAGTCACGCCGTCCGCCATCATCGGGTTCCTGACGGTGCTCAGCTACTCGCTGTACGACACCGTGGTGGTCTTCGACAAGATCCGTGAGAACACGGCCGACATTGACGCCTCCACCCGCCGAACTTTTGCGGAAGAGGTCAACCTTGCCGTCAACCAGACGCTGGTCCGGTCCATCAACACCATGATGGTTGCCATCCTTCCCGTGGGTGCCATCCTCTTCATCGGCGCCGGCCTCCTGGGCGCAGGTACCCTGCGTGATCTGTCGCTTGCACTTTTCGTCGGCATCCTGATCGGCACAGCGGCGACGATCTTCATCGCGGCCCCGCTGTATGCCTGGCTGCGCCAGGGCGAACCGCAGCTGGTGAAGCAGGCTGAGCGTGTGGAACGCCGCCGGGCCGAGTCCGCTGCCAGGGAATCGGCCGCGAAGGAATCGGCTGCGCCGGAGACTGCAACAACCTAGCTGTCCGTGCCTGAAGGGCCGGGCTCCGTCATCCGTGACGGGGTCCGGCCCTTCGCATCTGCGTTCCGGTTACGGAAGTGCGCTGCCGCGGGAATAGACTGGGATAATTAACGGGTCGTGAGGGGTGCTTCATTGGAAGAACGTTCGACGTCGGCGCCAACGGCCGACGGTGGTGAAGGTCCGGGCCAGGGTCCGCAGACCGGTCTGGTAGCGTCCGGGCGCCCGGACGCAGGCGTGCCGGTTGACAGTTCCGGGTTCCGTCCGACCTTCCCCGGACGCCGCGAACGCACAAGGTCCAGGCTCGCCCGCCTGACCGGCCGCGGCACGGCGACGTATTCACCCATACTCGAACCGTTGCTCCGCACCGTCAGGGCGAACAATCCCAAAGAGGACTTCGACCTCATCCAGCGTGCCTTCGTCGTGGCGGAACAGAGCCACCGGGGGCAGAAGCGCAAGAGCGGCGATCCGTACATCACCCACCCCGTCGCGGTGGCCACCATCCTGGCGGAACTGGGCCTGAGCGGCACGACGCTGGCAGCCGCCCTCCTGCACGACACTGTTGAAGATACGCCGTACACGCTGGCGGACCTAAAGAGGGACTTCGGCCCCGAGGTGGCCATGCTCGTCGACGGCGTCACAAAGCTGGACAAGGTGAGCTTCGGTGAAGCCGCACAGTCCGAAACGGTCCGCAAGATGGTCGTGGCGATGGCCAAGGACATCCGGGTGCTCATGATCAAGCTCGCCGACCGGCTGCATAATGCCCGCACCTGGCGCTTCGTATCGGCTGAGTCTTCGGCGCGCAAAGCCCGCGAGACGCTGGAAATTTTCGCGCCGCTGGCACACCGGCTCGGCATGAACACCATCAAGTGGGAACTCGAAGACCTGTCCTTCGCAGCGCTTTACCCGAAGGTGTACGAGGAAATAGTGCGCATGGTGGGGGACCGGACGCCGGAGCGGGAGAAGAGCCTGAGCGTTATCCGGAACCAGATCACCGAAGATCTCCGGACCGCGAAGATCAAGGCCACCATCACGGGCCGGCCCAAGCACTACTACTCGATCTACCAGAAGATGATTGTCCGCGACAAGGACTTCGACGACATCAACGACCTCATGGGCGTCCGGGTCCTGGTGGACTCCGTCCGTGACTGTTACGCAGCCCTTGGCACGCTGCATTCGCGCTGGAACCCGCTCCCGGGGCGGTTCAAGGACTACATCGCGATGCCCAAGTTCAATATGTACCAGTCCCTGCATACCACGGTGATCGGGCCTGGCGGCAAGCCGGTGGAGATCCAGATCCGCACCCATGAGATGCACCGCCGCGCCGAGTACGGTGTCGCGGCGCACTGGAAGTACAAGGACCAGCCGAACAGGACGGCCGCCGGCCCCGGAAGCCCCCGTGACGGCGACATGGGGTGGCTGCGGTCCCTCGTTGACTGGCAGCAGGAAACGTCCGATCCCGGCGAATTCCTGGACTCCCTGCGGTTCGAAATCAACGCCCGCGAAGTTTTTGTGTTTACGCCCAAGGGCGAGGTCATGGCACTGCCGGCCGGGTCGACCCCCGTGGACTTCGCTTACGCTGTCCACACTGAAGTGGGCCACCGGACCATCGGCGCCAGGGTCAACGGCAAGCTGGTTCCGCTTAACAGTGAACTCAACCATGGCGACTGGGTGGAAATCTTCACCTCCAAGGCTGAAGGCGCCGGACCCAGCCAGGACTGGCAGCATTTTGTTAAGAGCGCCCGCGCGCGCAACAAGATCAGGCAGTGGTTCAGCAAGGAGCGCCGCGAAGAGGCCATTGACCGCGGCAAGGAACTCCTCACAAAGGCGATGCGCAAGCAGAACCTTCCCCTGCAGCGGCTGATGACCCATGACGCCCTCGCCGAAGTGGCCGAGCACTTCAAGTACGTGGACATCTCCGGGCTCTACGCCGGTGTGGGCGATGGGCACACCTCGGCCCAGTCCGTGATGGAACGGCTTGTGGAGACCCTTGGCGGCAATGAGGGCCCGGAGGATGACCTGACAGAGGTCAGCATCCCCACGCAGGTCAGCAAGACGAAGTACTCCGACTCCGGCGTGATTGTCCGGGGCGTGGGCGACGTGTGGGTCAAGCTTGCCCGTTGCTGCACGCCGGTACCCCCGGATCCCATCCTGGGGTTCGTGACCAGGGGATCCGGAGTATCGGTTCACCGTACGGACTGCACGAACGTTTCGGACCTGAAAGACCAGCCGGACCGGATCGTAGAGGTGGAATGGGCGCCCACCCAGTCCAGCGTCTTCCTTGTGGAGATCCAGGTGGAGGCGCTAGACCGGAAGTCGCTGCTCTCCGACGTCACCCGCATCCTCTCCGAAAACCACGTGAATATCCTGGCCGCCAGTGTGCACACCTCGACGGACCGGGTGGCCATCTCGAAGTTCGCCTTCGAAATGGGCGATCCCAAGTATCTGAGCCATGTGCTCAGCGCCGTGCGGCGCATCGACGGCGTGTTCGATGTGTACCGCACAACCGGAAACCGCCGGCGCAGCTAACTGCCGGCCGCGCCGGCTGGCATGCTCTGCCACCCGGACAGGCATGCTGCTAGCCGGGCTGGGCCCGCAGGGCAGCGAGTTTTTCCAGTGCCGCCTTCTTGTGCGGAACCCGGGGAGTGGCTTCGACGGCGAGGGTCAGCAGCCGCAGCCTGACGTCCAGTTCGGGGGTCGACAGCATTTTCCGGAGCGCCGGCAGTGCCCGCTCTGCATCCACGTGCAGCGCGATATCCAATGCGGTCCGCAGCGGGCTGGAAACCATCAGGCCGCCCAGGCTGACAACGTCAAACGGACCGAGCCGCACTTCGTGCAGGGTGCAGCCGCGGGTCGACCTCAGGCTGGAGACACGCCGGGTGGCATCCACGAGGAGCGCAAGCCGGTCCGGCTCCCCGGCGCAGCCGTAAATCCACGCCGCTGTCATCCGCCCCGCAACCACCCGCTGCCGGATAGCCGGCGGCACGGCGAAGGAGGCCGCGCGGGCGCGCAGTTGGGGCGTGGCGGCAGTTCCGGGGAGCATGTACCCGCGCTGATACAGCTGGCTCAGAATGCCGTCTGCAGCCATGGCCTGCAGCTCCGGCCACGAGAACACGCGGCCGGGTGAATACAGTTCTGCGGACCCGATATCTGTGCGTCCGGATGCTGCAGGCCGGGAATTGGCGGGGGCGGGGAACGAGTTAGCCATTCAGCTATCTTTTCCTGCCGCCTTAAACCGGTACAGGCCCCGCTGCGGCTATGTGGATAACCGGAACGGGGCCTGTACGCTGAGCCTGACTGGCTACGACAGTTCGCTGGCCGAGCGCGAGATCTGGTCAAGCCATGCCTGGCGGGCCTCCAGGGCTTCCTGGGCGGCCTTGATCTTACGCTGGTCGCCAGCCTGCTCCGCCTTCGCGAGGTCTTCCTTCAGCCCGGCGATGGCGGCTTCCAGCTGGGAAAGTGCGCTGTTGGTCCGCGCCTTGGTCTCCGGGTTGGACCGCTTCCAGTTTTCGTCTTCGGCGTGGCGGACGGCGTCCTCCACCTTCCGAAGTCCGGCTTCGATCCGGCCCATGTCCGCACGGGGAACCTTGCCGGCTTCCTCCCAGCGGTCACGGATGGACTGGAGGGCCTTCTTGGCGGCAGCCAGGTCCGTGATGGGCAGCAGGGCGTTCGCCTCGACCAGGAGGGCTTCCTTCACGGTCAGGTTTGCGCCGTACTCCTGGTCGATCTCATCGTTGGCAGCCTGCCGCGAGGTGAAGAACACGTCCTGGGCGGCGCGGAAGCGGGCCCAGAGTGCGTCGTCGTCCTTGCGGCTGGCCCGCGGCGAGGCCTTCCATTCGTCCATCAGGCGCCGGTATTCACCCGCGGCAAAACCCCAGTCCGTTGAGGAGGACAGTGCCTCGGCTTCAGCGATCAGCTTTTCCTTCGCGGCCTTGGCTGCGGAGTTGTTGCTGTCCAGCTGGGAGAAGTAGGCCCGGCGGTGGCGGTCGAAGACCGTCCGCGCTGCCCTGAACCGCTTCCAGAGGGCGTCCTCGTTGCTGCGGCCCAGCCGCACGCCGTTCTTCTGTGCCGCTTTCCAGCTTTCGAAGAGCTCGTTCATGCGGGCGCTGGAAGTCTTCCACTGGATTTGCGCGGGGTCGTGGCCGGAAATTTCTTCCGCCTCCGCAACGATCGCTTCGCGTGCGGCCAGCTCGGCGGCACGCACGGCGTCATGTTCGGCTTTTTCGGCCTTCTCAAGTTCCGCGATCTGCGTGGACAACGTATCGAGACGGGCTTCGGCGGCGCGGAGATCGCCCACCATGTTGCGTTCCGCCAGCTGCTCGCGCAGGTGCGTCACGGTCTTCTGCATATCGGTGGTGGGGGCCTTGGAGCCCACCCGCTGTTCGAGCAGGACAATCTGGGCCACGACGTCATCGTACTTGCGCGCGAAGTAGCCAAGGGCTTCCTCGTCGCTGACGTCCGGGTACTGACCGACCGGGTGTTCTTCGCCGTCGATGGTCAGGAACACGTGTCCGTCGCCTTCAACGCGGCCCCAGCGTGCGGCTTCGGCCAGGGAGGCAGCCGAGGAAACAGGAGCGGGGACGGGCACCGCAGGAGAGGACGCTGCCTTCGGCCGCGCCGCGAAGGCTGCCGGCGAGGGCGCCGGACGGGCTGCCGGACGCGGTGCCGGGGACGCAGCGGCGGTGGCTTCTGCCTCCGGGGCTGCGTCTGCGGCCTCTGCCGGAGCGGCGGGTGCCTCGGCCGCGGGGGCGTCTTCGGCGGGTGCCTCAGCCTCCGGTGCGGAAACTTCCTGGGTAGCGGACTGCGCCTCTGCCGTAGCCTCGGGAGCTGCTTCGTTGCCAGCTGCCTGTGCGTCGTCAGCCACCTGAGCCACGGTCTCGGCTTCTTCGGAGGTTGCTGTTACTGTTTCGTCGGATTTCTGACTGTCTGTCACCGCTAAAAGTCTTTCGCTTGGAGGGAAATACCAGCACCCGCAGCGTGGAGGCCGGGGCTGGTTACTTCAGAGAGAACGAGTCTATCGTGACTGGTTCCGCAGGAGCGCCGTCTGTTGCGCTTGCGCCCGTCTTAATACCGCCGGCGGCGATCTTGGTCACCACATCGAGGCCGGAGGTCACTTTGCCCACCACCGTGTATCCGCCGGCTTCATCGGCCGGGATGACGGTGTCTTTGTAGACGATGAAGAACTGGGTGCCGTTCCCGTAGGCGTTGCCGCCGGTCCGCGCCACTGCAATCGTTCCGGCCGGATAGTTGTTGTCCGCCGGCGTGTTTTCCAGCGGGCCCCAGGTGTACGCGGGATCGCCCTGTCCGTCACCTGTCTTCGATCCGCACTGCAGGACGCCGAACGTTTCGCCTGTGGTCAGCCGGTGGCAGCTGATGCCGTTGTAATAGTTTTCGTCGGCTAGGGACTTGAAGACCGCCGCTGCCTGCGGTGCCTTCGTTCCGTCCAGCTCAACGCCCAGGGCGCCGCCATTCAGTTTGAGCTCGCCGGTGAACATTTTGCCCGCCGCGGTCTCGGGTTTGGGGATGTTGGGGCCGTTCGTGGCGGACGGTGCGGGCGACGCCGAGGGGCTGGTCAGGCCGGCCTGCGCGGCCGCGTATTCCTCTTCGGAGGGGTTGCCGGCGAACACAGTGAGCTGGAGGACGACGGCGAGCACCACGGCGCCTGCGCCGGCGCTGACAGCGATGATGTTGTCGCGCCTGCGGCGTTTCTCCTGGTGCCGACGCAGCTCGCGTTTCGCTTCCATTTGCAGGATGCGCCGCTTTGCTTCGCGGGCGCTCCGTGAACTGGCCGCCAAAAGTCCTCCTGGTTGTCGGGCCGGCCAGTCGAACGGGCCATGGGCGACGTCCGGTGTCCGGCAGCAAGCGGCAGGCGATGCTCCGGGGCCGCTCCATTAGAGTTGCCGGCGCCGAAAGCATAAACTGACTGCCGCACATAGTTTATGCATGACTGGCTGGACTCCCGCCCTAACCGCCGCTTTTGACCGCATGGCGGAACCCGAATGCCGGGTAAGGGACGTCAGCCTTCTGTTACCTGAGGAGAAAATCCACCATGGCACGCACCGCCTCCCTGTCCGGATTCCCCGAGTGGCTTCCCGAGGAGCGGCTGGTGGAGCTGCATGTGCTGGACACCCTGCGGCGGGTTTTTGAGCTGCACGGCTTCTCCTCGATCGAAACCCGTGCCGTGGAAACGGTGGGCCAGCTGCTCCGCAAGGGCGACATCGACAAGGAGGTGTACGGCCTTAGCCGCCTGCAGGAGGACGAAGAGGAATCAAGGGCCGCCAAGGGCGACCACCACTCTCTGGCCCTGCACTTTGACCTGACGGTGCCGTTCGCCCGGTACGTCGTCGAAAACGCCGGATACCTCGCCTTCCCGTTCCGCCGGTACCAGATCCAGAAGGTGTGGCGCGGCGAGCGGCCGCAGGAGGGCCGCGCCCGCGAATTCACGCAGGCGGATATCGACATCGTCGGCGACGGCGAGCTGCCGTTCCGCTACGACGTCGAAATCGCCCTGGTGATCGCTGAAGCCCTCAGCGCCCTCCCGATTCCTGACTTCCGCTTGCGCATCAACAACCGCAAGCTGGCCGAAGGCTTCTACCGCGGAATCGGACTGACCGATACCGCCGGAGTCCTGCGGAGCATCGACAAGCTCGAGAAGATCGGCCCTGCCAAGGTGGCCGATCTGCTCAAGACCGAGTTGGGGGCGTCCGAGGAACAGGCGCAGGCCGCCCTGAGCCTGGCCGGCATCCGCACCGAGGACACCTCCTTCGTTGAGAAAGTCCGTGCCCTGGGCGTGAAGGACGAGCTGCTGGATGAGGGCCTGAACGAGCTGGAGCAGGTCATTGCCGCCGCGGTCCAGCGTGCGCCCGGAAAGGTGGTGGCGGACCTCAGCATCGCCCGCGGCCTGGACTACTACACCGGAACCGTGGTGGAAACCGTGCTGGTGGGCCACGAACAGCTTGGCTCCATCTGCTCCGGCGGGCGCTACGACGCATTGGCAAGCAAGGGAAACCGGAAGTTCCCGGGCGTCGGCCTGTCCATCGGCGTCACCCGCCTGGTCTCCAGGATCCTGAGCCAGGAACTGGCGCAGGCCACGCGTTCGGTGCCGACCGCAGTGCTGGTCGCCCTGAACAGCGACGACAGCTGGGGCGCGGCACAGGACGTCGCCGCGCAGCTTCGCTCCCGCGGAATTTCCACCGAGGTGGCCGCCAAAGCGGAAAAATTCGGCAAGCAGATCAAGTTCGCCGACCGCCGGGGCATCCCGTTCGTCTGGTTTACGGACGACGACGGAAAGCACCAGGTGAAGGACATCCGGTCCGGCGAACAGACGGACGCCGACCCCGCTTCCTGGACGCCGGCCGAAGAGGACCTGCACGTCCGGATCCGCAAGGCCTGAGCGGCCTTAGGCGGCTTTAAGGGCTGGGCTGCCGCTTCCGGAGCTTCAGTACCAGGAACCGGCCGGCAATCCCGGCGGCCAGCACCGCTGCCATGCCCGCAACCGAGGCAAACGGCAGCGTAACGGCCAGGAGCAGGCACCCCGCGAATCCCGCAGCGTTCATCCATCGGGGTGCGGTCGCCGGCCGCTCGGCCAGGGTGAAGGCGGCAGCATTGGTCACGGAGTAGTAGATCAGCACGCCGAAACTGGAGAATCCCACCACGGTGAGGACGTCCGTGGTGATGAGCAGGGCAACCACCGCGGCGGCCACGGAGAGCTCAGCGACGACCGGAACAGTGTGGCGTCCGCCCACCCGGGCCAGGGGCGCGGGGAGGTCGCGCTCCCGGGCCATGGCCAGCGCAGTGCGGCCCACTCCGGTAATCAGGGCGAGCAGGGCTCCCAGACATGCGGCGGCTGCGCCGGCTTGGACCAGGGGGCTGCCTGCGCGGAGGCCGGAGAACACGACGGCGTCCAGCAGTGGCGACGCTGATCCGGCCAACCGCTGCGGGGACAGGTGCCAAAGCAGCAGCACGGCGAGTCCCAGGTAGATCACGAAGGCAGCGGCCAGTGCGGCCAGTATCGCCCGCGGAATGGTACGGGTGGGATCTTTGACTTCCTCGCCCAGCGTGGCGATCCGGGCGTACCCGGCAAAGGCGAAGAACATCAGCCCGGCGGCCGGGAGGATTCCCCAGGCGCTGCCGGTGCT
This sequence comes from Arthrobacter sp. PvP023, assembly GCF_017832975.1. Classification (NCBI taxonomy): domain Bacteria; kingdom Bacillati; phylum Actinomycetota; class Actinomycetes; order Micrococcales; family Micrococcaceae; genus Arthrobacter; species Arthrobacter sp. PvP023. The sequence continues at coordinate 2,460,916 of NZ_JAFIBI010000001.1, forward strand.
TTCCGCCGACACGCCCGGCTCCGGATGGGGGCCCATCAGGCCCGCAACCGCGACAAACACCAGGGTGGCGAGAACAATGCCTAGCAGGACCCTGGTCAGCAGCGCTGTGCGGGTGATACCCATGAGGTTGACAGCCGTCAGCACTGCGACGGCGGCAACGGCCACGGGCGTGGCATAGTCCGGGGCCGCGTAGTAGCCAAAAGTCAGGGCCATGGCCGCGCACGAAGCAGTTTTTCCGGTGACAAAACCCCAGCCGGCAACAAATCCCGGCCATTCGCCCAGCTGCTTGCGGCCGTAAACGTAGGTGCCTCCGCTGGCCGGGTATTTGGCCGCCAGCTGGGCGGAGGCGACGGCGTTGCAGTAGGCAATCGCGCCGGCGATCAGCACGGAAACAATCATGAGCCGGCCGGCCAGTGCGGTGGCAGGGGAGAAGACGACGAACACGCCGGCGCCGAGCATGGAGCCGAGCCCGATTGCTGTGGCGTCAAACACTCCGAGCCGTCGCTGTAGCCGCTGATGGGTCTGCATGGCGGAAGTAAAGCCTCTCCAACGGGTAAACTCGAACGGGACTGTTCCCTAACGGTCCCATTGAACATCATCTCTGTATTCCTGCTGTCTCCCTAAGAAAGGCGTGCTGTGCTGCGCACACATGACCTCGGATCCCTTCGCTCCGAGCACATTGGACAAACCGTAACCCTGGCCGGCTGGGTGGGCCGGCGTCGTGATCACGGTGGTGTGGCATTCGTTGACCTTCGCGATGCCTCGGGCGTCTCCCAGGTGGTCGTCCGCGAAGAAGAGGTCTTCCACGGACTCCGCAATGAGTACGTCCTGCAGGTCATCGGCACCGTTTCTCAGCGTCCGGAGGGCAACGAAAACCCGGCGCTGGCCACCGGCCAGATCGAGGTCATCGCCGAGAAGGTGACCATCCTCAACACCTCCGATCCGCTGCCCTTCCAGATCGACGAGCACGTCGAGGTGGGTGAGGAAGCCCGCCTCAAGCACCGCTACCTCGACCTGCGCCGCCCGGGCCCCGCCCGCAACATGCGCCTGCGCTCGGAGGCCAACCGCGTGGCCCGCGAACTGCTCCACCGCGACGGTTACGTCGAAATCGAAACACCCACCCTCACGCGCTCGACGCCGGAAGGCGCCCGCGACTTCGTGGTCCCCGCACGCCTCGCGCCGGGTTCCTGGTACGCGCTGCCGCAGTCACCGCAGCTTTTCAAGCAGCTCCTGCAGGTGGGCGGGTTTGAGAAGTACTACCAGATCGCGCGCTGCTACCGCGACGAGGACTTCCGTGCAGACCGCCAGCCGGAATTCACCCAGCTGGACATCGAAGCGAGCTTCGTGGAGCAGGATGACATCATTTCGCTCGGCGAAAGCATCGTCAAAGCCCTGTGGCAGCTGATCGATGTCGAGATTCCGACGCCCATCCAGCGCATCACCTACGCCGACGCGATGGCACGCTACGGCTCGGACAAGCCGGACCTGCGCTTCGGCCTGGAGCTGACCGAGCTCACCGAGTTCTTCAAGGACACCAACTTCGGCGTGTTCAAGGCGCCCTACGTCGGTGCCGTCGTCATGCCGGGCGGAGCCTCGCAGGCCCGCCGCGCGCTGGACGCCTGGCAGGAATGGGCCAAGCAGCGCGGGGCCAAGGGCCTCGCCTACGTCCTCTTCAAGGAAGACGGCGAACTGGCCGGTCCCGTGGCCAAGAACCTCACGGATACCGAGCGCGCCGGCCTCGCCGACGCCGTCGGTGCCAAGCCCGGAGACTGCATCTTCTTTGCCGCCGGCGAGAAGACGCCTTCCCGCGCCCTCCTCGGTGCCGCCCGCGTCGAAATCGGACACCGCACCGGCCTGATCAACCCCGCCGACTGGGCATTCTGCTGGGTCGTGGATGCGCCGATGTTTGAACCCGCCGCAGCCGCTGTGGCCTCGGGCGACGTCGCCGTCGGTGCCGGCCAGTGGACCGCAGTCCACCACGCCTTCACCTCGCCCAAGCCGGAATTCATGGATTCGTTCGACAAGGACCCGGAGTCCGCGTTGTCCTACGCCTACGACATTGTCTGCAACGGCAACGAGATCGGCGGCGGCTCCATCCGTATCCACGAACGTGACGTCCAGGAGCGTGTCTTCGAACTCATGGGCCTGGACAAGGCGGATGCCGAGACGAAGTTCGGTTTCCTCCTGGAAGGCTTCAAGTTCGGCGCTCCGCCGCACGGCGGCATTGCCTTCGGCTGGGACCGCGTAGTGGCACTGCTGGCCGGCGTGGAATCGATCCGCGACGTCATCGCCTTCCCCAAGTCCGGCGGCGGCTACGACCCGCTGACCCAGGCTCCCGCGCCGATCACCGCGCAGCAGCGCAAGGAAGCCGGCGTCGACTTCAAGCCCGAGGCAAAGAAGACGGATCCCGGCGCCACGAAGGCCTGATCTGCCGAGGCACGGACACCAGCAAGAGGCTCCCCGGGACAACCGGGGAGCCTCTTGCCGTTGACATAGGAGGGAGCCGCATGGCTCGCATCGCACTGTCTGACATTGAATCCGCCATGGACGCCGCCTGGCCCGCCCCCGACCGGGAAGAATCCGGCGGCTGGGTGCTGCGTGCCGCGGGCGGCGTGACCCAGCGGGCCAACTCGGTCTGGCCGCGTTCGGAGCCTTCCGGCACCCGGCACGACCGCGTGGCCTGGCTCCGGGATGCCCGGGCCTGGTACCGCAGCCGCCGGCTTCCGGTGATCTTCCAGGTCTTCGATGACTCACGCAGTACCGCTCTGAACGCTGTCCTCGACGAGGAAGGCTTCACCCGGCAGTCGGAGACCCTGGTCCTGGTCCGCGACGCCGGCGCGGAGCCCGCATCCGCTGACGAAGCGCCTGACGGCGGCGTTGAACTTTCGGCAGAGCCGTCGGCTGAATGGCTGCGGCTCTGGTGGAGTGTGGACGGCCGCGGTGGCGAGGAGTCCCTCGCCACCGCCCGCGGCATCCTCGAAGGCTGCCGGTCGCTGTACGCCCTGGTGCGGGACGACAACGGCGTGCCCGCCGCCGTCGGGCGCCTTGCCGTTCCGTCCGGCTCGGAGGGCGGCCTGTACGCCATGGCCACCCGTCCTGATGCCCGGCGCCGCGGCTACGCGAGCCGGGTTCTGCGGACCTTGCTGCGTGAAGGTGACGCCCGGGGCCTCAGCGGTTACTGGCTGCTGGTGACGGCGGCCAATGCCGGTGCCCGGGAGCTCTATGCCCGTTCGGGATTCACGGAAGCCGGACGCTACTACTACCGGCAGGAACGGCCCAAGCGGCACCTGACCGGCTGCTAGGTTCCTTCGGCCGCATGGCTTTCGGAGTAACCGTCACGCTTGCACCGGAGGATTCGGCGCAGCAACGGGCGGGTTAAGCCGGCGGGTCGGTCACCAGGATCCGGACCGAGCACGCGGCGGCCGCAGCCTGCTTCACCACAGAAGCGCGCGGGTCCGGGACGTCCAGGAACGGCAGCCGGGACAGCGCCGCGTAGCGTTTCAGCGCGGGTTCCGCGAGGACCTGCTCGGCCAGGGCGCGGTCGCCGCCCGGCGCCAGATATTCGATCCGGTGCTCCGCGAAGATCCGGTCGGCGTGCCCGGCGACCGCCTCCACCAGGGCGTCCGCCTGGTTGGTGCGGCGCCGGGCGAACCGCTGCTGGGACCCGCCGCCCGCAGCGGTCCTGGACTGGATGTGGCGGGTGCCGGTTTTCGAGGCCAGCGCGGCGCCGTCACGGACCGCCGCCACTGAATAACCGCCCCGGCGGACAAGCACCAGCCCGAGCGTCCGGGACTGCGCCGCCAGCGACGCCATCCGCGCTACGCCGTCGCCGCCGCGGCCGGGCCGTCCGTCCGCCGGCCACGGCGGCTGCAACAGCGCCACGGCACCGTCCGCGGCGGACAGCTGCAGGCCGCCGTCGAGCTCTTCTTCGACCAGGGGGCCGTGGCTTGCGGCAAACCGCTCCACCCACCCCGGTAGCCGTTCACCGGAGACGAATGCCACACGGGACTCTGGGGTAGTCATGGCGTGGTTCTCCGTTGTTAGTGGCGTCCTGAACTAGAAGTAGCCTATCTATGTGGATGATCTCTTTGGCCAAGGGCCGGACAACGACGACGACGGCGGGACGGTGACGCCGTCCGGGACGGCAGTTTCCGGGCTGGCCGCCGGCCGGACGCAGCCCCGGAGCCCGCTCGCGGTCAGGATGCGGCCCCGCACCCTCGACGACGTCGTGGGCCAGCAGCACCTGTTGGGCCAGGGGTCCCCGCTGCGGCAACTGGCCGCCGGTGCCGGGGCCGATTCCGCCGGTCCGGCCGGCCCCACCTCGCTCATCCTGTGGGGTCCTCCTGGAACCGGCAAGACCACGCTGGCGCATGTGATCGCGAAAGGCCCGGGCCGGAAGTTCGTAGAACTCTCCGCCATCACCGCGGGCGTCAAGGATGTGCGGCGCGTTATGGACGATGCGCTCACGGCTCGGGACCTCTACAAGACCACCACTGTGCTTTTCCTCGACGAAATCCACCGTTTCAACAAAGCCCAGCAGGACGCGCTCCTGCCGGGGGTCGAAAACCGCTGGGTGGTGCTCGTAGCCGCCACCACCGAGAATCCCTCGTTCTCGGTGGTGTCCCCGCTGCTGTCCCGCTCGCTGCTGTTGACGCTCCGCCCGCTGACCGATGCCGACATCGAGGGACTGGTCCAGCGGGCCGTGGCTGATCCCCGCGGGCTGAACGGGAAGGTGAAGCTCAGTGACGAGGCATTGGCCCACTTGGTCAGGCTGTCCGGCGGCGACGCGCGCCGTGCGCTGACGGCACTAGAGGCGGCCGCCGGCGTGGCTTTTGGTGATGCCGACGACGCCGACGACGGTCCCGTCGCGGTGGAACTGCGGCACACCGAACGCGCCCTGGATGTGGCCGCGGTCAGGTACGACCGTGCGGGGGACCAGCACTACGACGTTGCCAGTGCCTTCATTAAATCGATTCGCGGATCCGACGTGGACGCCGCACTCCATTACCTGGCCCGCATGCTGGAGGCGGGGGAGGACCCCAGGTTCATCGCCCGGCGCATCGTGATCTCGGCCGCGGAGGACATCGGGATGGCAGACCCCACCGCGCTGCAGACCGCCGTCGCGGCGGCGCAGGCCGTACAGCTGATCGGCATGCCCGAGGGGCGGATCGTGCTGGCTGAGGCCGTGGTCCACCTGGCGACGGCCCCGAAGTCCAACGCTGCCTACATGGGTATCAACAAAGCCACGGCCGACGTACGGGCCGGCCTGGGGAACGGCATCCCGGCCCACCTGCGGGACGCGCACTATCCGGGTTCCAAACAGCTCGGGCACGGGCAGGGTTACAAATACGCGCACGACGCACCGCACGGCGTTGCCACGCAGCAGTACCCGCCCGACGACCTGGTCGGCCGGGATTACTACGAGCCCACCGCCAACGGCGCCGAACGCGAGATTTCCACCAGGCTGGAGCGGCTCCGGAAGATCATTCGCGGCGGCTGACGGGCGGCCCCGGGCGGTCGGTACAAGTCTCCGTTGACTTCCGCCAGCGGAGGGCTAACGTTGAATTACGTCAGCAAAGATCTGCTGTACGTGCGTGCCCTGAGGGGGGGGGACATCAGCACACATGCCGGTTGTTCATACGCTCAGGCCCCGGGCCGGCGGCCGGCACGGAATCAGCCCGGCACAGCCTTTACGCTCCTTTTCCCACTTCCGAGGTAGTGTCACATGTCCGCAAATTTCGTCACCGCAATGTCCGTGAAGTCGTTCGACGCTCCGGACAAGAAGCGCTGCCCCGACAAGGCCGAGTTCGATCTGGTCACCGTCAACGACTACTCAGTGACCCGGCTGATACTCAACCCCGGCTGGCGGTGGTCGGAGAGCATCAAGCCCCTCGAGAAGACCGACTTCTGCCAGCACAACCACCTCGGATTCTGCGTCTCCGGTGTGATGGAAGTGGAAACCCCCGACGGCGTCCGTTCCTCGATCCATGCCAACGACACATACACGCTGCCGCCGGGCCACGATGAATGGGTGGTGGGGAACGAGCCGTTCATCGCGGTCGAGTTCCTGGGCGCCGCGTCCTTCGGCCGTCCGGCCAGCCGCGGCGTCCACGCGCGGACCTGACGGCAGGCGTCAGGGACGGCGGACCGCATCGTGGTAGGATAGTTCGTTGTCTGGCAAGGCACGGACGCGCAATCCACTGATTTTCAGCATTTCATGCTGCTCTGATTTTTTTGGTGGTCTGTCGCCCGGCGCCCAGTAGCAAAAGGCAGCGGTTGGCCGATGCTCTCCATCGTGGAGGCCAGTAACACTGACACACCGCAGATATTGGAAGGACACAAGTGGCTAACAACACTCGTGCTCGCCGTACCGCACGCCTTTCGCGTGCACTCGGCATTGCTCTGACCCCCAAGGCCGCCAAGTACATGGAGCGCCGCCCGTACGGCCCCGGTGAGCATGGCCGTGCCCGCAAGAAGCAGGACTCCGACTACGCCGTACGTCTGCGCGAAAAGCAGCGTCTGCGCGCCCAGTACGGCATCCGCGAAGCCCAGATGACCCGTGCCTTCGAAGAAGCACGCCGCACCAAGGGCCTGACCGGTGAAAACCTGATCGAACTGCTCGAAATGCGTCTCGACGCCCTCGTGCTGCGTGCCGGCTTCGCCCGCACCATCGCCCAGGCCCGCCAGCTGGTTGTGCACCGCCACATCCTGGTTGACGGAATCCGCGTTGACCGCCCGTCCTTCCGCGTCGGCGAGGGCCAGCTGGTCCACGTCCACAGCCGCAGCGAAACCATGCCTCCGTTCCAGGTTGCAGCAGCCGGCGCACACCGCGACGTTCTGCCCCAGGTTCCGGCCTACCTGGACGTCAAGCTTGACGCCCTGCAGGCACGCCTGGTTCGTCGCCCGAAGCGCTCCGAGGTTCCCGTAACCTGCGAAGAGCAGCTCGTCGTCGAATTCTACGCACGCTAAATAAACGCAGCGTATACAAAGAAGCCCGTGGCAAGCGCCACGGGCTTCTTTGTATGTAAGGTACTGGGGGGAGTTCCGCAAGAGCGGCCACGGCGCCGGTGCGGAACCCGCAGCAGTCCACGGAAATACAAGGAGATGAACGTCTATGTCTGGTGGCGATATTGCCGGCCTGATCGCGGCAGGGGTGTTTGCGCTCCTCGTGCTGCTACTCGCCGTGCCGATCCTGAAACTCGGACGGGTTTTTGACGAAGTCCGGACGTCCATCCGTTCGATCAGCGACGGCGCCACACCGCTCATGGATGAAGTCACTGCAACGGTGTCCACCACGAACCAGCAGCTCAAGAAGGTTGACGGCATCTCGTCCAACGTCTCGGACGCCTCAGCGAACATCTCGGCGCTGTCGTCCCTGGTGGCGGCAACCGTGGGATCTCCGCTGATCAAAATGGCAGCCTTCAGCTACGGAGTCCGCTCCGCCCTTTCCGCCCGCAAGAAACCCGCCACCGGCCGCCGCAGCCGCTAATCCCGACGGAGCACTCAATGAAAAGAATCCTCTGGATGGGAATCGGCGTCGCCATCGGCGTCATAGCCTTCCGCAAGATCACCGAGGCCCAGTCCACCTTGGGTCCTGAAGGCCTCAACAGGGCGGTGGGCCGGCTGGCCGACGGCATCTACGACTTTGCAGACGCCGTCCGGGACGGCATGCAGGAACGGGAAACCGACCTGCGCGCGGCACTGGGCATCGACAGCCAGGACCTGGCCCGGCGCTAACCTGCAGCCACTGGAACGGCCCGGAAGCCGGTCCGGTACCCGCGCGGACATCGCAATGCCCGGCGTAGGGGAGAATTAAACCGGTGGCTCCGGCATGTGCCAGGGCAGCCACGCGTTGCATTGCGTGAACCGCACGCATCAGAACTACACGCAGTACACCAAGAAGGGTAAGTAACCAGGTTATGAAGTCGCAGGAGATCACCAAGCGCTGGATCGACTTTTTTGTCAGTAAGGGCCACACGGCGGTGCCTTCGGCGTCCCTGGTTTCCAGCGACCCCTCCTTGCTGTTCACGGTGGCCGGCATGGTCCCGTTCATTCCGTACCTGACGGCGCGCGAAGAGGCGCCCTACAACCGGGCCACCAGTGTGCAGAAGTGCATCCGCACCGGCGACATCGAGGAAGTCGGCAAGACGGCACGGCACGGCACCTTCTTCCAGATGTGCGGCAACTTCTCCTTCGGCGACTACTTCAAGGAAGACGCCATCAAGTTCGCGTGGGAACTGCTCACCACGAGTGTTTCCGACGGCGGCTACGGCCTGCCGCCGGAGAAGCTGTGGGTCACCGTCTACGAAGAAGACGACGAGGCCGAGCAGCTCTGGCTCAAGAACACCGGCATGCCCGCGGAACGGATCCAGCGGATGGGCAAGGCGGACAATTACTGGTCCACCGGCCAGCCCGGCCCGGCCGGCCCCTGCTCCGAGATCTACTACGACCGCGGCCCGTCCTACGGCGTCGAAGGCGGCCCCATCGCCGACGAGAACCGTTACGTGGAAATCTGGAACCTGGTGTTCATGCAGTACCAGATCGACAACGTGCGCTCGAAGGTGGACTTCGATATCACCGGTGAACTCCCCAAGAAGAACATCGACACCGGCCTGGGCATGGAACGCCTGGCAATGATCCTGCAGGACGTCGAAAACATGTACGAGACCGATCAGGTCCGTCCCGTCATCGACAAGGCCGCGGCACTGTCCGGCAAGGAATACACCTCGGCCGAGTCCGCCGACGATCCCCACCACACCGACGATGTCCGGATGCGCGTGGTGGCTGACCACATCCGGTCCGCACTGATGCTGATCGCCGACGGCGTAACGCCCTCCAACGAAGGCCGCGGCTACGTGCTCCGCCGCCTCATCCGCCGTGCCGTGCGCTCCATGCGGCTCCTCGGCGTCGAAAAGGCCTGCCTGCCCGATCTGCTCCCCGCTTCCCGCGACGCCATGAAGGGCGTCTACCCGGTGGTGGAGACTGACTTCGACCGCATCAGCCGCATCGCCTACGCCGAAGAGAAGGCGTTCCTGCGGACCATTGCGTCCGGCACCGCCCGCCTCGAGGACGCCGTGAAGGATTCCAAGGCAGCCGGCCAGCCGCTGTCCGGCGCAGATGCTTTTGCCCTGCATGACACCTACGGTTTCCCGATCGACCTGACGCTGGAAATGGCTGAAGAAGCGGGCCTGAAGGTCGACGAACCCGAATTCCGGAAGCTGATGCTTGAGCAGCGCCAGCGCGCCCAGGCGGACGCCAAGGGCAAAAAGGGTTCGCACGCCGACCTCAGCGCCTTCCAGGAGCTGCTGGCCGAGGGGGAGACGGTCTTCACCGGTTACACGGAGCTTGCCGGCGAATCCAAGGTCCGCGGCATCCTTTCCGGCGGCCGCAAGGTTTCCCAGGCCTCCACCGGCGACGAAATCGAACTGGTGCTTGCCGAGACCCCGTTCTACGCGGAAGCAGGCGGCCAGGCTGCCGACACCGGGCTCATTACCGGAGATGGATTCGTCGTCGAAGTCCTGGACGTCCAGCGCCCCGTCAAGGGCCTGAGCGTGCACAAGGCAATCGTCCGCGAGGGCGAAATCGGCGCGGACTCGCTCGTGCAGGCTGCGGTGGACCGCGAGCGGCGGCACTCCGCAGAGCAGGCCCACACCGGCACCCACATTGTGCATGCCGCCCTGCACCAGATCCTCGGCCCGGAGGCCCTGCAGCGCGGTTCCTACAACAAGGCCGGCTACCTGCGTTTCGACTTCGCCTGGGGCGAGGGACTCAGTGCCGCCACGCGCTCCGAAATCGAAGAAGTCTCCAACCTTGCCATCCGCAACAACTTCCAGGTGGAGACCAAAGTCATGGCTTTGGCTGAGGCCAAGGCACTCGGCGCCATGGCGCTCTTCGGCGAGAACTACGGCAACGAGGTCCGGGTCGTGGAAATCGACGGCGCATGGTCCCGCGAGCTTTGTGGCGGCACCCATGTGGCCAACACCTCGCTCATCGGCAGCCTGTCGCTGCTGGGCGACCAGTCCGTCGGCTCGGGAAACCGCCGCGTTGAAGCCTTCGTGGGAATGGAGGCCTTCCGGCACCTCGCTGCCGAGCGGGCGCTGGTCACGGAGCTCACGGAAATGCTGAAGGTGCCGTCGGGGCTGCTGGCCGACCGCATCGCCACCACCCTGACCAAGCTCAAGACGGTGGAAAAGGAACTGGAGCGCCTGCGCAAGGAGCAGCTGACGGCTGCCGCCGCGCAGCTGGTGGGTACGGCGAAGGACGCTGCCGGGGTGAAGGTCATTGCGCACGACGCCGGACAGGTGAGCGGCGCTGACGACCTGCGCGGACTGGCCCTCGACCTCCGCACCCGCCTTGGCTCCGAGGCCGCCGCAGTTGCGGTTGCCGGTGTGAGCAACGACCGCCCCGTGATTCTTGTCGCCACCAACGAAGCGGCCCGTGCCGCGGGCGTGAAGGCCGGAGCACTCGTCCGGCTCGCCGCCGGGATCCTCGGCGGCGGCGGCGGCGGCAAGGACGACGTCGCCCAGGGCGGCGGCACCGATGCCGCGAAGGTGCCGGCGGCGCTGACCGCCGTCGTGGACGCAATCACGAGGCGATAACCGAACCGTGAACCAATCTGCTGAATCCGACGCCTACCCCCGCGGCATCAAGCTGGGGGTGGACGTGGGCACGGTCCGTGTAGGCGTTGCGGTGTGTGACCGCGACGGCATCCTGGCCACACCGCTGAAGACGCTCGAGCGAAACGCCAAGAAGAATACGGATGTCCGTGTGCTGGCGGCCCTGGCCTCCGAGCTTGGCGCCGTGCAGGTCTTTGTCGGGCTGCCGCGCACGCTCAAAGGGGAAGAGCATGCTTCGGCCCGGATGGCGACGGATTACGCGGAGCTGCTGGCGGAAGCACTCACGGCCTCCGGATCGGACATTCCAGTGCAGCTCGTGGACGAACGGTTGAGCACGGTGACGGCCCACCGCAACCTGCACGAAGCTGGCATGAGCAGCCGGAATCACCGTAAGGTAGTGGATCAGGTTGCCGCCGCAGGAATACTGCAGCACGCAATCGACATGCAAAAAGCCAGGGGAACGGATGTAGGAAGCCGCGTGTTCGCGGTTTCCCAGCCGGGGCTTTCCGGGGACGCCGCAGCGGAGAACGCTGATCAGGCAGTCCCGGGAATCAATGTGCAATCTTCAGAAAATGGAAGGCAACAGTGAGCCCGGTTAACAGCGGAGAGTCCTCAGGTGAGGAATTCAGTGACTCCGGACGTCAGCTGACGCGCAAGGAAATTCGAGCCAGGGAGAAATCCCTGACCACCGAAGGCAACGACGTCGTCCCACCGCAGGCGTTCGAAACCGGCCACGCGCCGCAGGTTCCGCCCGCCATGCCGGCGGAGCCGCCCACCGTCCAACAGGCCGCTGTTCAGGAACCTGTCCACCGGGAGGCCGTCCACCACGAGCCGGTGCAGCACGACGTGCAACCCGAAGAGCCTGTGCGCCACGATGCCTCTGCCGAGTTCGCTCCGCATGCCTACGACGCCCACGCCGAGCCGCACGGAGACGCTGCCCACCACGGCTACCCCGTTCAGCACGGGGACGAGGCACACCGCGAGGATGACGCGCACCACGCCTATGGAGAGCACCACGAGGACGAGGCGCACCACGTCTACGATGACGCCCACGTCTATGCAGCGGGGGAGCACCCCGAGGAGCATCTTGACGAACCTGCACATCCGCTGATGGCCGGCGGCTCGTCCGTGGCGGTCGTTCCGGCAACGTCCAAGAAGGTCCGCCGTCGCCGACGCTGGCTCGCACTACTGCTGACCCTGGGAGTGTTCGTGACTGCCCTGGTGGTGGGCGCCCAGTTCCTGAAACCCCTCTTGGGCGGGAACACCATCGCCGATTACCCCGGCCCCGGCACCGGCGAGGTGAATGTCTCCGTGGAACCCGGTGAAGGCACCCGGTCTGTCGCTACCAAGCTCGCGGAGCAGAAGGTGGTTGCCAATCCGGACACGTTCCTGCGCGAGCTCACAGCTTCCGGCGGCACCATTGCCCCGGGGGAATTCCAGTTCCGCCAGGAAATGAAGAATTCCGACGCCGTGGCCGTGCTGCTGGGTAAGGGCGAAGGCAAAGTCATGTACTTCGCCCTGAGTGCCGGATTGCGGATCGGCGAATCACTGCAGGCCATATCCCAGGGTTCGGGTATCCCCGTTGCCGAACTCAAATCGCTCAGCGACGCCCCGGCCCAGTTCGGACTGCCGGCGAAGGCCAAGAACCTTGAAGGTTACCTGGCGCCCGGCGAGCACCGGTTCCCGCTGGGAACGCCGGCGAAGGAGATCCTCCAAAACCTTGTGACCACCACGACCGACGAGCTGAAAGCGCAAGGAGTCACGGATCCCGCGAAGCAGTACGACGTCGTCACGGTCGCCAGCATCGTCCAGGCTGAAGGCGGCCAGGCCGAGTACGGCGACGTCGCCGGCGCCATCTACAACCGGCTCAAGCCGAACAACACCGAGACGGCCGGCCTGATCCAGTCCGACGCAACAGTGACGTACGGGCTGGGAATCAAGAGCTTCCACATCGACGAGGATCAGAAAGCCGACAAGTCGAACCCCTACAACACGTATGCCAACCAGGGTCTTCCGGTGGGACCCATCGGCTCGCCCGGCAAGAACGCCATCGATGCGGCAGCCAAGCCGAAGGCCAACGACTACATGTACTGGGTGACCATCAACCTGGACACCAAGGAGACGAAGTTCTCCAAGACGCTGGCTGAGCATAACCAGTACGTGGAGCAGTACAACGCCTGGTGCGCCGCCAACGCAGGACGTTGCACGTGACCTTGAAGGCTGCCGTCCTTGGGCACCCGATCGGCCATTCGAAGTCCCCGGCCCTGCACCGCGCTGCCTACGGGCGTTTGGGAATCGACGTCGAGTATTCCGCCATCGATGTGACTGTTCCCGAGCTGCCGGCCTTCATGGCGTCGGTCCGCAACCAGCCCGGCTGGTGCGGACTGTCCGTCACGATGCCGCTCAAGACGGCCATGGTTGACGAGGTTGACGAGGTCCGTGGCGTAGCCGGCATCCTCGGAGTCGTCAACACGGTGGTGTTTGAGGCCGACGGGACGTCCGTGCGACGGGTCGGCTACAACACCGACGTCGCAGGCATCGTCAACGCCGTGCGGCATGCCGGCGTCGTCTCCGCACCGTCAGCCGTGATCCTGGGCGGCGGCGGTACCGCTGCCGCCGCTATCGCGGCACTCAAGGATCTCGGCGCACCGTCGGCTGATGTCTACGTGCGCGATGTGGGACGGGCGGCAGAAGCCCGGGCCGCCTCCCAGGGTGTGGGCCTTCCCGTGCGCATCCTCCCGCTATCCGGCGCGGCCGCCGCAATGGCCGCCGCCGACGTCGTCATTTCCACACTCCCGCCCCGCGGGGCCGACGCCCTGGCGGATGAGCTCGCGGCCCTTGGGGCCCGGACGCCGGGAGTGCTGCTGGATGTCGCCTACGATCCCTGGCCCAGCAGGATGGCCTCCGTCTGGCAGGACGGGGGAGGCACAGTGGTTCCCGGGCTGGAAATGCTGCTCTACCAGGCGGTGGAGCAAGTCCGGTTCTTCAGCGGCCTTGGCGACGACGTCACGGCCGAAGTCATAGATGTGATGTGTGACGCAGTCGGGGCACCCCGACGAGTGTTCTAACCGCCCTACGTGGCAGGATGGATTTTATGTTGCGTTGGTTGACTGCCGGTGAATCCCATGGACCGGCACTGGTCGGAATAATTGAAGGCGTCCCTGCCGGTGTTGAACTCACCAGCAGCCAGATCGCCGAAGCCCTCGCCCGTCGTCGCCTCGGCTACGGCCGCGGTGCCCGGATGAAATTTGAGCAGGACGTCGTTACCGTCCTTGGCGGCGTACGCCACGGCATCACCCAGGGCGGCCCGGTGGCCATCCAGGTGGGCAACACTGAATGGCCCAAGTGGGAGCAGATCATGTCTGCAGACCCCGTGGCACCCGAGATCCTGGCCGACCAGGCACGCAACGCACCGCTGACACGGCCGCGCCCCGGCCACGCGGACTTCACGGGCATGCAGAAATACGGCTTTGACGAAGCACGCCCCGTGCTGGAGCGCGCCAGCGCCCGCGAAACCGCTACCCGCGTTGCACTGGGCACCGTGGCATCGCAGTTCCTCAAGCAACTGGGCATTGAACTGGTCAGCCATACAGTGTCGATCGCCAGTGTCTCCGTGCCGGAAGGGCGCCCGCTGCCGGTACCCGCCAATGTGATTGCGCTCGACGCAGACCCGCTCCGCTGCTTTGACCGGGAAACCTCGGACGCCATGGTGGCCGAAGTCGACGCCGCCCACAAAGAAGGCGAAACCCTCGGCGGTGTGGTGGAGGTGCTGGCCTACGGCCTTCCGCCTGGACTCGGCAGCTACGTCCACTGGGACCGCCGCCTGGACTCCCGCCTCGCCGCAGCCCTGATGGGCATCCAGGCCATCAAGGGTGTTGAGGTTGGCGACGGCTTCCTCACGGCTTCCCGCCGGGGTTCGGCCGCCCACGACGAAATCGTCAAGGACTCCGACGGCCGGATCATCCGCACCAGCAACCGCGCCGGCGGCATTGAAGGCGGCATGAGCATCGGTGACGTCCTGCGGGTCCGTGCGGCAATGAAGCCCATCGCCACAGTTCCGCGTGCCCTCAAGACCATCGACGTGAGCACCGGGGAAGCCGCCAAGGCCCACCACCAGCGCTCCGACGTCTGTGCTGTTCCGGCCGCCGGCGTCGTCGCTGAGGCCATGGTGGCACTGGTACTGGCCGAGGCAGTGGCGGAGAAGTTCGGCGGCGATTCAGTCGCGGAAACGGCACGGAACATCAAGGGTTACCTGGACAACATTCCGGCGTCCCTGGACTCGATCGGACAGTAGTGCCGGTCAACAGCAGGAACGGCACTGCGGGCCGGCGGCCCATTGCGCTCATCGGACCCATGGCGGTCGGCAAGTCGGCAATCGGCCACCAGCTTGCTCAACAGCTGGGGGCGGCGTTCGTCGACACCGACGTCGTGATTGTGGAAAACCACGGAACCATCCCGGACATCTTCGCCGCCCGCGGCGAGCGTGCGTTCCGGGAAATTGAGGCGCGGACCGTCGCCCGGGTCATCGAAGAGGCCAGCACCACCGGCACCGTCATTTCCCTCGGCGGCGGCGCCGTACTCGACTCCGGCACCCAGCAGCTGCTGCGCCGCTGCACCGTTGTCTACCTTGAGTGCGACGCCGACACCGTTTCGGAGCGCATAGCCCGCAATTCCGGCCGACCGCTCCTGGCCGGAGACGCCATGGGCCGCTGGCGTGCGCTTTTTGCCACCCGGCAACCGGTCTATGAACGGCTTGCCGACCTTGTTTTCGATGTCCGCCACGGATCCGTCACGGATCTCGGGCACCGGCTGGAAGAGGCGCTGCGTGAGTACGCGGCGGCACAAACCGCGGCGGCGGAGCCAGTGGCCGCCACAAAGGAAGTTGAAAAGTGAGTAGCGAATCAACCGTCATCACGGTCACCGGCAAGTCCGCCGCTGACAACTACGACGTCGTTGTGGGCCGCGGCCTGCTTGAACGCCTTCCCGAGCTCCTGGGGGAGCGCGTCAAACGGGTCCTGGTCATCCACCCGCGGGCCCTGCGGCTCACCGGCGACACCGTACGCGACGAGCTGGCCTCGGCCGGGTTCACTGCGCTGACCGCAGAAATTCCGGACGCCGAAGAAGGCAAGCACATTCAGGTCGCCGCGTTCTGCTGGCAGGTCCTGGGACAAAACGACTTCACCCGCTCCGACGCCGTGGTGGCAGTAGGCGGCGGTGCTGTCACGGACCTCGCGGGCTTCGTGGCGGCCACCTGGCTGCGCGGCGTCAAAGTCATCCACATGCCCACCAGCCTGCTCGGCATGGTGGATGCCTCCGTCGGCGGCAAGACCGGCATCAACACCGCCGAAGGCAAGAACCTGGTGGGTGCGTTCCACCCGCCGGCCGCCGTCCTCGCGGACCTCGACACGCTCAGCACCCTGCCGAAGAACGAGCTCATCTCGGGCATGGCTGAGGTCATCAAGTGCGGGTTCATCGCCGACCCCGCCATCCTGGACCTTGTGGAAAAGGATCCGTCCGCAGTCACCGACCCGCAGTCAGCAGTCCTCCGCGAACTGATCGAGCGCGCTATCGCCGTGAAGGCCGACGTCGTGTCCGAAGACCTCAAGGAAACCGGCCGGCGCGAGATCCTCAACTACGGGCACACCCTGGGCCACGCGATCGAGCTTGTGGAACGCTACTCCTGGCGCCACGGCGCTGCCGTTTCGGTGGGGATGATGTTCGCCGCTGAACTTGCCCGCAGTGTGGGTCGCCTCAGCGACGCCGACGCCGACCGTCACCGCAGCATCCTGGAAACGCTCGGACTGCCAATCACCTACCGCCGCGACCGGTGGCAGGGACTGCTGGACGGCATGCGCCGGGACAAGAAGTCCCGTGGCGACCTGCTTCGTTTCGTGGTCCTGGACGGCATCGCCCGCCCGGGAATCCTTGACGTTCCGGACACATCCCTCCTGTTCGCCGCCTACCAGGAGATTGCCTCTTGATGACGGGCGGCGTCATGATTGATTCCATGGGCGGCACGAGTGAGTGGCCGGATGCAGGGTTCCCGGGTGTCAAGATCAACCCGGACACCCTCATGCCGGGAATCGTCAACGAAGAGGCGTGCAGCCTGGCACTCCAGGCGTCCTCCGACCCGGCGGACCGCATCATGGTCCTCCTGGCGGAAGGACATGCCGGCGATGCCGCGGAGCTTCTGGCCGAAGCACGCTACAACGATCCCGAATCTTTCCGGCTCCGAGCCTTTGAAGCCGAGGTCCTCCGGGTTTCCAAGCGTTATGACCGGGCCGTGGATCTTTACCGCCAGCTGTTGGCGGAGGTCCAGGGAACCGAGTTGGAGGCCATGGCGCACCAGCACCTCGGCCGTGCCTACTACGCCGGGGGCAACACGGCAGCTGCCGTCGACGAGTTCGCCAAGGCCTTGGACCTTCGCGTTGCGGGGGCCGCGGATGCAGCGCTGATCTACTCGTCCACCGTCGCGCTGCAGCGTGCCCGGAACGTCCTGGAAAGGTCGTCCTAGGGGCTGTCGCAGCACCCGGCCGGCAATACCGGTAGAATGGTTCTTGGATTTTTGACAAATACTCGCTGGCGGCCTTTTGGCGTGCCTGCCTGACATAACCGGCTGGCGGCTTGAAGCAGTCAGAGACAAACCAGAGGATACCCGTGGCAACCACAAACGACATCAAGAACGGAACCGTGCTGAAGCTTGAGGGCCAGCTCTGGAACATCATCGAGTTCCAGCACGTCAAGCCGGGCAAGGGCGGCGCATTCGTCCGCACCAAGATGCGCAACGTCATGTCCGGCAAGGTGGTCGACAAGACCTTCAACGCCGGCCTCAAGATCGAGACCGCCACCGTGGACCGCCGCGACTACCAGTACCTGTACCAGGACGGCGCCGACTACGTGTTCATGGACACGCAGGACTACGACCAGATCACGGTCTCCGGCGCCACTGTAGGCGACGCCACCAACTTCATGCTGGAAAACCAGATGGTCAACATCGCCATCCACGAAGGCACCCCGCTGTACATTGAACTGCCGCCTAGCGTCGTGCTCGAAATCACCTACACCGAGCCGGGCCTGCAGGGCGACCGCTCCTCGGCCGGCACCAAGCCGGCCACGCTGGAAACCGGCTACGAGATCCAGGTGCCTTTGTTCGTTGAGAACAACACCAAGGTCAAGGTCGACACCCGCGACGGCAGCTACCTCGGCCGGGTCAACGACTAGTGAGTGCCCGCGGTAAGGCCCGTAACCGGGCCCTGGATGTTCTTTTCGAGGCGGAGCAGCGCTCCCTCTCGGCTTTCGATGTGCTGCGGTCACGCCGTGAAAAAACCGACCAGATCGTCAACCCCTACACCCTCGAGATCGTCGAAGGCGTGGTCTCCCACCAGGCCGCCATCGACGAATTCCTGGAGACATACTCGCAGGGCTGGACACTGGAACGCATGCCTTCGGTGGACCGCATCATCCTGCGCATCGGCACGTGGGAACTGCTCTACAACGACGACGTGCCCGACGGCGTGGCCGTCAGCGAGGCTGTCGCCCTTGCCAAGACGCTGTCCACGGACGAGTCGCCGTCCTTCATCAACGGCCTCCTGGGCCGGCTCCAGCAGCTGAAGCCGTCGCTGCTGGCATAGCACCACGAGAAAGGACCGGTCCCCGCCCAGGCGGGCGCCGGTCCTTTTTGTTTTCCCGCTTAGCGCAGCACGGCGTCCCGCCTGGCCACGACTTCCGCGAGCTGGCGGTGCTCATCCAGCTGGTGGGCCGGAACATCTCGGCCGCTGAGGATCCGTTGCCGGATGAAGGCCAACCGGGTGGCCGATCGCAGGAACGCTTTCATCTGCGGCCCCCGGCCGAACTGCTTCGCCCAGCGGACAGCGGAACGGCGTCCGCCGGCCGTTGCAAGCATGTCCACCTCGGGCGGCGTGAACCACCCCGCGGCCGCATACTCCTGGAGGCGCTGCCGTGTCAGCCGGTTTTCCGCCACGCGCAGCAGCACAATAACGACGACGGCCAGCACGAAGATGGGCACCTGGACCACGATGTACTGCGCCAGGAAGTCCTGGCCCATGCTGTTCCACATGCTGTGCAGGATCATCGCCGGGACCAGGCCCGCGGCAAAGGCCACGACGGACATCCCCGGGTGCCAGCGCCGGGCGGCAAAACCGAGAATGAGCCCGGTGGTACCCGTGAAGATGGCGTGGGCGAACGGCGACATGACGCCCCGCAGGAAGAACACGACCGCGAGGTCTGTGCCCGGTGTGGCGGACTCGGCAATGGCCCGGCCGAAGTAGAGGATGTTTTCCGTAAAGGCGAAGCCGCCCGCAATGGTGAACGCGAACACCACACCGTCCACGGGGCCGTCAAAGTGCTTCCGGGCCAGCACGAGGAGCAGCAACAGGCCCAGGGACTTGGCGAACTCCTCCACCACGGGGGCCTGCACGGTGACGGCAAAAGTCCGGTAGTCCACGCCGGCCGGGGGCACCGCCGCCAGCGCAAAGACCGGCTGGATCAGCAGTGTGACGGAAATGGACACGACGGCGCCCCACAGGAAGGCGAACAGCAACAGTCGCTTGGGCTCTGGCTCCCAGCGGTCAATGATGTAGACGGCCAGGAGCACGGCGCTCAAGGGGATCAGGGACGCAATGAAGCCGATCACGAATCCGGTGACGCCGGTGTTGCCCACAAGGTAGGGGAGGACCAGGAAGAGGCTGGCAAAAGCCAGGAAGCCGCCGCCGCCCACCAGCCCAATAACTCCCGCACTTGAGCGGCCGCGGACTGCGGCAGGCGGCATCATGGTGTTCACCGCAGGCGCGTGGCTGCTGGCGGGTGCCGCACGGTAGTGATCAGGCCGGACCTGGCCCATCCAGGTGGGATTGGCCTGCTGCGGAAGCTCCTGCCGGGGCCATGGCGGCTGCTGCCCGTATCCGTGGCCGCCGGAGGGATCGTGCTGCGGCCAGGGTGCGTTCGATGTCATGGAACTGAGCCTATGTCCCGTAACCGTCGCTTCCAAGACGACAGACGCGCGGGAAAGGCACGCCTCACCACCCCGGGGGTGTGATGTTAAACGCCTTCCCGCCGCCCGCCGGCCAGCAGGGCGTGGCTGCTGCGTGTGGTAATTTTGAAGGGCAAATGTTCCTTTTTTAATTCCGTCCCGTGAGGCGGGGAAAGGGGAGACGAGCGTTGACTTCAGTCACAGAAGCACCGGTTCCGGCCAGGGTTGTGCTCAACTCTGCGGACATTGACCGTGCACTCACTCGTATCGCCCATGAGATCCTCGAGGCCAACAAGGGTTCCCAGGATTTGGTGCTGCTGGGCATTCCGCGCCGCGGCTACCCGCTGGCAGTCCGCCTGGCCAAGAAAATCGCCGCCGCCGATCCCACCGTGGATGCCGCCGCCATCGTGGGCCAGCTGGACGTCACCATGTTCCGGGACGATCTGTCACACCAGCCCACACGGCCGCCCTATCCCACGCAGCTGCCCCGCACCGGCATCGACAACAAGGTCGTTGTCCTGATCGACGATGTCCTCTATTCGGGCAGGACCATCCGCGCAGCGCTGGACGCCATCGTGGACCTCGGCCGCCCGCGCATCGTCCGGCTGGCCGTCATGATCGACCGAGGCCACCGCGAGCTGCCCATTCGCGCAGACCATGTCGGCAAGAACCTCCCCACCTCCTCCTCCGAAAAGGTCCGGGTCCGCCTCGAAGAGACCGATTCCGTTGACGGAACCCCCGTCAATGAAGTGGTCATTGAGGCAGGCGCATGAAACACCTGCTCTCCACCGAAGACCTCAGCCTGGCCAATGCCATCCGCATCCTCGACACGGCAGAGGAAATGGCGGCCGTGGGGGACCGGGAAGTCAAGAAGCTGCCTGCGCTCCGCGGCCGCACCGTGGTGAACCTGTTCTTCGAGGACTCCACCCGCACCCGCATCTCGTTCGAAGCAGCAGCGAAGCGGCTGTCCGCGGACGTCATCAACTTCGCCGCGAAGGGATCCTCCGTCTCCAAGGGCGAATCCCTCAAGGACACAGCCCAGACGCTGGCAGCCATGGGGGCCGACGCCGTCGTCATTCGCCACTGGGCCTCGGGTGCGCCGCACCGGCTGGCAGCCACGGACTGGATCGACGCCGCCGTCATCAACGCCGGCGACGGAACCCACGAACACCCCACCCAGGCGCTGCTGGACGCTTTCACCATGCGCCGGCACTGGGCCAGGCTCCACGGGACGGCGTCCGCCGGGGCGGACCTCAAGGGAATGCGCGTGGCCATCGCCGGCGATGTCCTGCACTCGCGTGTGGCCCGCTCGAATGTCTGGCTGCTGCGTACGCTCGGCGCCGAGGTCACCCTCGTGGCGCCGCCCACCCTGCTGCCCATCGGCGTCGGGCAATGGCCCTGCGACGTGAGCTACGACATGGACGAAACCCTGGCGAAGGGCGTCGACGCCGTCATGATGCTGCGTGTCCAGGGGGAACGGATGAACGCCTCCTTTTTCCCCACGACCCGCGAATACTCCCGCCGCTGGGGATTCGACGACAACCGCCTCCGCGCCCTGGACAGCCTGGGCCTGAAGGACACCATCATCATGCACCCCGGCCCCATGAACCGCGGGCTGGAAATTTCCTCCGCGGCCGCGGACTCACCCCGTTCCACCGTGCTGGCACAGGTGCGCAACGGCGTGTCCGTCCGGATGGCCGCCCTGTACCTGCTGCTCTCCGGGGACACCCGCGAACCAGCCGTAACCACCAACGCCGCCTATTCCACCAAGGAGAGCCACTGATGGCACACGATCAACAGGATGCAGCCACCACCGGGGCATACCTCATCCGCGGCGCAGCGATTCTCGGCGGCGCGGCCGAAGACCTCCTGATCCGGGACGGCATTATCGCCGCACGCGGCACTGACCTTGCCGGCACCGACGCAGCAGACGGCGCCACCGTGATTGAGGCCGAAGGCCTGGTAGCACTGCCCGGCATGGTGGACATCCACACGCACCTCCGTGAGCCCGGGCGGGAAGACGCCGAAACAGTGGAAACCGGCACGCGCGCCGCCGCGCTTGGCGGCTACACGGCCGTGCACGCCATGGCCAACAGCAATCCCGTTGCGGACACCGCAGGCGTGGTGGAACAGGTGCACACCCTGGGACGTGCCGCGGGCTGGGTGGACGTCCGCCCGGTGGGCGCGGTGACCGTGGGCCTCGCAGGCGAACAACTGGCCGAGCTCGGCGCCATGGCTGATTCCCGTGCCAAGGTCCGGGTCTTTTCCGACGACGGCATCTGCGTCCACGACCCCGTGATCATGCGCCGTGCGCTGGAATATGTGAAGGCGTTCGACGGCGTGGTGGCACAGCACGCGCAGGAACCCCGGCTCACCGCAGGCGCCCAGATGAACGAAGGCGACGTCTCGGCAGTTCTCGGACTGACGGGCTGGCCCGCCGTGGCCGAGGAAAGCATCATTGCCCGGGACGTGCTGCTCGCCCAGCACGTCGGGTCCAGGCTGCACGTCTGCCACGTGTCCACGGCCGGCTCGGTGGAGATCATCCGCTGGGCCAAGGCCCGCGGGATCAACGTGACGGCCGAAGTGACGCCGCACCACCTGCTCTTGACCGATGAACTCGTCCGCAGCTACGACCCCGTCTACAAGGTCAACCCGCCGCTGCGTACGGACTCCGACGTCCAGGCCCTGCGTGCCGCCCTTGCCGACGGCACGATCGACGTCGTCGGAACGGACCATGCCCCGCACCCGAGCGAACACAAGGAATGCGAGTGGGCGCAGGCGGCTATGGGCATGACCGGGCTGGAAACGGCGCTGTCCGTCGTCCAGGAAACCATGATCGAGACCGGCCTGATGGGTTGGGCCGATTTTGCCCGGGTGACGTCCACCGCTCCCGCCGTGATCGGACGGGTGGCGGACCAGGGACGTCCGCTGGAGGCCGGCGAACCCGCGAACGTCACACTGGTGGACCCGGCTGCGCGCTGGACTGTGGACCCTTCTAAGATGGCAACCATGGGCCGTAACTCTCCGTTCGCCGGCAGGGAACTCCCCGGCAAGGTGGTGGCGACGTTCTTCAAGGGCCACCCCACCGTCCTTAGCGGCGAGCTCAACACCCCGTACCGCCACGGGCCCCACCAGGAAACAACCGCCGCCGCCCCGGCGGGCGGGTACTGATGGACAAAGTACTCCCCGGACTCGCCATGCTGGCGATCATCGCGGTGGCCTTCGTGTTGCTCGGCATCGGGTGGCGGAACCGCCTGCGGCGCCAGTCCGACGTCGAACAGCTGCCCGCGGTTCCGGCGGAACTGAGCCAGCCGCTGGCCACCGCCGACGGCCAGTATGTTGCCACCACGACGGCCGGCGACTGGCTGGACCGCATCGCCGTCCATGGCCTGGGCATCCGCACCAACGCTGAACTCACCGTCCACCCGGAGGGCGTGTTGTTCGAGCGCTCCGGGGCCGGGCCGGTCTTCATCCCGGCGGACCGGCTCACCGGAATCCGCCAGGACAGCGGCATGGCCGGGAAGTTCGTCGAAAAAGACGGACTCCTGGTGGTCAGCTGGACCCTGGGCGGCCGGGAACTCGATACCGGGTTCCGGACCCGCCGTGCCGCCGACAAGCCGCCCGTCCTGGCAGCCTTTCAAGAATTGATCTCCGCAGCCCCTCAGGCAGATGCCGATAGTGGAAAGTAACAACGTGACAGAAACCGAAGTAACAGCAAACGCAGATACTGCACCTGAACAAGGAACTGCCGCACCCGCGGTGCTGGTGCTCGAGGATGGCCGCACCTTCCGCGGCACCAGCTACGGCGCCACCGGCACCGCCCTCGGCGAGGCGGTATTCGCCACCGGCATGACCGGCTACCAGGAAACCATCACGGACCCCTCCTACGCCCGCCAGCTCGTGGTCCAGACCGCCCCGCACATCGGCAACACCGGCGTCAACAAGGACGACGCCGAATCGCACCGCATCTGGGTGGCCGGCTACATTGTCCGCGATGCCGCCCGCCGGCCCTCCAACTGGCGCTCCGAACGCTCCCTGGACGACGAACTCGTGGAGCAGGGCATCGTGGGTATCCAGGGCGTGGACACCCGGGCCATCACCCGGCACCTGCGCGAACACAAGACCATGCGTGCCGGCATCTTCTCCGGCGAGGCAGCCCGCGCCACGGACAAGGAACTTCTCGACGCAGTACTGGCCAGCGCCCCCATGGAAGGGTCCCGCCTCGCCGAGGAAGTCAGTGTTGACGAGGCCTACGTCGTGGAGCCCAAGGACTGGGGCTGGGACGGCGAGCCGCGCTTCACCATCGCCGCAATCGACCTCGGCATCAAGCGCATGACACCCATCCGCTTCGCCGAACGCGGAGTCCGCGTCCACGTCCTGCCGGCAACGGCCACCCTGGCCGACGTCAAGGCGGTCAACCCGGACGGCTTCTTTATGTCCAACGGCCCCGGCGACCCCGCCACGGCAGACAACCAGGTCAAGCTGCTCCGCTCGGTGCTGGACGAGAAGCTGCCGTACTTCGGGATCTGCTTCGGCAACCAGATCCTGGGCCGCGCCCTCGGCTTCGGCACGTACAAGCTCCGCTACGGACACCGAGGCATCAACCAGCCCGTCATGGACCGCCGCACCGGCAAGGTGGAGATCACCTCGCAGAACCACGGCTTTGCCGTGGACGCCCCGCTCGACGGCGCCACCCAGGCTCCCGAGGAGCGGTACGGCCGCGTCGAAGTCAGCCACGTCAGCCTCAACGACGACGTCGTGGAAGGCCTGTCCTGCCTGGACATCCCCGCTTTCTCAGTGCAGTACCACCCTGAAGCAGCCTCGGGACCGCACGACGCCGCTTACCTCTTTGACCGCTTCATCGAGCTGATGGCGGACACGAAGAAGGCAGCCGCCGCTGCCGACTCTGCTTCCGAGACAAAGACTGCCACCGAATCCAAGACTGAGGACAAGAAGTAATGCCTAAGAGAACTGACCTTAAGAGCGTCCTGGTCATCGGTTCCGGCCCCATCGTGATCGGCCAGGCCGCCGAGTTCGACTATTCCGGCACCCAGGCTCTCCGTGTCCTCAAGGAGGAAGGCCTGCGCGTAATCCTGGTCAACTCCAACCCGGCCACCATCATGACGGACCCCGAGTTCGCCGATGCCACCTACGTGGAGCCCATCACCCCGGAGGTGGTGGAAAAGATCATCGCCAAAGAACGGCCTGACGCGATCCTGCCCACCCTGGGCGGCCAGACAGCCCTCAACACTGCCATTGCGCTGGACAAGAACGGCGTGCTGGAAAAGTACAACGTGGAACTCATCGGCGCGAACATCGCTGCAATCGAACTCGGCGAAGACCGCGAGAAGTTCAAGGGTGTCGTGGAGCGTTGCGGCGCGGAGTCCGCCCGCAGCCACATCATCCACAGCATGGATGAAGCACTGAAGGCCGCCGAGGACCTCGGCTACCCGATGGTGGTCCGCCCGTCCTTCACCATGGGCGGCCTCGGCTCCGGCCTCGCCTACACCGAGGACGACCTGCGTCGGATCGTCGGCCAGGGCCTGCAGTACAGCCCCACCAGCGAGGTCCTGCTCGAAGAGAGCATCCTCGGCTGGAAGGAATACGAGCTCGAGATGATGCGGGACAAGAACGACAACGTGGTTGTCGTCTGTTCCATCGAGAACTTCGACCCCGTAGGCGTCCACACCGGCGACTCCATCACGGTTGCACCCGCGCTGACCCTCACGGACCGTGAGTACCAGCGCCTGCGCGACATCTCCATCGCGGTCATCCGCGAAGTGGGCGTGGACACCGGCGGCTGCAACATCCAGTTCGCCGTCGAACCGGACACCGGACGCGTCGTCGTCATCGAAATGAACCCCCGCGTCTCCCGGTCCTCCGCGCTGGCATCCAAGGCCACCGGCTTCGCCATCGCCAAAATCGCCACCAAGCTCTCCCTGGGATACACCCTGGACGAGATCCCCAATGACATCACCCAGAAGACCCCGGCCTCCTTCGAACCGACGCTCGACTACGTCGTGGTGAAGGTTCCCCGCTTCGCCTTCGAGAAGTTCCCGGCAGCGGACCCCACCCTCACCACCACCATGAAATCGGTGGGCGAGGCCATGGCCATGGGCCGCAACTTCACCGAGGCCCTGCAGAAGGCGCTCCGTTCCCTTGAACAGAAGGGCTCACAGCTGGACTTCAGCCACGTTCCGGAATGGGAAGTCCCGGAGCTGATCGAAAAGGCCAAACGGCCCACCACAGAACGCCTGCACCAGGTGCAGCGTGCTCTGCTCGGCGGCGCAACGGTGGAGCAGCTCTTCGAGGCCACCAAGATCGACCCCTGGTACCTGGACCAGCTCCAGCTGCTCAACGAGATCTCGCAGGAGATCCGCAAGTCCACGGCCCTGACCCCGGAAATGCTGCAGCGCGCCAAGCGCCACGGCTTCTCCGACGAGCAGATCGGCGCCCTCACCAACAACCAGGAGGCCGTGGTCCGCGGCGTCCGCCAGGCCCTGGGCATCCGGCCGGTCTACAAGACGGTGGATACCTGTGCCGCCGAATTCGCCGCGTACACGCCGTACCACTACTCGTCCTACGACGAGGAGGACGAGGTTGCGCTGCACTCCAAGCCGTCCATCATCATCCTGGGCTCCGGGCCCAACCGCATCGGCCAGGGCATCGAATTCGACTACTCCTGCGTGCACGCCTCCATGGCACTCCGCAAGGCCGGCTACGAGACCGTCATGGTCAACTGCAACCCGGAAACCGTCTCCACCGACTACGACGTCTCCACACGCCTCTACTTCGAGCCGCTGACCCTCGAGGACGTCCTGGAAGTCATCGCGGCGGAGGAGCGCACCGGCGGCGTGATGGGTGTGTTCGTCCAGCTCGGCGGCCAGACCCCCCTCAAGCTCGCGCAGCAGCTTGCCGACGCCGGCGTGCCCATCCTGGGCACGTCACCTGAGGCGATCGACCTTGCCGAGCACCGCGGCGCCTTCTCCCGGGTGCTGGACGAGGCCGGGCTGATCTCGCCCAAGAACGGCACCGCCGTGTCGTTCGAGGACGCCAAGAAGATCGCCGACGAAATCGGCTACCCGGTCCTGGTCCGCCCGTCCTACGTGCTGGGCGGACGCGGCATGGAGATTGTCTACGACGAGCCCAACCTCTCGCGCTACATCGCCAACGCCACCGAGATCACCACCGAACACCCGGTGCTGATCGACCGGTTCCTGGAAGACGCCGTCGAAATCGACGTCGACGCCCTCTACGACGGAACCGAAATGTACCTCGGCGGCATCATGGAGCACATCGAAGAGGCAGGCATCCACTCCGGCGACTCCGCGTGCGTCCTGCCGCCGATCACTCTGGGCAACAACGTGATCGAACGCGTCCGGACCGCCACCCTGGCCATCGCCGAGGGCGTGGGCGTTCGCGGCCTCATCAACATCCAGTTCGCCCTGGCCTCTGACGTCCTGTACGTCCTCGAAGCCAACCCGCGGGCGTCCCGCACTGTGCCCTTCGTCTCCAAGGCCACGGGCGTCCAGATGGCCAAGGCGGCGGCACTGATCGGCACCGGAGTGACCATCAACCAGCTCCGCAGCGCCTACAAGATGCTGCCGGAAACCGGGGACGGTTCCACCCTGCCGTTCGACGCACCCGTCTCGGTGAAGGAAGCCGTGCTGCCGTTCAGCCGCTTCCGGACGCCGGAAGGCAAGGTCGTGGACTCGCTCCTCGGCCCGGAAATGCGCTCCACCGGCGAGGTCATGGGCATCGACAAGCACTTCGACACCGCCTTCGCCAAGAGCCAGGCCGCCGCCAACAACGCGCTGCCCACTGAAGGGAAGATCTTCGTGTCCGTGGCCAACCGGGACAAGCGCTCGGTGATCATGGGTGTGAAGCGCCTCTCGGACCTCGGCTTCGAGATCGTCTCCACCGGCGGCACCGCGGACGTCCTGCGCCGCAACGGCATCCAGGCCACCCCGGTCCGCAAGGTCGCCGAGGGCAGCAGCGCCGAGGGCGAAGGGACCATTGCCGACCTCATCATCGCTGGCGAGATCGACATGGTGTTCAACACGCCTTCCGGCGGCGAGGCCCGCATCGACGGCTACGAACTGCGGGCCGCGGCAACGTCCATCGGCATTCCGTGCATCACTACAGTTGCCGAATTCAACGCAGCAGTGCAGGCCATTGAAGCGCAGCGGACCTACGAATGGTCCGTAACCAGCCTGCAGGAGCACGCCGAGAACCTGAAGGCCCTGCAGAATGGCTGAGCAAGCGGCAGGAGTGACGGCCGGCCGGGAGTCCTTCGGCTCCCGGCTCGGCCGGGCCATGGCGGACCGCGGTCCGCTGTGTGTGGGGATTGATCCGCACCCGGCGCTGCTCAAGGCCTGGGGACTGAACGACGACGCCGCCGGCCTGGAGCGCTTCTCGCTCACCGTTGTGGACGCAGTGGGTTCGCTCGCTGCCGCCGTCAAGCCGCAGGTGGCGCTGTACGAGCGGCACGGCTCGGCGGGCATGGCGGTGCTCGAACGCACCCTCGCGGCCGCCGCCGGCGCCGGTGTGCTGACCATTGCCGACGCCAAACGCGGCGACATCGGCTCCACGATGGCGGCCTATGCCGACGCCTGGCTCCGGGACGGCTCGTCACTTGCTGCGGACTCGGTGACCCTGAGCCCCTACCTTGGCTTCGAGTCGCTGCGCCCTGCCCTCGACCTGGCCGCAGAGTACGGCCGCGGCGTGTTCGTCCTGGCCCTGACGTCCAATCCGGAAGGCGCCTCCGTCCAGCACGTGGGCGGTGCGGATTCAGTTGCGCGCAGGATCACCGAAGCCGCCGCCGGGGAAAACCGCCGGTACGCGGGTGCCCTGGGTTCGGTTGGCCTCGTGGTCGGCGCCACCGTGGGAGGTGCCCTGCAGGATCTGCAGCTGGACCTGGCGGCTGTCCGGGGGATCATCCTCGCTCCCGGGCTCGGCGCGCAGGGCGCCACGGCCGCTGATCTGCGGTCAACGTTTGGTGCCGCCTATTCGCAGGTCCTGGGCACCTCAAGCCGGGACATCCTCTCGGCAGGTCCCTCCGCCGGGGGCCTCCGGGAGGCTGCACTGCGTACCCTGGAACCCCTGCTGGCCGGCTGATCCATTGATTTCGGCGCCATTGATTTCCGGACCGGGCAAAGGGTAGGTTCAGGAAGACTCCAACGGCCCTTGCCTTGGTTCGGACTGACGATTCGGCGGTGACTTGAGTGAGCCTGCGGCCCCTGACAGACCAGGAACGCGCGGAAGCCCTGGGGAAGGCGGCAGCGGCCCGGGCTGCCCGGGCGGAAGCCAAGGAGCAGCTGAAGTCCGGAACCCTCGCCGTGGCGGACCTCCTCGCCTCCGGCGACGGAAATTCCGCGCTTGCCCGGATGAAGGTTTCGGAGATGCTTGAGGCACTGCCCGGTATCGGCCGCGTCACGGCGGCCGCCATCATGGACGAGTTGGGCATTGCCGCGTCCCGCCGGCTGCGGGGACTCGGCGTTCACCAGCGCCGGGCGCTGGTAGATTTTATGAACGAGAACCACGTCCATCCGAATAACGCCCAAAGGAATATGTGAGCAAGAAACCGGGACTGACAGTCCTTGCCGGTCCGACGGCTGTTGGCAAAGGCACCGTGTCCACCTACATCCGGGACAACTATCCTGAAGTCTGGCTTTCCGTCTCAGCCACCACCCGTGCACCGCGCCCGGGGGAGCAGGACGGAGTTCACTACTTCTTCAAGTCCGCCGAGGAATTCGACGCCCTGGTGGCTGACGGCGAACTGCTGGAGTGGGCCGTGGTGCACGGCCGCAACCGTTACGGCACCCTCCGCAGCACCGTGGACGCCGCCATCGCCGATGGCCGCTCGGTGCTGCTGGAGATAGATCTGCAGGGCGCACGCCAGGTCAAGCAGGCCGTTCCGGAGGCGCAGTTCGTCTTCCTCGCCCCGCCCAGCTGGGAGGAAATGGTCCGCCGCCTGGTGGGCCGCGGCACCGAAACGGCCGAGGAACAGCAGCAAAGACTGGAAACCGCTAAACTAGAACTTGC
The DNA here is from genome assembly GCF_017832975.1 of Arthrobacter sp. PvP023. NCBI lineage: Bacteria > Bacillati > Actinomycetota > Actinomycetes > Micrococcales > Micrococcaceae > Arthrobacter > Arthrobacter sp. PvP023. The sequence continues at coordinate 2,490,565 of NZ_JAFIBI010000001.1, forward strand.
CGCTGAGCCGGAGTTCGATCACACCGTTATCAATGATGACGTTCGACGCGCAGCGGACGAGCTTGTTTCACTCATGGGGCTGACCCCGCACCCGCACTAGCCGCAGGGTCGGATCGGCCCGTTAGAATTTGGAGAATTCGTGTCCACGAACCTTGAAGGCATCATCAACCCGCCGATCGACGAGCTGCTGAAGGCAGCTGATTCCAAGTACGGCCTGGTGATCTTCGGTGCCAAGCGTGCACGTCAGATCAACGCATACTACGCGCAGCTGCACGAGGGCCTGTTCGAGTACGTAGGTCCGCTGGTCGACACCAAGCTGAACGAGAAGTCGCTTTCCATCGCCCTGCGCGAGATCAACGAAGGCAAGCTCGTTTCCACGCCGATCGAGCCTGCAGAGTAAGAACTCTTCGGACTGGATCTCATCGGAATACAGACTGCCTGTTGACGGAGGTCACGTGCGCATAGTCCTCGGAGTCGGGGGAGGGATTGCCGCCTACAAGGTGGCATCGCTCCTCCGGCTTTTTACTGAAGCCGGACACAACGTCACGGTGATCCCCACGGAGGCCGCCAACCGCTTTGTCGGAGTGGCCACCTGGGAAGCCCTGTCCGGAAATCCGGTCAGCAACAGCGTCTTCGACGACGTTCCGTCGGTCAACCATGTGCGCCTGGGGCATGAGGCGGACCTCATCGTCGTGGCTCCGGCCACCGCGGATCTCCTGGCCCGCGCCGCCGGAGGCCACGCGGACGACCTCCTGACCAACACCCTGCTGATGGCCAGCGGTCCCGTGCTGATGGCACCTGCCATGCACACCGAAATGTGGCTGCACGCCGCCACCCAGGCCAACGTGGAAACGCTGCGCAGCCGTGGAGTCACCGTCCTCGAACCGGCCAGCGGCCGGCTCACCGGGTCCGACTCCGGTCCCGGCAGGCTGCCCGAGCCGGAGGCAATCTTCTCTGCCGCCATGGCGCTGACGCAGGACAGCGGGGTTCGCGGACAGTTGCCGCTGGCCGGCCGCACCGTCACCATCAGCGCAGGCGGCACGCGTGAACCACTTGACCCGGTGCGGTTCCTCGGTAACCGCTCCTCCGGGAAACAGGGCGTGGCACTTGCCGTGGCCGCCCGGGACGCGGGCGCGAGCGTCCGGCTGCTCGCCGCCCACATGGACGTACCGGCGCCCGACGGCGTCGAGGTGGTCCGCGTGGAGACGGCGCTGCAACTCCGGGAAGAGGCGCTGCGCGCGGCAGCCGATTCCGACGTCGTCATCATGGCCGCCGCCGTGGCGGACTTCCGCCCTGCGGACGTTTCGGACACCAAGATCAAGAAACGTGACGACACCGCCGATCCGGTGATCAGCCTGCTGCGCAACCCGGACATCCTGCAGGAGCTCGTGGAGGTGCGCGCGGCGAACCGGCCCGGGCAGCTGATCGTAGGTTTTGCGGCGGAAACCGGGGACGACGACGGTGACGTGCTCGCCTACGCCGAGGCCAAACTGCGCAAGAAAGGCTGCGACCTGCTGGTGGTCAACCATGTGGGTGAAGGGCTGGTGTTCGGCCAGGACCACAACTCGGTGGTCATCCTTTCCCGCACCGGCTCCGAACCACAGGCGGCATCCGGTTCAAAGGACGATGTTGCGGCCGCCGTTATTGACCGCATCAGCTCCGAGTTGAGCCGTGTTTTTCCACGATCATGATTTTCGAGAAGCTGTTTCCCGGAGACTCAGAGACCGGCGTGTGCAAAGCCTGCTTAGCAGGGGGACACATGCTGAGGCCTGACCGATTCCCAACCAGTAAGGTAGTTGAGTGACTTTACCGCTGCACATTCCCGCTCCCCATGGCGCGACGCCGCCATCCCTTCGTCTCTTCACGTCGGAGTCCGTGACTGAGGGCCATCCCGATAAGATCTGCGACCAGATCAGCGATGCCATCCTGGATGCCCTGCTGGCGAAGGACCCCGAGTCCCGTGTGGCAGTCGAAACACTGGCCACCACCGGACTGGTGCACGTAGCGGGCGAAGTCACCACCGACGCCTATGTGGAGATTCCGCAGATTGTGCGCGAGACCATCCTGGGGATCGGCTATGACTCCTCGGCCAACGGCTTCGACGGTGCCCGCTGCGGCGTCTCCGTGTCAATCGGCCAGCAGTCCAACGACATCGCCGGCGGCGTTTTCAATTCCCTGGAGGCCCGCGAAGGCCGCCAGGAAGATGACTACGACCTCCAGGGCGCCGGAGACCAGGGCCTGATGTTTGGCTACGCCAGCGACGAGACGCCGTCGTACATGCCGGTCCCGATCTGGATTGCGCACCGCCTCTCGGAGCGGCTCACCGAAGTACGCAAGAACGGCGACCTGCCGTACCTCCGCCCGGACGGCAAGACCCAAGCGACGATCGGCTACGACCGCGACCGGCCCGTCTCAGTCGAAACCATCGTGATCTCCAGCCAGCACGCGGAAGGCGCCAGCCTCGAACAGCTGCGCGCCGACCTCGCCGCGCACGTGATCAATCCCGTGCTGGCGGCAGCCAACCTGGACATCTCCCGTACGCACAACATCCTCAATCCCGCCGGTGCATTCGTGACCGGCGGCCCCGTGGGAGACGCCGGCCTGACGGGCCGCAAGATCATCGTCGACACCTACGGCGGCATGGCGCGCCACGGCGGCGGTGCCTTCTCCGGCAAGGATCCGTCCAAGGTTGACCGCTCGGCGGCGTACGCGATGCGCTGGGTGGCCAAGAATGTGGTGGCTGCGGGACTCGCCAAGCGGGCCGAGATCCAGATCGCCTACGCCATCGGCCAGGCACGCCCCGTGGGCACCTACGTGGAGACCTTCGGCACGGAAACGGTGGATCCCGAGCGTATCAGCGCCGCGATTTCGGAGATCTTCGACCTTCGCCCCCGTGCGATCATCGACGCGCTGGACCTCAAGCGTCCCATTTACGCCAAGACGGCGGCGCACGGACACTTTGGCCGCGACGATCCCGATTTCACGTGGGAACGGCTCGACCGGGTTGACGAGCTCAAGGCTTTCTTCAACGCCTGAGAACCGCCGCCCGCAACAAACCGCGGCGCACGCGATCCGCGCGGCACCAATGTGCCGGGTTGGAGTAAATGTCGGTGCCATGTGCTTGGCTGTAGCAGGGTCCCCGTCCGGGCGGCCCTGCTACAGTGCTTTCCGGCCAATGCCGCCGGGCCCCTTGCACCGGAACCACTGGCACCATAACTGGCACGATGTTGAACGGAGGGCGGCCCCATGACCTCCTTTTCCTCCGACGGAACGGCCACTGGCGAGCCGTTCCAGCTCTCACTCCTGCAAGGATTCCCGGCGGGCCGCCCGGTGTCTCCATCCGGCCCGGCCCTCGCCCCGTCGCTACCCGTTGCCCGGGTGCTCATCGAGTCTTCGTTGCCACACCTGGACAGGCCCTTCGACTACAGCGTGCCGGCAGCCATTGACGACGCCGCGCAGCCGGGCGTCCGGGTCAAGGTCAAGTTCAACGGCCAGGAGCTCGGCGGCTACATCCTGGACAGGCTGGCGGAATCCGACGCAGGCCATACCCTGGTGCCCCTCCACAAAGTGGTTTCGCCCGTCCGGGTGCTCACGCCGGAACTCGCCGAACTCGCCGGCAAAGTGGCCGCCCGCTACGCCGGCACCATCAGCGACGTGCTGCGCGTAGCCATTCCGCCGCGGGTGGCCGGGCTGGAAAAGGAGCTTGCCGCTGAAGGTACCCTCGGCCTGAGCCGCGGTACTGCTGCCGAACCAGCCGCGGATCCCGGTCCGGAGGCGGACCGCATTCCTCCCGCACCGGGCCACTGGTCCCGCTACATCAACGGGGCGGCGTTCCTGCAGCACCTCGCGGCCGGCGAATCGCCGCGGGCCGTCCTGAGCGCGCTGCAGGGTTTCGGCCCCGCCGGCTGGCCCGCCCTCGTTGCCGAGGCCGTTGCAGCCGCCCGCGCCTCCGGCCGCGGCGCGGTGGTGGTTGTTCCGGACTACCGCGACCTGGACCGGGTCGAGGAGGCGCTGGCGGAGCTGCTGCCCCGGGAAGACATTGCCCGGCTCACCGCCGACGACGGACCAACGCCCCGCTACCGCAGCTACCTGCGGGTGCTCACGGGCAGCGCCGGCGTTGCCGTCGGTACCCGTTCGGCGGCCTACGCTCCAGTGCACAACCTGGGTCTTGTGGTGTGCTGGGATGACGGCGACGACCTTCACATCGAACAGCGGGCGCCGTACGCCCACACCCGGGAGGTCCTGCTGCTGCGGGCGGAACAAGACGGCGCGGCGTGCCTCATGGCGGCGCATACACGCAGCACAGAACTTCAGCGGCTGGTGGAGGCGGGCTGGGCCAGACCTGTGGACGCCGACCGTCCCGAGGTCCGCCGGACAGTACCGCGGGTTGTGAACACAGCGGATAGCTTCGAGCAGGAGCGCGACCCCCTGGCCAGGATCGCGAGGCTGCCCGGTGCAGCCTGGCGTGCCGCCAAGGAGGGCCTGGAACGCGGACCCGTTTTGGTCCAAGTGGCCCGTTCCGGCTATGCGCCGTCACTGGTTTGTGATTCCTGCCGGGAGCCGGCCCGGTGCGCAGCCTGCAGCGGACCCCTGGCTGTTGCCGGTGCCGCCGGCAGCTCGGCAGTGCCGCAGTGCCGCTGGTGTTCCGCTTCCGCGCCGGACTGGCGCTGCAGCCACTGCACGAGCCCCAGGCTGCGCCGCTCCGCTACCGGCGTGCTGCGGACCGCGGAGGAACTGGGCCGGGCATTTCCCGGCAAGCCGGTCATCACTTCGTCCGGGGACCACGTCAAAGCCGCTGTCCCGGACACGAACGCCCTGGTGGTCGCCACGGTGGGAGCGGAACCTGTGGCGGCCGGCGGCTATGCCGCCGCAGTTCTCCTGGATGGAGACACGCTCCTCCGCCGCGAAAACCTCCGCGCGGGGGAGGACGCCGTCCGGCGCTGGTTCAATGCCGCGGCGCTGGTCAGGCCTGCCCGCGAGGGCGGCCTCGTCGTTATCACCGCCGATGACACAGCCGGGGTCGGCGCGCTGCTGCGCTGGGACGCAGGGGGGTACGCGCAGCGTGAGCTCTCACTGCGCCAGGAGCTCCAGCTGCCCCCCGCGGTCAGAATTGCCTCCGTCACCGGCGGCCGGACCGCCGTCGGGCACTTCACCGACGCCATCGAACAAAGCCTTGCCAGGCAGGGGATCACCCTTCGCACCGCCGGACCGGCCCCGCTGGTACTCACGGACGCACGCGCGCCGCGGCGGGAGGCCGGCGAGGACGTCAGGACCCTGCTGTTCATTCCGTACGCGCAGGCGGCCGACGCCACGCGGGTGATGCGGGCCGTCAAGGCGGCTGCAGCGGCGCGGCGCAGCGACGATCCCGTCCAGTTAAGGCTCGACGGCGTGGATGTGCTGTAGTTGATGCGCTCCCGCCGGCGCCACCTCAGCGGCGGTTGGTCCGGGCGGCCTCCTCGGCCAGCTGCACAAGCTGCCGGGCCGAGTGGTCCCAGCTGAATTCCGCGGCCCGCTCCACCGAACGGAGTGAATGAGCTTTCCACACTTCCGGCTCTTCCAGCCTGCGGACCGCGTTGGCAAACTCCGAAGGGGAATCCGGGTGGACATAACTCACCGCGTCATGCCCTACTTCGCGGAAGATCGGGATGTCGCTGGCGATCACGGGTGTGCCATGGGACATGGCCTCCACGAGCGGGAGGCCGTAGCCCTCGGCTCGTGAAAGGCTGATCAGGGCCGTTGTCCGGCCCAGCAGCGCCTCATACTCGGCGTCCGTCACGCCGTTGTGGAACACGACGTTGGCCCCCGGCGGCACCAGCGCTTCAAGCTCCGCCCGCCGCTGCGGCGTGATGCGGCTGAGGAGGTGGAGCGTCATGTCCGGAAGTTCGGCCATTCCCCGCACCATGGTTTCCACGTTCTTGTACGGCATGAACGAACCCATGTACAGGAGCGTCCTGTCCGCGCCGGCACCGGGGTCGCGCGGAGTATGGCCGTGCTGCGGCGCATTGCCCACAATCCGGACCGGACGCCGGGTGAGGCGGTGTTTGGCGATCAGCGCTTCGGTGGTGTGGCTGATGGTGGCCACCACGTCCGCCCGGTTCAGGAGCAGCCGCTGCGGCCAGTACGCCTTATGGTACAGGCGCCACAGCAAACGGACGGGTGCCGGCAGGAAGCCCGGCGGGGAAGGGTGCTCGTAGTAGATGAGGTCGTGAAGGGTCAGCACCAGGGCGTACTTCCGGCCGAAGGTCCCCATCGTCTGCATCGGGCACACCACGACGTCGGCGCCCAGCTTGTTGACCTTGCCGGCTACGAACAGTTCCGCGGGGGAGAGCGGGCTGTTGATCAGCGTGTAGGGCACATCCGGGAGGAGGGCCAGCTGCCGGGGATCACTGATGAGCATCGAGACGTCGGCGATCTTGGCCGTGGCTGCGATCAGGCTGGCGCCGTACCGGCTGATGCCGTCGTGGTGGTCCAGGCGGGTGAAGCGGGCGTCGATAATGATTTTCACGCGGGATGGTCCTTCAGGAAGCGCCTGATGAAGCCGGCGGCCGGTTGGGGTGTCTCGTAGTGGATGAGGTGCCCCACGCCGGGAATCACCTCGAGGGTGCCGTCCGGCAGGAGTGCCTGCAGCTTGTGCTGGTCCGGGAGCATCGCGATCTCATCCTTCTCCCCGGCAATCAGCAGCACGGGCAGGGCAAGATCCGGGGCAACCTCGGAGACATTGCTTCCCACTGACGCCTTGAACGACTCAAGCAGACTGTCCCGGTTGGCAAAGGCGGAGAAGTAGGCGTTGTGCTGTCCATGGATGAACTGCAGGAGCTGCTTGTCCCTCGTCTTGGCCATGGCCATGCTCATCACCCTGACAATGAGCCGGCTGCGGAGCAGGTAGAGGCCGAGGGCCCGGGGGAGCCTGGCGGAGGCCTCGTAGTACAGGACAGCCAGTTTGGTCATAACGCCCTTGGGCCCCTCCAGCGCCGGGGCGGCAATGGGGTTGATGAGGATCAGCGGGAACACGGCGCCGGGGTTGGCAGCCACGAAGTGGCTGGCGACGATGGACCCGAACGAGTGCCCCAGGAGCACCGTGTCCGGTCCCAGGCCCAGTGCGGCCATGAAATCGTTGATGAACTGCCCGTACCGCCTCACGCTGTGCCCGCCGTCCGTGAACGCATCCGAGCTGCCGAAGCCGGGAAGGTCGGGCATGATGAGCCGCATGTCGGGGAGCTGGTCCGCCACCCGAAGCAGGCCGTGGTGGTCGCCCCGGAATCCGTGGACCACCAGGATGGTCCGGGTCTCTGGCGTCACGCTGACAGGTTCATAGATCCAGTAGTCCACATTGCAGCCGTCCAGGTCCACGCTGGCGGACCGCGTCCGGGCGTCCAGTTGCCCGCTGAAGAGGGGCGGTGCCTGTGCCGGTCCCGTGTCCACTTGTTCCATGGTGTTGAATCCTAGTTGACGTCGTCAGGGTTGGAGCCGGTGCGGTGGCCGCGTTCCAGGGCAGCGAGGGCAGCCATCTCCGCTGGGTCCAGGGTGAACCCGAAGACGTCCAGGTTTTCCCGGATCCGGGCATAGGAACTGGCCTTCGGGATCACCACATTGCCCAGCTGTACGTGCCATCTCAGGATGATCTGCGCCGCTGTCCGCCGGTGCGCCGCTGCCAGCTCCAGGACTACCGGATCCGCAAGAACCTGGCCCCGGCCCAGCGGGCTCCAGGCCTCGGTACGGATGCCAAGCCGGGCGTGCAGCTGGCGGAGTTCGTCCTGCTGGAGCCAGGGGTGGAGTTCGATCTGGTTCACTGCGGGGACGACTTCGGCGGTCTCCAGCAGATGCTCCAGGTGGGCGGGCTGGAAGTTGGACACCCCGATGGCCCGGATCCTGCCCTCGCGGTAGAGGGTTTCCATGGCCCGGTAGCTTTCCGTGAAAAGTCCGCGGCGGGCGCATGGCCAGTGGATGAGGTACAGGTCGACATATTCCATGCCGAGGTTGGACATGGACGTGTCGAAGGCCCGCATGGTGGCGTCATAGCCATGGTCGTCATTCCACACCTTCGTGGTGACGAAGAGGTCCTCGCGGGAAAGCGCTGGTGCTGCTTCGCCGGAGCCTCCGGCCGGACCGCCGCCCGCGAACCCGGCAAGCGCGCCGATAGCCTTGCCTACCCCGGTCTCATTCCCGTACATGGCGGCCGTGTCGAAGTGGCGGTAGCCGGCCTCGAGGGCCATGGTCACCAGGCCGGCGGCGTCTGCAGGGGGAACCTTATAGAGCCCGAAGCCCAGTTGGTCGATCAGCACACCGTTGTTGAGGCTCAGGCGGGGCGAGTTCTTCATAGGACTGACTCTACCGACTCGGCGCCGTCCGCTCCCCGGGACAGGCCGGGCGGGACTTGCAGCAGGCTTCAGGACAGTCCGTCAAAGCTGACGAGGCGACGGGCGGTGGCTTCATCGAGGATCAGGTCCGTGGCCAGGCCGGCGGCAAGCGCGCCGCGCAGTCCGTTGATCTTCGAGGCCCCGGAAACAACGCATATCCGCCGCCTGACCTGCCGCAGTTGCGCCAAGGCAGGGCCGGTGGACCTCTCATTGAGCGTGATGCCGTCAGAGGATCCGTCCCCGCGGAAAAACACGGTGGCTACGTCACCCACCACGTCCGAGTTCGCCAGAATATTCAGGTCGTTTTCGTCGAGGTATCCGCCGGCATAGACGTGGCTGGGGTAGTCGGCATCCACCGACCCCACGCCGAAGATGGCGATGCTCATGCGTGACTGCAGATCCAGGATGCGCTGGACGCTGCGTTCATTCCACATGGCGGTTTTGGTGGCTGCGTGGTCGAAGAAGGCCGGAACGGGAAACTGTTCAACGCGCGCACCGTAGGCACTGCCGAACCTGCGCATGATGTCGCTGGCGTAGGTAATGCCGGTGGTCTGCATGTTGCCGGCGCCGTTCAGCTGGACGATCACGCTGTCGTGGGTGATCTTGCGAGTGAGATGCCTGCTGACGGCGCTGAGGGTGGATCCCCAGGCGACGCCGATGATGGCGTTGGAGTCAACCAGCGGCCCGATTGTCCTTGCGGCCTGCATGGCCACCCTGTCAAGGGTTTCCGCTTCATTAAGGGTGTCCAGCACCGGAACGACGTGGACATCCACCCGGTATTGGGTGCGGATCATGTTTTCCAGTTCCGGCCCGGTGTCGAGCGGATTGCGGATCTGGATCTGGACCAGGCCGGTCTCCCGGGCAGCCGAAAGAAGGCGGGAAACCGTGGATCTGGAGGTCCTGAGCTCTCTGGCTATGGCGTCCATCGTGAGGTCCTGGAGGTAATACAGTTGTGCAGCCCTGAGGGCTTCTGAGTGGCGTGAGCGCGGCATTCTGCTTCCGTTCTGCACGTTTGTGCATAGTGCTTGACTCCATTTTCCATTACTCCAAAGAATAGTGATGAACGGCGCCGCGCTGTGAGGCGCGTCGCACAGGACCAAACCCAAAGGAGCAGATTTGGGAACCAACGATTCATCCGGCCATCCGGCTACCAGCCGCCAGCGGTCATCAGTGCAGAACCTGCGCAAGCGGCCCCGAGCCCAAGTCCTGATCATCGGCGGCGGGATCAACGGAGTCGGCACGTTCCGCGATCTGGCGCTACAGGGCGTGGACGTTGCGCTCGTTGAGCGGGGGGATTACTGCCAAGGGGCCAGTGGTGCATCGTCGCACATGATCCACGGTGGCATCCGATACCTGGAAAACGGTGAGTTCCGGCTGGTCCAGGAGTCCGTCGTCGAGCGCAACAGGCTCCTGCGCATCGCTCCCCACTACGTCAAGCCGCTCCAGACAACCATCCCCATCTTCAGCACCTTCTCGGGCGTACTGTCCGCGCCGCTGCGGTTCCTGACCCACAAGCAGCAGGGCAAGCCGAAGGAACGCGGAGCCTTCCTCATCAAGGTCGGCCTGAGCATGTACGACTTCTTCTCTCGCGACGGCGGCACTGTCCCGCGCCACCAGTTCCGGGGCCGTAAGCGCGCACTAGCGGAACTGCCGCGGCTGCACCCGGGCATCAAATATGCCGCAACCTACTTCGATGCCTCGGTCCACAACCCCGAGCGACTCACTCTTGACGTGCTCCAGGATGGCGAGAAAGCCGGCGCCAGCGGCCAGAGCGACGCGCGGGCCAGCAACTACCTCTCGCTCGTCGCCATGGGCGGAGCTGCCGGCACGTCGGCCGGCTCCACCGGCGGCAGCACCGTCCAGTTGCGCGATGAACTGACCGGCGAGGTCTTCGACTTCACGGCCGACGTCATCGTCAACACCACTGGTGCGTGGGTGGACCTGACCAACGAGGCCATGGGCGCCGCCTCGACGTTCATGGGCGGCACCAAGGGCTCGCACATCGTGCTTGACCACCCCGGCCTCCTCGAAGCCTGCAACGGCCGCGAGATCTTCTTCGAACACACTGACGGCAGGATCGTCCTCATCTACCCGATGGGCGACCGGGTCCTCGTGGGCACCACCGACGTGGACGCGGACATGGCAGAGGATGCCGTCTGCACCGACGACGAGATCGATTACTTCTTCGACCTGATCGGCCACGTCTTCCCGGACGTCGCAGTGCACCGGGACCAGATTGTCTACACTTTCGCCGGTGTTCGCCCGCTGCCCAGGCACGACGCCACCCAGCCCGGCTTCGTCAGCCGCGACTACCGCATCGAACGCAGGGCCGGCAGCCAAACAGCGGACGCCGGCGGCAGCGGCGCCGTCGTACTCAGCCTGGTGGGCGGCAAATGGACAACATTCCGGGCGCTGGCCGAACACCTCACGAACGACGTGCTCAAGGAACTGGGCCTGGACCGGAAAGTCTCGACGGCGAAACTCGCCATTGGCGGCGGAGCCGGCTTCCCTGACAGCCAGGCCGGAGTCCAGCAGTGGATCAAGGCCCACATGTCCGCCGGCCGCGATGCTGACCGGATTTCCGGATTGCTGACCCGCTACGGGACCCGCGCCGAAGAGGTGCTTCGCTACCTCGATGCCGGCCCCGACCGGCTCCTGCACTCCACCCGTGAACTCAGTGTCCGCGAACTGGAATTCATGGCCCGGAACGAACAGGTGGGACACCTCGTCGATGTGCTGATCCGGCGCACCTCCCTGGCCTTCCGCGGACTGGTGACGGGCGAACTCCTCAACGAGGTGGCAGATGTCCTCGCTGCCCCGCTGGGATGGGACGCGGCTGCCAGGGCAGCCGAAATCCACCATGCCCAGGAGGTGCTTGAACGCTTCCACGGCGTCCAGGTCCACAGCCTGGTCGCCTAGACAGCTTGCGTGCCCGGGGAGGACTTGCCCGGGCGCAAGGGCTGCGCGGTTCCGCTGGAGGAGCAGCCGGCGCAGCAGCCGGCCGGCAACGCAACAACGTTGCCGGCCCAACAGCCCTTCAAATCGCTAGGGGCTGACAACAGAAAATAGAGGAGTCAAAGATGTCTCTTGGAATTGTTTTCCTTTCCGAAGTATTCGGAACCGCAATGCTGACCCTGCTGGGTTGCGGCGTTGTGGCAAACGTCGCGCTCAAAGGCACCAAGGGCAACAACGGCGGATTCCTGATGGTCACGTGGGGCTGGGGCATCGCGGTCTTCGCCGGCGTCTACGTCGCCGCCAGGTCCGGCGCGCACCTGAACCCGGCCGTGACCCTTGGCCTGTTGGTCAACGGCAAAGCGGAGTATGCTCCCGGCGTTAGCGTCGACTTCGCATCCACACTGACCTACTTCGGCGGAGAACTCACGGGCGCGTTCCTGGGCGCCGTGGTCATGTGGCTGGCCCATAAGCAGCACTTTGACGCCGAACCGGAACCCGCCAGCAAGCTCGCCGTGTTCTCCACCGGACCCGCCATCCGCTCCACCCCCTGGAACCTGATCACCGAGATCATCGGCACGTTCGTGCTCGTCTTCGTCATCCTGACGTTCGGCGGCACCCCTTCGGGCCTCGGCCCGCTCGCTGTGGCCCTGCTCGTTGTAGGCATCGGCGTGTCCCTCGGCGGTCCCACCGGCTACGCCATCAACCCCGCCCGTGACCTTGGCCCCCGCATCGCGCACGCTCTGCTCCCCATCAAGGGCAAAGGTTCCAGCGACTGGAGCTACTCCTGGATCCCGGTCGTTGGACCGCTGGTCGGCGGCACCCTGGCCGGCGCTGTCGCAGCTGTAGTGCCGATCATCGCCTCGGCAGCTTCCTGATCCGCCCACGTTTCAACACCCCCGTCAAGCACCTCAGACAACAGACAAGGACGTCAACATGAACCAGTACGTAATCGCCATCGACCAGGGCACCACCAGCACGCGCGCCATCGTCTTCGACCACAGCGGCAGCATCGTCTCCTCCGGCCAGATGGAACACGAACAGATCTTTCCGCAGGCCGGCTGGGTGGAACACGACCCCGCCGAAATCTGGAACAACACCCGCGAGGTCATTGCCTCGGCGCTGTCCAAGGCGAACCTGACCCGGCACGACATCGCCGCGGTCGGCATCACCAACCAGCGCGAAACCGCGGTCGTGTGGGACAAGACAACGGGCAAGGCGATCTACAACGCCATCGTCTGGCAGGACACCCGGACCCAGGACATCGTGGATGAACTGGCCAAGGACGGCGGACCGGAGCGTTTCAAGCAGAAGGTGGGCCTGCCGCTGGCCACGTACTTCTCCGGCACCAAGATCAAGTGGATCCTGGACAACGTGGAAGGCGCCCGCGCCAAAGCCGAAGCCGGCGACCTGGTCTTTGGCAACACTGACTGCTGGGTGCTGTGGAACCTCACCGGCGGAGTGGATGGCGGCGTGCACGTCACGGACGTTACCAACGCCTCCCGGACCATGTTCATGGACCTGGACACGCTGTCCTGGGACCAGGAGATCCTTGACGCCTTCGGTGTTCCCGCCTCAATGATGCCCGCCATCAAGTCTTCCTCCGAGGTCTACGGCACCGTCCACACCTCCCAGTTGCTCCGGGAAGTGCCGGTTGCCGGCATCCTCGGCGACCAGCAGGCAGCCACGTTCGGCCAGGCGGCATTTGATGCCGGCGAAGCCAAGAACACGTACGGAACGGGCTGCTTCCTGATCTTCAACACCGGCGAGGAAATTGTCCACTCCAAGAACGGCCTGCTGACCACCGTGGGCTACAAGCTGGGGGACGCTGCTCCGCACTACGCTCTGGAAGGCTCGATCGCCGTCACCGGGTCCCTGATCCAGTGGCTGCGTGACAACCTCGGCCTGATCAGCAGTGCCCCGGAAGTGGAGACGCTCGCGGCCTCGGTCAAGGACAACGGCGGCGTGTACATCGTGCCGGCGTTCTCCGGCCTCTTCGCACCATACTGGCGGTCCGACGCCCGCGGCGCGATTGTTGGCCTGACCCGCTTCGTGAACAAGAACCACATCGCCCGTGCGGCGCTGGAGGCCACGGCCTTCCAGACCCGTGAGGTGCTCGACGCCGTCAACGCGGACTCCGGTGTTCCGCTGACTGAGTTGAAGGTCGACGGCGGCATGGTCGCCAACGACGCCCTGATGCAGTTCCAGGCGGACATCCTCGGCGTTCCGGTGATCCGGCCCAAAGTTGTGGAAACCACCGCCCTCGGTGCCGCCTACGCCGCCGGCCTGGCCGTCGGCTTCTGGAAGGACCTCGGGGAGTGCTCGGCCAACTGGTCCGAAGACAAGCGCTGGGAACCGCAAATGGACGACGCCGAGCGGGACCGCCAGATGCGCCTCTGGAAGAAGGCCGTCACGAAGTCCATGGACTGGGTCGACGAGGACGTGAAGTAGCCTGACCTGTCGTTGATGGCAGCCGCACCTGCCCCGCCCGTCCCCTGCTGCTCCCAACACTCGCAAGCTCGTGTCGGGGCCCTCGCAGCAGTGGGCCCCCCACGGGTGCCCACCACACCCGGGCGAGGTGCGGCTGCCATCAACACAACCGTCAGCGATTCAGCCACTCGTGGCGACTTACGTTTAGCGGGTGGTGCGGGTGCGCTAAAGTAGTTCTATGCGTGCGATCCTTCTGCTTAGCTAGCCGCCCGGTATCCCGGACCAACTCGGATTACCGCGCGGCAGCCCCTCCATGTCGAGGGGCTTTTGTGTGTCTGGAGCCCTTCGGGGCCGGCAGCAGGGGATTAGGGGGCCGGGGCTGGACAGCAAGCCCGGGCCGTACGAAAAGCGGTACAGAACAGAAGAGGGCAGCAGTGAGCGTTCAGCCGGAGACAGAGACCGGAACAGCAGCAGTCGCGACGGAAGGTCCCGAGGAGGGCACCTACAGCTTCGCCGCGATGGAGGCCAAATGGCCGCAGGTGTGGGAAGACCTCAAGGTGTTCACCCCCGTCGACGACGGCTCGCGCGAGCGCCGCTACGTCCTCGACATGTTCCCCTACCCCTCAGGCGACCTGCACATGGGTCACGCCGAGGCGTTTGCCATGGGCGACGTCGTGGCGCGCTACCTGCGCCAGAAGGGCTATGACGTCCTGCACCCCATCGGCTGGGATTCCTTCGGCCTGCCCGCCGAGAACGCCGCCATCAAGCGCAACGCGCACCCCAGCGAGTGGACCTACGCCAACATCGACACCCAGGCGGCGTCCTTCAAGCGCTACGCGATCTCGGCAGACTGGTCACGGCGCCTGCACACCTCGGACCCGGAGTACTACCGGTGGACCCAGTGGCTGTTCAAGCGCTTCTACGAGCGCGGCCTGGCCTACCGGAAGGATTCCCCGGTCAACTGGTGCCCCAAGGACCAGACCGTACTGGCCAATGAACAGGTGGTCAACGGTGCCTGCGAGCGCTGCGGCACCGCTGTCACCAAGAAGTCCCTGAACCAGTGGTACTTCAAGATCACCGACTACGCCGACCGGCTGCTGGACGACATGGACGAACTGCGCGGCCACTGGCCCGAACGGGTCCTGGCCATGCAGAAGAACTGGATCGGCCGGTCCGAAGGCGCCCACGTGAACTTCGTGATCGAAGCCGCCGGCGGTAAGCCGGCCAAGGACGTCACCGTCTTCACCACGCGCCCCGACACCCTGTACGGTGCCACGTTCTTTGTGGTTGCAGCAGATGCGCCGCTGGCAGTGGAGCTGGTCACGGACGAGCACGCCGCGGCCCTGGACGCGTACCGCGAACAGGTCAAGGCGCTGTCCGAAATCGAACGACAGTCCACCGAGCGCGAGAAGACGGGCGTCTTCACCGGCCGCTACGCCGTCAACCCTCTGAACGGCGAAATCCTGCCCGTCTGGGCTGCCGACTACGTGCTGGCAGACTACGGCACGGGCGCCATCATGGCGGTCCCCGCCCACGACCAGCGCGACCTCGACTTTGCCAGGACCTTCGACCTGCCCGTCCGCGCCGTACTGGACACGGGGGAGGACGACCCCGCGGTGACCGGAAAGGCCACCGCCGGGGAAGGCACCTTGATCAACTCCGGCGTGCTCGACGGCCTGCCCAAGGCCGAGGCCATCCCCGCGGCGATCGACATGCTGGAGAAACAAGGCACGGGCGAAAAGTTCGTCAACTTCCGTCTGCGTGACTGGCTGCTCAGCCGCCAGCGCTTCTGGGGCACACCGATTCCGATCATCCACTGCCCTGCCTGCGGCGAGGTTCCTGTTCCCGACGACCAGCTGCCCGTCACCCTGCCGGCTGACCTTCGCGGCGAGGACCTGTCCCCGAAGGGCACCTCCCCGCTGGCTGCGGCCGAAGCCTGGGTCAACGTTGAATGCCCCGACTGCCACGGTCCCGCCAAGCGCGACACTGACACCATGGACACGTTCGTTGACTCGTCGTGGTACTTCCTGCGCTTCGTGTCGCCGCAGTACACCGAGGGTCCTTTCGACCCGGAGAAGATCAATGACTGGATGCCTGTGGGGCAGTACGTGGGCGGCGTGGAACACGCCATCCTGCACCTGCTGTACGCGCGGTTCTTCACCAAGGTCATCCACGACCTCGGCATGATCGAGGCCGACGAACCGTTCAGCGCGCTGCTCAACCAGGGCCAGGTCCTCAACGGGGGCAAGGCCATGAGCAAGTCCCTGGGCAACGGCGTCGACCTCGGCGAGCAGCTGGACAAGTACGGCGTCGACGCCGTGCGCCTCACCATGATCTTCGCCTCCCCGCCCGAGGACGACGTCGATTGGGCGGACGTCTCGCCGTCGGGCTCTGCGAAGTTCCTCGCCCGGGCCTGGCGCCTGGCGCAGGACGTCACCAGCGCGCCCGGCACGGACGCCGCCCAGGGAGACCGGGCGCTGCGCTCCGTCACGCACCGCACCATTGCCGACGCCGCCGCACTGCTGGACAGCAACAAGTTCAACGTGGTGGTGGCCAAACTGATGGAGCTGGTCAACGCCACCCGCAAAACCATAGATGCAGCCTCCGGCGCAGGCGGGGCGGATCCCGCCGTCCGCGAAGCAGCGGAAGCCGTCGCGGTCATCCTGAGCCTCTTCGCGCCCTACACGGCCGAGGACATGTGGAACGTTCTGGGGCATCCCGCCTCGGTGGCGAACGCCGGCTGGCCCTCGCATGACGAAGCACTCCTGGTGCAGGACACCGTGACCGCCGTCGTCCAGGTCCAGGGCAAGGTCCGCGACCGGCTCGAAGTCTCTCCGGAGATCGGCGAAGACGAGTTGCGTGAACTGGCCCTCGCGTCGGAGAACGTCCAGCGCGCCCTCGACGGGCGGGGTATCCGCACGGTCATCGTGCGTGCGCCTAAACTGGTCAACATCGTCCCGGCGTAGCCCGGGCACCGGCCGCCGGTATTGCCGGCGGCCGGCCATGACGTTTGACCGGAGCAGCAGGGGGACGCCGTGAACGACCGGGAGCCGGCCGGCTGGCCGTGGCTAAAGGAACGGCTTGTCCGCCTGCGGCAGGTTTCCAAGCCAGGGGCTGCGCCGGAAGCCGTGGTCCCGGCCGCCGTCGTGCGCACCGCGGTGGTGACCGATTCCGCAGCCGCGCTGCCTGCGGACTGGGTCACGGACTTCGCCGCCGACGGGCGGCTGACCGTGGTGCCCATGCCGGTCATGGTGGGGGCGGAGATTTACGGCGAGGGTGAAGATGACATCACCGACACGATCGCCGTGGCGCTGGCCACCGGGATGCCGGTCAAGACGTCACGGCCGTCACCCGGCCAATTCGAGCAGGCCTATCTTGCGGCACTGCGACGCGGCTTTGAGGCGGTGGTCTCCGTGCATATCTCGGGCGCGCTGTCCGGCACTGCCGACTCCGCCAGGCTCGCGGCAACTCGTGTGGGCATCCCCGTGGAAGTGGTCGATTCGAAGACCGTGGGAATGGCGCTGGGGATGGGTGTGCAAAGCGCAGTGGTAGCGGCCGCGGACGGCCGCCCTGCGGCCGAAGTCCGCGCCTTCGCCGAAGACCGAATGGCCCGCACCAAAGTCTATTTCTATGTACCCAGCCTCGAGCAGCTGCGCCGCGGCGGCCGGATCGGAGCGGCGGCGTCCCTCTGGGGAACCATGTTCGCCATCAAGCCGATTCTCGCCGTGGATGACGGGAAGATCGTTCCGTTGGAGAAGGTCAGATCCGCGGCAAGGGCCGTGGCGCGCCTTGAGGAAATCGTGGTTGCCGACGCCGCAGCGCGGCCTGCCGGCCAGGCCAGGCTGGCAGTCCACCATTTCGGCAACCCGGGTGAGGCAGCGGAGCTTGCGGACCGGCTGGCAGCCGCGCTCCCGGAAGTCCCTGCGGCGCAGATCAGTTCGCTCCCGGCCGTACTCGCTGCCCACGCCGGACTGGGTGTCCTGGCAGTGATCGTGGGGGAGAGCAGCACTCCGCAGAAGGAACCCCCTCTGGTCCGATAGCTGTGCCGGTAGTACAGTCTCCCCACCAAGCAAGGAGGCTCCCATGACAATGCAGGTGCACCATGTTGCCCAGTTCGACAAGGACGTGTCCGAAGAAGTCACCAACTGGCTGAAGTACCTTAAGGGCCAGGTGACAAGCGTCCAGTTCCTGACGACGACTGTTCCCGACCCCAAGGCACCGGCGTCCTGGCGGGTCCAGTACGAGGCGTATATCACCTACCAGAAGTAGCCGGCCGGAGAATCGCGGAGAAGGCCGCCAGCGGCGCTTTCCACATAACGTCATCCGCGCTGTCTGTTCCGCATCCATTTGCCTAGCGTGGGGGTATGTCACGCCGGAACGCGGAAGCGGGAGCACCTGCCGCGGCCAGCCGTGCGCGGCGGCGCCTGACAACCACCCTGGGGCCTTCCGGCGGCGGCGATGGCAGCGGCGGGTCCGAAGCCGGGGACCCAGGTTCAGCGGGGCTTCTGGGGCACGGTGCCGGGGGTAGCGGCCAAGTGACTTTTGCGTACGACGGCGGTGCGCAGCCGGAACCTCGGGCGGTAGACGGCTCTGCCGTCGATTCATCGGCCGTTTCCGGGACGCATGGACCGGCGAAGTTCAGGTGGCGCACGGGATTCCGCGTTGCCGTGCTGCTGGGACTGCTGAGTCTCCTGCTCGGTGGCTGGTTCTGGTGGGATGTGGGCGCCAGCCGTCCCCACGTGGTGCCGCTGAGCGACGTCAGCAGCACGGAGGGCAGCGGGCATCAGGAAGGACATCCCGGTCCAGGTCCGGGAGAATCCGGCGGTGCCTCAACGGGTGGACAGGCGTCAGATGCTGCATCCGGAGCGAAGATCGTTGTCCACGTGGCGGGGGCCGTCAACCGGGCGGGCGTTGTGGAACTGCCACAGGGCAGCCGGGTCCACGAGGCGATAGCCGCGGCAGGTGGCAGTGCGGAAGGGGCTGACCTGAACCGGTTGAACCTTGCCGCCGTCCTGTCCGACGGCCAGAAGATCCACGTTCCACGGATCGGGGAGCCGGCGGATGCCTCCGGCGCGGCAGCCGGCGCCACCGGTCCGGGCGCCCCGGGATCGGCGGACCCAGTGCCTGCCCAATCGGGAGCGGGAGGCGCGAAGATCGACCTGAATGCGGCGTCCGCCGAGGAACTGGGCGCATTGCCCCGGGTAGGTCCCGTGCTGGCCCAGCGCATCGTCGATTGGCGCAAGGAACACGGCCGGTTCAGCACCGTTGAGGAGCTCGACGCGGTGGACGGTGTTGGCCCCAAGATGCTGGAAACGCTGCTGCCCCTCGTTCGGGTGTCCTGAGGTGGGCAAGGTCAGTCCGTGGCACCGCTTCGTCGATGCAGCCGTCAGAGGTGAGGTGGGCGGGACCCCTCGACTGCCGCGCACCGCTGACGACCCGTCGACCCCCCGCCGGGCTGCGGAAGTCCGTGCTGCCGGCATCAGGGGCATCGTGCCGCGAACGGCGTCCGGCCTGCGGGACGTCATTGCGGCGCGCCTCCTTCCCGGACCGGAGGCCCGGGTGCAGGGGACAGGGAAGCCTGCCGGATGTGCAACCGGCGACAGGCCGCGGCGCCGGACCGACCTGCGCCTTGTGCCTCCCGCGCTCCTCGCCTGGGCCGCTGCCGTCGCCGGCGTCTGGTTGCCGATGCCCGCGCTCGGCGTCCTTATCGCGGGATTGCTTCTGGCAGCCGTGGTGCTGTTTGCTGCGATGCGCCGTCGCCGGTCGCTGCGCCACGCTGTCGGGCGCGCGCCACGGAGCTTCCTGACCACCCTCACCATTGCCTTGCTGCTGTCGGCTGCCATCGCGTCCCACTCGGCGGTTGCCGCATCGCAGAAGCACGACGGGCCTGTAGCGGATGCAGTCGCGGCGCGCTCCGCTGTGGTGGTTGAGGCGGAGATTGCGGGGACACCGCGCCAGTTGAAGATTCCCGGCCGCGCCGGATCGGACCGGTGGGCGGTTGAGGCCACCGCATATGCGATCACTGCCAACGGCGGGCTCATCAGAAGCGATGCCCGCTTGCTGTTGGTGGGCGGGGGAGACTGGCAGCACGTGCTCCCCGGACAGCGGATCCGGACTACGGGAAAGCTGAGGCCGGCCGACGACGGCCAAACACAGGCGGGTACCCTGGCCGCCACCACCGGCCCAGCCACCACGGATGCCCCCTCCGCATGGCAGGAAGGACCCGGCGCCCTCCGCAGCGGATTTGCAGAGGCTGCGGAATGGATCGGTGGCGATGCCCGCGGCCTCCTGCCGGGAATGGTCACGGGTGACACCAGCCGCCTCGATGACCAGCTTGAAAGCGCCATGAAAACTGTCGGCATGACCCACCTGACCGCAGTGTCCGGAGCGAACTGCAGCCTCATCCTGGGCGCGCTGCTGCTGGCTGCCCGAAGTATCCGCCTGCCGCGGGCTCCGGCCGCCGCGGCTGCCCTCTCCGGCCTGGCACTGTTCGTCCTCATGGTGGGTCCTGACGCCAGCGTCCTCCGGGCTGGGCTTATGGGCGCGATCGGACTGGTCTCCCTGTCCGGCGGCCGGACCGGACGCGGGCTCAGCTTCCTCTGCCTGGCCGTGATCGGACTCCTCATGGCCGATCCGGCACTCGGGACCAGTTTCAGCTTCCTGCTGTCCGTGCTTGCCACCCTCGGCATCGTGACGACCGGACCGCGGATCATGGAATGGCTTCCGCCGGTGGTGCCACGCTGGCTGGCGGCCGGCCTTGCCGTTCCGCTGTCCGCCCAGCTTCTCTGCGGTCCGGTGATTGTCCTGCTGCAGCCCCAGTTTTCGTCCTACGCACTGCCGGCGAACATGGTGGCGGCTCCCCTAGTGGCACCGGTGACCATCCTCGGGACCGCCGCCGTGCCCGTGGTGCCGCTGGCCCCGTGGGCAGCCGTGGTTCCGATGGCGGTGGCGGGCGGCTGCTCGGCCGGAGTCGCGGCCGTTGCGCGGTTCTTCTCTGGCCTGCCCGGTGCCGCCCTGCCGTGGCCTGAGGGGCCGTTCGGCGCTGCCACGATGGCGGCGCTGTCCGGCTGCACCCTGCTTGTGCTGTGGCTTGTTCTGCACCCGCGTGCCCTGTGGGAGCTGGTCCTGGCGACGCATCGAAGGACCGTCGATCTGCTGGATCTGTGGCCCGGTTTCTCCGGCTTGGATGAGCGCCGCCACCGTGGGAGTCTTAGAGGTATTAATCGGATGTCCGGGAGGAACCAAGAGTGGCCGCTGCGCAAAAAGCACGATCCAAGCCGGCGACGTCAGCGACCGCCACCTGGCGCGATGTGACCCCGGCCCGCGTGGTGCTGGTCGGCGGACCCGAGGAATACCTCGGCATCCGGGCCATGGACCGCATCAGGTCCCAGGTCCGCGCAGCCCAGCCTGATGTCGAGATCACCAGGCTCAACGCAGGCAGCTATGAAGCCGGGTCCCTCGCCATGAACGTCAGCCCTTCGCTGTTCGGGGAATCGAAGCTGATTGAGGTGGAGTCCGCGGAGGCAATGAATGACGCGTTCCTCGCGGACGCACTGAAGTACCTGGCAGACCCTGAGCCCGACGCCGTCCTGGTGGTCCGCCACGGCGGCGGCGTTCGGGGCAAGAAACTGCTCGATGCCATCAAAGCCGCCGGCTGGCCGGTGGTCGATTGTCAGCCGCTCAAGAAGGATGCGGACAAGTCGGCATTCGTCGCAGCGGAATTCAAGGCCGCTTCGCGCCGCATCGAGCCCGAGGCCGTCCATGCGCTGGTGAATGCGGTGGGCGCCAACCTGTCGGAGCTCGCTGCCGCCTGCAGCCAGCTGATCGCGGATGCAGCCACTGCTGTGGATACGGACATGGTGGACCGTTACTATGGCGGGCGGATCGAGGCAACAGCCTTCAAAGTTGCGGACGCCGCTCTTGCCGGCAACGGACCGCTGGCACTCTCTACGCTCCGCCACGCCCTTGCGACGGGGGCCGATCCCGTTCCGCTCGTGGCGGCACTGGCCGCAAAACTGCGCACGGTGGCCAAAGTAGCCGGTGCGCAGGGATCCTCGGCCCAAATTGCGCGGCAGCTTGGCATGCAGCCGTGGCTTGTTGAACAGGCGCAGCGGGACGTCAGGCGCTGGACACCGGAAGGCCTGGTCCGCTCCATCCAGGTGACTGCCGAGGCGGACGCCCAGGTCAAAGGCCTTTCCCGGGATCCGGTCTACGCAGTGGAGCACGCTGTCACCGTCATTGCAACGTCGGTCCGCCGCAACTAGCTGCGGACACGTAGCGGACGGTTCGCCACCGACTCTGCCAACCTGCAGTCGCCGTTAAATGGATGTGGCCGGCACCCCGCTTGGGGTGCCGGCCACGATCATCAGTTCAGGTGAACTGGAAAACCTTAGAGTGCGTTGACCTTCTTGGAGATCGCCGACTTGCGGTTTGCAGCGTTGTTCTTGTGAAGAACGCCCTTGCTGACAGCCTTATCCAGCTTACGGCTTGCAGCAACCAGCGCAGCAGCAGCGGCATCCTTGTCGGTGGACTCAACGGCGGTGTTGACGGCGCGGATGGCCGTCTTCAGCTCCGACTTGACTGCGTTGTTGCGCAGGCGAGCCTTCTCGTTGGTGAGGATGCGCTTCTTCTGGGACTTGATATTAGCCACGTGTGAACTCTCTTTTTAATGCGGAAATGGTCTAGAGGGCTTTCAGATTGGCCATTGACTGAGCGGCGTGGGGATACCTATGGCGGCCAACCATCAGTGGCCGTCGACCTGCACGGACACACAGCTGTCAATAGTAGCAGATGCTCTGCAATGCTGTTGTTTCCCTGCTGGTGTCGGGCGTTGTGCCGGTGGCATCCATCAGCTCCAGCCGTGAAGCTCACGCAGTGCCGAGGCGACGCTGTCGAACCGCTTTCGGTCCAGGACGGCGCCTTCCCTGCGGATGTCCGCCGGGCTGATCTGGATGATGCGGTCCAGCTTGGCTTCACTGGGCCGGCGCTGCCTGTCCCAGCTGCCTGTCCCGATATCCACGTAGCTGTCGTCATTCCTGCGGTCCTTGTCATGGTCCTTGCTGGTGAGCATGAGTCCCAGCAGGTACCGCCCGCGGCTGCCAACCAGGAGCACGGGCCGGTCCTTGCCTTGGGAGTGGTCCTCTTCGTAGGGAACCCAGGTCCACACGACTTCGCCCGGTTCCGGCTTGCCGTTGGGGGAGGGGGCGTACTTGATATCCGTGGTTCCCTTGAAGTCACCAGGGTATGTTCCGCTGAGGCCGCTTGCAGCGGCCTGCGGCTGTTTTGAATGGGCGGGAGTGGGGCGGCCGGGGGCCGGGCGGGCCGGTCGTCCCGCGGCGGGGCGCCCTTCCAGCAGGCGAAAAGCAGTGCGGACAGCCCGGCCGAGTGAGCGGAGGTTAAATGCCATCCTGCAACGATACTTCGACCGGCCGGCCCGGACTTTCGCGGTCCCGCGGACCAGGCGCGCAAACAATGCACCGAGTGGCGGCAGGACGTGGGACACTATAAGTTCACGTGCGGCAGGTCCCGCGACGGCCTCGGCCGTCCTGAGCACAGCCGCGGAAATGCCAACAGTAAGGACCCTGCGTGTCTCCCATGGCCCGCACCGCCCCGGTGCCCGCCGCAACAGATCCGGCCATCATCCGGAACTTCTGCATCATTGCGCACATTGACCACGGTAAATCCACTCTGGCCGACCGCATGTTGCAGTACACCGGCGTCGTTCAGTCCCGCGACATGAAGGCCCAGTATCTGGACCGCATGGATATCGAACGTGAGCGCGGCATCACCATCAAGTCCCAGGCAGTACGCATGCCCTGGGAAGTTGACGGCACCAGCTATGCGTTGAACATGATCGACACCCCCGGTCACGTCGACTTCACCTATGAGGTCTCCCGTTCGCTGGCCGCCTGCGAAGGTGCAGTGCTCCTCGTGGACGCGGCCCAGGGCATCGAGGCGCAGACCCTCGCGAACCTGTACCTGGCGATGGAGAACAACCTCACCATCATCCCGGTCCTGAACAAGATCGACCTCCCCGCGGCCCAGCCCGAAAAGTACGCCGAGGAGCTTGCCAACCTGATCGGCGGCGACCCCGACGAGGTCCTGCGCGTCTCCGGCAAGACCGGCATGGGCGTCGAAGTCCTGCTGGACAAGATCGTCCGCGACCTGCCTGCACCCGTAGGCGACCCGGACGCTCCCGCCCGCGCCATGATCTTCGACTCGGTCTACGACACGTACCGCGGCGTGGTCACTTACGTGCGCGTGGTCGACGGCATGCTGCACCCCCGCGAACGCATCCAGATGATGTCCACGCGCGCCACACATGAACTCCTTGAGATCGGCGTCAGCTCCCCGGAGCCCACCCCCTCCAAGGGCCTGGGCGTCGGCGAAGTGGGCTATCTCATTACGGGTGTGAAAGACGTCCGCCTGTCCAAGGTGGGCGATACCGTCACCAACCTGGCCAAGCCTGCCTCCCAATCACTCCCGGGCTATGCGGACGCCAAGCCCATGGTCTTCTCCGGGCTCTACCCGCTGGACGGCACGGACTACCCGGTGCTCCGCGATGCGCTGGAAAAGCTGATGCTCAACGACGCCGCCCTCGTGTACCAGCCGGAAACCTCGGCCGCGCTGGGCTTCGGCTTCCGTGTTGGATTTCTCGGGCTGCTGCACCTCGAAATCACCCGTGAGCGCCTTGAGCGCGAGTACAAGCTCGACCTGATTTCCACCGCCCCCAACGTGGAATACGAAGTGACCCTGGAGGACAAGCGGGTTGTTCATGTCACCAACCCCAGCGAATACCCCACTGGTAAAATCGCGGAAGTCCGGGAGCCGATGGTGTCCGCCACCATCCTCGCGCCGAACGAATTTGTCGGGGCCATCATGGAGCTGTGCCAGAGCCGCCGCGGTGTGATGGGCGGCATGGACTACCTCTCCGAGGACCGCGTGGAAATCCGGTACCGCCTGCCGTTGGCCGAAATCGTCTTCGATTTCTTCGACATCCTCAAGTCCAAGACCCGCGGCTACGGCTCGCTGGACTGGAAGGCCGACGGCGACCAGGTTGCCGACCTTGTCAAGGTGGACATCATGCTCCAGGGCGAACAGGTGGACGCCTTCAGCGCCATCACCCACCGGGACAAGGCCTATGCCTACGGCGTGATGATGACCGGCAAGCTGCGTGAACTCATTCCCCGCCAGCAGTTCGAGGTGCCGATCCAGGCCGCGATCGGCTCCCGGATCATCGCCCGGGAAAGCATCCGTGCCATCCGCAAGGACGTCCTTGCCAAGTGCTACGGCGGTGACATCACCCGTAAGCGCAAACTGCTGGAAAAGCAGAAGGAAGGCAAGAAGCGCATGAAGATGGTGGGTCGCGTTGAAGTGCCGCAGGAAGCCTTCATCGCAGCGCTCACCACGGACGAATCCAAGGACAAGGCCAAGAAGTAGTGATGATCGTGGCCGGAACCTCCGGAGGCCGCACCCATGCCTAGCGTCCTTCCCCTGGGCGACCCCGCGCCGTCGGACGGCCTGCTGCCCGCGCAGGCCGCTGACGGCGCTGCGCAGCGGCGATTCGGGCTCTACGTCCACATACCCTTCTGTGCCGTCCGTTGCGGTTATTGCGACTTCAACACCTACACCGCGACAGAGCTCGGCGGCGGCGCGTCCCAGGACGCGTACGCCTCCACGGCCATCGCCGAGGTGGAGTTTGCCGCCAAGGCCCTGCAAGGCAGCGGCCTGCCGGAACGCCGGCTGGGCACGGTCTTTTTTGGCGGCGGCACACCAACACTGCTGCCCGCGGAGGACCTGGCCCGCATCCTCACCGCGGCGGTAGCGCAATGGGGCCTGGAACCAGGTGCCGAGGTCACTACGGAAGCCAACCCGGATTCGGTCACACCCGAGTCGCTGCAGCTCCTTGCGGATGCCGGCTTCACCCGTGTCTCCTTCGGAATGCAGTCAGCTGTTCCGCACGTCCTGAAGGTCCTCGACCGCACCCACACACCCAGCCGGGTGCCGCAAGTGGTGCAGTGGGCCAGGGACGCCGGACTCGCCGTCAGCCTTGACCTGATCTACGGAACACCGGGGGAATCGCTGGAGGACTGGCGGTACTCGCTCGAGACCGCCCTCTCATACGGCCCGGACCATATCAGCGCCTACGCCCTGATCGTCGAGGACGGCACCAAGCTGGCCGCCCAGATCCGCCGCGGCGAAGTGCCGGGAATCGACGACGACGACCACGCGGCCAAGTACGAACTTGCCGATGAACTGATCACGGCCGCGGGCCTTGCCTGGTACGAGGTCAGCAACTGGGCGCGCACGGAGGAGCAGGCGTGCCGGCACAATCTGGCCTACTGGCGCGGCGATGACTGGTGGGGGATCGGCCCGGGCGCGCATTCGCACGTCGGCGGAGTCCGCTGGTGGAATGTGAAGCACCCCACGGCCTACGCGGGAAGGCTTGCCGGCGGTGTGTCGCCGGCGGCGGGCCGGGAAACGCTCGACGCCGAAACCCGGAACGTTGAGCGGGTCATGCTTGAGGCCAGGCTGAGCACGGGCCTCGATTTGTCCGGGCTGGGAACGTCCGGGCGGCACGCCGTCGCAGGCCTGATCGCCGACGGCCTGGTGGATCCCGCTGCGGCATTCCAGGGCAGGCTCGTCCTCACCCTGAGAGGCAGGCTGCTCGCCGACGCCGTAGTCAGAAGGATCCTGCCCGACTAATTGGCAGAACCGGCGGTTACTTCGCCTCCGGTTAGCTTGCAGGGCCGGTTACCCGGCCCGGCTGCTTACTTGATCCAGCGCTTACTTGATCCAGCGCAGGTTGAAGTCGTAGCGGTGGGGCTGGCCGCGGTTTACGTGGATACCGGCCGCTACGGAGAAGCACGTTACAGCGATCCAAATCAGCGTGGCCAGCACTGCGAAGATGTTACCCACCACCGGCAGCATCACCAGGATGTTGCAGACGACGGCGGCGATTGTGGGCGGCAGGGTGAAGTTCAGCGCTTCCTTGGATTCCTGCGCCGTGAACGGGCCGCGGTCCTTGAAAATCAGGTAGATCAGCAGCGACGGGACGCACCCGAGGATGCCGCCGAAGTGTGCGAGTGTTGCCCACTGCCGGTCTTCGTTGGCCGTCAGCGGCAGGGCATTGGCGGGGACACCATGATACTGGGGCTGGCCATGGCCGGCCTGGTTGTCCCGTTGTTCACGTGCGTCTTCTGCCACGGTGTCGTCCTTCGGATTGCAGTGGTGCGGTGGTTCCCGGAAAAGCGGGCGCTGCCTCAACAGCAACAACCGCCGAATCAAGAATACTGGGTCAGGGGTGCATTCGAAGAGTTCAACAGGCGCCTACGGCACGGTGAGGAAGTCGATGACCTCTTCCACCCGGCCCAGCAGGGACGGTTCCAGGTCCGCGTAGCTTCGGACTGCCCCGAGCAGTCTTTGCCAGCCCAGGCCGATGTCCTCCTTGGTCTCATGGGGCCAGCCGAAGGCCGTCAGGATGCCGGTCTTCCAGTCCACGCCCCGCGGGATGACTGGCCACGCGTCAATGCCCAGTACGGCGGGCCGGATGGCCTGCCACACGTCCACGTAGGGGTGGCCCACGATCAGCACATTGCCGGCGGCGCCGGGGGACGCTATCACGGCATCGGCAATCCGCGATTCCTTCGAGTCGGCAACCAGATGGTCCACCAGCACCCCCAGGCGGCGGCCCGGGCCCGGCCGGAAAGCGGCAACCGCCGCTGCGAGGTCGTCAATGCCGTGCAAGGGTTCGACGACGATACCCTCCACCCGGAGGTCGTCGCCCCAGACTTTTTCCACGAGTTCGGCGTCGTGCTTGCCTTCCACCCAGATGCGGCTGGCCCTGGCCACCTGGGCGCGCCGGCCTTCTACCCGCACGGAACCGGACGCCGTCCTGCCGGATCCGGCAGAGGCTGCCTGCGGTCGCGGCACCGGGGGCATCAGCCGGATCGGCAGGCCCTCCAGGAGGAACCCGTAGCCGAGCCTGAACGTGCGTGATTTGCCCCGCCGGTCCTCGAGGGCAACAACATGCATGCCGCCGGACTTCTCCACCCTGGTAACAGCGCCCACCCAGCCGGACTGCACGTCTTCCAGCACCATGCCGCGTTCGACCGGCACTTCGGGAAGTTCGGATTTCCGGGGAGCGGTGATGTCCTGCGGGCCCCAGTTCTGGTACGACATCGGATAGACACAGCCTTGCGCTAGAAAAAATGAACAGGAGAAGCGAAAACAGGGAGTCTGTGGGTCCACGGAACTGCACGTCCTGTCCCGCTCCCGGGTTTCGCCCGGAGCGGTACCAATGCTAACAACGCGGCGACTCATATTAGACTGGTTAGCACTTAGACATGTCGAGTGCTAACGGATGACGGGACGTGCGTCCGGCGCAACGCCGGACCGCGGACCGGGAAAGCCGATCGGAGGTGGAGAATGAGCGAACCGCGAAAGCTTGAAGTGTTGCGGGCCATCGTGGAGGACTACGTCCATTCCCGCGAACCTGTGGGCTCCAAGGCACTGGTGGAGAGGCACCACCTCGGAGTCTCCAGTGCCACCATCCGCAATGACATGGCGGCGCTGGAAGACGAGGGCCTGATCACGGCGCCGCACACCAGCGCCGGCAGGATCCCCACGGACAAGGGCTACCGGCTTTTCGTCGACCAGATATCCGCCGTCAAGCCGCTGTCGCAGGCCGAACGCCGCGCCATCCAGACGCTCCTGGAAGGGTCGGAGGACCTGGACGATGTCCTGGAGCGCACCGTGCGGCTGCTGTCGCAGCTGACCAACCAGGTGGCCGTGGTGCAGTATCCGCACCTCAGCCGCGCGATGGTGCGGCATATCGAGTTCGTGCTGCTGGCGCCGCGCCAGGTGCTGATCGTGCTGATTGCGGACACCGGCAAGGTGGAGCAGCGGGTTATCGACGTCGGCCAGGAGCTCGGCGATGAAGCCCTCGCCGGCCTTCGCGCGCGGTTCCTGAAGAGCCTGGCGGGGACACCCCTGAGCCTGCTACCGCAGGCGCTGCCCGCCGTCGTCGCCGGTTGTGAACCGTCACGCCGGCACGCCGCCCAGGCACTGGCCCGTGGCTTGGATGCCCTGGCCAGCAGCACCCGCGAGGAGCGGATGGTCATGGCCGGCACGGCGAACCTCGCGCGCTCCAACGTTGACTTTCCGCTGAGTATCGGCCCGGTCCTCGAAGCACTCGAGGAGCAGGTGGTCATGCTCCGCCTGCTCAGCGAAATGGCCCAGGACCCCCGCGGTGTCACTGTCAGCATCGGCAGGGAGAACCCTTACGACGGACTCGCGGAAGCCTCGGTGGTGGCCACAGGCTACGGCCCCGGTTCCAGCGCCAAGGTGGGCGTGCTCGGCCCGACCCGGATGGACTATCCCACCACCATGGCCGCGGTCCGTGCCGTGGCCCGCTACCTTTCCAGGATCCTTGGGCCGTGACCGGTCCTACATCAGCCAACCAGGCCTTCGTGTCCCGGTTTCCGGGGCGCAGCAGCACAACAGGCAGTACAACCAGGAAGAGATACGAACTTTGAGCAGCCACTACGACGTTCTTGGAGTCTCACCCGAAGCGACGGGCGAAGAGATCAAGAAGGCCTACCGAAAGCTTGCGCGCACCCTGCACCCGGATGTGAACCCCGGTGAGGATGCCTCGGACCGCTTCAAAGCTGTCACCCACGCCTACGAAGTCCTTTCCGACCCGCAAAAGCGCCGGGTCTACGACACCACCGGCAATGAGAACGGCACCGATAACGGCTTCGGCGGCGCCGGCTACTCCGGGCAGGGCTTTGCCTTCCAGGACATCTTCGACACCTTCTTCGGTGCCGGCGGTTCGTCCGGTCCGGCCTCGCGGGTCCGCCGCGGGCAGGACGCCCTGATCAGCGTCCGCATCGACCTTCGCGACGCTGTGTTCGGCGTCAACAAGAAGCTTGAGGTGGACACGGCCGTCACGTGCCCCACCTGCGAGGGATCCTGCTGCCAGCCCGGGGCCCACCCTGAGCGCTGCGACATCTGCGGCGGCAGCGGCCAGGTCCAGCGGGCCGTCCGCTCCATCCTGGGCCAGGTCATGACCGCCGCCCCCTGCGGCTCCTGCGAAGGCTTCGGAACCGTCATCAAGGATCCCTGCAACGAGTGCAACGGCCAGGGCCGCATCCGCAGCCGCCGTTCACTGACGGTCAAGGTACCCGCGGGCGTGGCCACCGGAACCCGCATCCAGCTCGGCGGCCAGGGCGAGGCCGGTCCCGCCGGCGGCCCCTCCGGTGACCTCTACGTAGAGATCCGCGTCAATAATGACGCCACGTACGTGCGCGACGGCGACGACCTTCACGCGACCCTGCACATTCCCATGACCGCCGCTGCCCTTGGCACCGAGCTCAGCCTGGACACGTTCGACGGCCAGCAGGAAATAGACGTCAAGGCGGGCACCCAGTCCGGCGAAGTCATCACCCTGCGCGGGCTCGGCGTCACCCATCTCCGGGGCTACGGCCGCGGCGACCTGAAGGTCCACCTGCAGGTCGAAACCCCGGCGAAGCTGGATGCCGCGCAGGAAGACCTGCTCCGGCAGCTCGCCAAACTCCGGGGCGAGCAGTACACCGAGGGAAAACTCACCGCCAGCGGGGGAGTCTTCGCCAAGCTGCGGGACCGGTTCGGTAACCTGTAGCGGTGAGCAACCCGGTTTTTTTCGCAACCCCGGGAGCCCTGGACGAACAGGTTCCCGGTTCGCACTTTGTCCTCCAGGGTGCTGAGGCCCGGCACGCGGTCACCGTCAAGCGGATCGCTGTGGGGGAGTCTGTCGACATAGCCGACGGCGCGGGCAAGAGGCTCACCGGAACCGTCGCGGCCGTCGGCCAGGGCGAACTGACAGTGGAGTGTTCGGTCCTCGAAACCGAGGAGCGTCCGGACCTCCGCCTGGTCCTCGTACAGGCGCTGGCCAAAGGCGACCGCGACGAACTGGCAGCTGAAACAGCTACTGAACTGGGGATCGATGCCGTCATCCCGTGGCAGTCTGAACGCTCCATAGTCCGCTGGAAAGGCGAGCGTGCCGCCAAGGCCCATGCCAAGTGGCAGTCGGTGGTGACCGCGGCGGCCAAGCAGGCGCGGCGGGCCTGGATCCCCGAGGTCCGTGCCGCCGTCGATGGCGCGGGGCTGCAGTCCGCTGTCGCCGCGGCGGACCTGGCGATCATCCTCCACGAGGATGCCGTCCGGCCGCTGCGCGCAGTGCTGGAGAAATGGCGCGACGGCGACGGCGACGGCAGGACGCCGGGTCCGGGGCCCCGCGAAATTCTCCTCATTGTTGGCCCGGAGGGCGGAATCAGTCCGCGGGAAGTCACCAAACTCTGCGGCGCCGGTGCCGTCACGGCCCTGCTGGGGCACCATGTGCTGAGGTCATCCACGGCAGGGCCAGCCGCCACAGTGCTCGCCAGCGACATCCTCGGACGCTGGTAGCGGCAGAGCTATTCGACCTTGAAGCCGCGGGTGTCCACGTTCATTTCCCGGTCCGGCTTGCCCGGATCGATCTGTGACACGCGGACTTCATAGTTGCCCGGTGCCAGGTTGACGTTCAGCGAGAAAAGTCCTGCTTGTGCCTGCTCGGCCGATGCCGTGACCTCGCCGCCCAAGTACGCCGTCTTATCGCTGCTGCCTTCAACCTTCAGGATCTTCCACCGGAGTTTTCCGCCGGGCACCGTGCTTCGTCCGGTGATCTTGACGCTGCCGTCAGCAACGCCCGCGCCTTCCTGCGGGTCGATGATCCAGACCGGGGCCACCATTCCTGCGCTGCGGGGGGTGGGAGTGCCCAGCCGCACGTGGTTGAAGGCCAGGTAATCGGTGTGTCCGTCAACGAGGATGACAACCTGGATCTGCTGGCCCGAATCCACCAGCCCCGAGCTGGCACCGGCGGCCGTTGCCGTGTAGACCAGCTGCTGGATGGCGCGTTTGGCCATGTCCTCGTCGAGGTTGCTGTTGAAGGCATCCGGTGAGACGTCTACCGTGATCACATTTTTTCCGGAGATCGAGGTGGCCAGCTTCTTCGGGTTCTGCCACGGGGTGAAGAAGTCGGGATCGAGGGGCTTGTCCGACATCATGGCGCGAAGTGCCCTGGTGACTGGATTTTCCTGTTCGGGGACGTCCCGGAACTCACGGTAGAGGAAGACGTTCTCGTTGCTGCGTCCGATCCAATACACCGGCGCCTTGTTGGAGGCCTGTGTGGTTTCCAGCGGCGCGCTTGTGCTCGGGACACCGGCGGTAGCGGACCCGGTCACTGACTGTGGTGTGCTGTCCGCGCTCGTTGCCGAAGGCTGGGGAGTGGCGACACAGCCGGAGAGAACCATGGCGGCGGGCAGCACAAACAGGAGCGCGGCAGACCGTGTCCGCTCGCCTCCTGCTGCCTTCCGGCGTCGTCGATTCCAGATCTCCATAGTGTTCCCGGGTACCCCGCCCTGTCCCTGCAACCGTTGTCGGTGACGTCGTATTTCGGCCGGCGCAATCCCGGCGGATTCCAGCATTACATAGAGAGGGCGGCCGCCAGCGGCGTTTGCGGACGGTCAGCCGAACTGCAACGGGAACGATATGAGGCCGATACGAAGTTGATACCTAATGACGTAAACGCGCAACGAAACGGTTGCACCCGGCCGGCGTACCTCCACGGTCCGCGGCTCCCGGGCAGCGTACTGGCGTAAGATAAAAGGACTCGGCCGAGCACGGAAGCCCGATGCCGCAGCAGCGGCGGCGAAGTAATCGGCCGGAGAGACAATATTCCTAACTGGAGGGGACCAGAGGCCCGCAGGCCGGCACCATGACTGAAGCAACAAACGGAAGGCCCCGGTTCAGCGCCGGAGAGCGCACCACAGGTGAATTTCCCCATAGTCTTCCCGGTGTCCGGACGGAGGTGGTCATCTTCGACAACTCCGAACAGATGGTTCAGTCGCTCGGCAGCCACGATGAGGCGCTGCGTTTCATCGAAGAGCAGTTTCCGGCCGTGGACTTCCATGTCCGCGGCAACGAGCTGGCCATCAGCGGCCCCGCCGCCGACGTTCCCAGGATCATGCGG
This sequence comes from Arthrobacter sp. PvP023, assembly GCF_017832975.1. NCBI lineage: Bacteria > Bacillati > Actinomycetota > Actinomycetes > Micrococcales > Micrococcaceae > Arthrobacter > Arthrobacter sp. PvP023. The sequence goes on from NZ_JAFIBI010000001.1 coordinate 2,523,352, forward strand.
TTGCTGCACGAAGTGCGCGGCCTCGTTGACCGGGGAACTGTCATTACACCTGCGGTACTCCAACAGCTCGCAGCCCTGCTCCGGAGCCAGTCACTCCAAAACCCGGTTGAGGTACTGACGTACAACATCCTCTCGAGCCGCGGCAAGACGATCCGGCCCAAGACGCTGAACCAGAAGAACTACGTGGATGCCATTGACGCCAACACGGTGATCTTCGGAATCGGTCCCGCCGGTACGGGCAAGACGTTCCTCGCCATGGCGAAGGCAGTCCAGGCACTGCAGCAGAAGGAAGTCAGCCGCATCATCCTCACCAGGCCCGCGGTGGAGGCCGGCGAACGGCTGGGCTTCCTGCCCGGGACGCTCAGTGACAAGATCGATCCCTACCTGCGTCCCCTGTACGATGCCCTGCACGACATGATGGACCCGGAGTCCATTCCCCGTCTCATGGCGGCAGGCACCATCGAAGTAGCTCCACTGGCCTATATGCGCGGCCGAACCCTCAACGATGCCTTCATCATCCTCGACGAGGCCCAGAACACCACACCAGAGCAGATGAAGATGTTCCTGACCCGGCTTGGATTCGGCTCCAAAATGGTGGTCACCGGGGATGTCACCCAAGTGGACCTGCCCTTCGGCACCCGCTCCGGCCTCCGGATCGTGGAAGAGATCCTGCAGGGAATTGAGGACGTGAACTTCAGCGTTCTGGATGCCTCTGACGTGGTCCGCCACCGGCTGGTGGGCGACATCGTCAATGCGTACGGCATCTGGGACGAGGCACAGAGGAACCGGGTGAAGCATTCCGTGACCCGGGAGAAGCGGGGAGAGCACGCATGAGCATCGAAGTAAACAACGAATCAGGCGTCACGGTGGACGAAGCCCAGCTGGTTGCCCTGGCCCGGTTTGTGTTCGAACGCCTGTACATCCACCCCCAGGCTGAACTGTCCATCCTCCTGGTGGACGAACCCGCCATGGAGAAACTGCACCTGGAACTTATGGACGAGCCGGGGGCCACCGACGTCCTGTCGGTTCCCATGGACGAATTGACTCCGGGCACACCGGACAAGCCGACGCCGCAGGGCATGCTCGGCGATATCGCCGTGTGCCCTCAGGTGGCGGAAGTCCAGGCACGCAACGCCGGGCATTCCACCCAGGACGAGATGCTGCTGCTCACCACCCACGGAATCCTGCACCTGCTGGGTTACGACCACGCCGATCCCGAGGAAAAAGAAGAGATGTTCGGCCTGCAGCGGGAACTGCTGGAGGGCTTCACCGGTAAAGAAGCCCCGTCTGAGACGATGCAGTGACCCCACTGATCCTTGTTGGCATGGCGCTGGTCTTTCTCAGTTTCGCCGCCCTGCTGACAGCGGCCGAGTCCGCGTTTAATTTTCTTCCCCGCCACGACGCCGAAGAAGCCGTGCTTCGAAGCGACGGCCAGGCCCTCAAGCGCATCCTGGACCAGCCGGTCGCGCACATGCGGTCCCTGAGGTTCTGGCGGATCTGGTTCGAAATGGCCTCTGCAGTGGCGGTCGCCGTCCTTCTGCACAGCCTGCTGGACAGTGTCTGGCTCGCCGGCCTCGCCGCCACCGGAATCATGGCCCTCGTGGGCTTCGTGATCGTGGGGGTGTCACCGCGGCAGCTGGGCCGTGCCCACGCCGCCGGCGTCGTCAGGTTCAGTGCGCCGATCATCCGTTTCCTGTGCTGGGTGCTGGGCCCTATTCCGGGCTGGCTGGTTGCGCTGGGCAGCGTCGTGGCGCCGGGCGCACGCGCCGGCGATGAAGCCTCCTTCAGCGAGGAAGAGTTCCGCGAGCTCGTGGACCGTGCCACCGAATCGGACATGATCGAGGACAACGAAGCCGAACTGATCCAGTCCGTGTTCGACTTCGGCGACACCCTGGTCCGGGCGGTGATGGTGCCCCGCACGGACATCCTGAGCATCGATGCCGGCTCGAGCCTGCACCGGGCCATGTCCCTGTTCCTGCGGTCCGGCTACTCCCGGATCCCCGTGATCCGGGACAACACGGATCAGATTCTGGGCATTATCTACCTTAAGGATGTCGCCGCGGCGCTGCACGGTCTCGGCCCCGGCGAGGAACCCCCCATCGTGGATGACCTTGCCCGCGAAGTCCGCTACGTGCCGGAGTCCAAGCAGGTCAGCGACCTGCTTCGCGAACTGCAGAAGGAATCCACGCATGTGGCCATTGTGATCGACGAGTACGGCGGAACTGCCGGCCTTGTCACCCTCGAAGACCTGATCGAGGAAATCGTCGGCGAGATCGTGGATGAATACGACACCGAGAGTGCCGAGGCCGTGGCCCTTGGCAACGGCAGCTACCGGGTCAGTGCCCGGATGGGCATCGACGATCTCGGTGAGCTTTTCGATGTGGAACTCGACGACGACGAAGTGGACACCGTCGGCGGCCTGCTCGCCAAGGCCCTCGGCAGGGTTCCCATCGTCGGCAGCACCGTAGAGGTGGACGGGATCTCGCTGCGGGCGGAACGCCTGGAAGGCCGCCGCAACAGGGTCAGCCACATCATCGCGGCGCCCGTTGCAAAGGGCGCCGTTCCAGAACAAACTGACCTTGAAGACCTACTCGACGAGGCCGAAACAACGCAACAGGGAGTTCCACGTGAGCAAGCAGAATAAAGCGGACGACGACGCCTTTGGCGGCTTCCGGGCCGGATTTTCGATCCTTGTGGGCAGGCCGAACGCCGGTAAGTCCACGCTGACGAACGCCTTGGTGGGCAAGAAGGTGGCCATCACCTCTGCCAAGCCCCAGACGACGCGCCACACGATCCGTGGCATCGTCCATCGGGACGACGCCCAGCTGATCCTCGTGGATACCCCCGGTCTGCACCGGCCGCGGACGCTGCTCGGCAAGCGCCTCAACGACCTCGTGGCGGACACCCTCTCCGAAGTGGACGCCATCGGTTTCTGCCTTCCGGCCAACGAAAAGATCGGCCCCGGCGACCGCTTTATCGCCGCCCAGCTGGCCGCGGTCGGCAAAAAGCCGATCATCGCCATCGTGACCAAGGCTGACCTGGTGGACCGTCAGGCACTGACCGAACAGCTGCTCGCCGTTGCTGCCCTGGGCCGCGAAGTCCTTGGCGAGGAGGGCTGGAAGGACATCGTTCCCGTGTCGGCCACGGACGGCTTCCAGGTGTCTACTGTCGCGGACGTCCTCATCAGCCACATGCCGCCGTCGCAGCCGCTGTACCCCGACGGGCACCTGACGGATGAGCCCGAAGCCGTCATGGTGGCCGAACTCATCCGTGAGGCTGCACTGGAGGGTGTCCGGGACGAGCTTCCGCACTCCCTGGCCGTTGTGGTGGAGGAGATCGTTCCCCGGGAGGGCCGGCCCGAGGACAGCCCGTTCCTTGACGTCAGGGTCAATCTCTACGTGGAGCGCCCCTCCCAGAAAGCCATCATCATCGGTAAGGGCGGCGCCCGGCTGCGGGAAGTCGGCACTAACGCCCGCAAGGGCATCGAAGCCCTCCTCGGGACCCGGATCTACCTCGACCTGCATGTCAAGGTGGCCAAGGACTGGCAACGCGACCCCAAGCAGCTGGTGAAGCTCGGTTTCTAGCCCGCACCGGGGCGCCGGGCTGCGTCCCGGGTTGCCGCCGCCGGACCAGACGGCCCATCCCGACGCCCGCCTGCGCCCGCCCATCGGGCGTTTTCCCAGCCAGGGCCACTAAAATGGACCGGACCCCGTTTTATAGAGGAAGGTAACACCACGTGGTGCGACGCCGAGACACTCCCGGACAAGGCTTTGGTTCGCCAGCGTCCGACGCCGCTGCCAGGCATTCGGACACGAAGGACATGGGCCCCGCCCGGCACCTCGGCGCAATGCGCGTCAAGCCCGTGTGGTTCAAGGTGACCACAGCTGTTGTGGCCCTCGTCCTGGTGGGCGCTCTCGCTTTCGCCGCCTTCTGGGTCATCCGTTTGCAGATGAACATCAGCAAAGCTCCACTCGGTGCAGGCAGCAGCCGCACCGAAGATCCCGTCAACGACTCCAAGGACCGGATGCAGATCCTGATCCTGGGCTCGGACACCCGCGACGGCAAGAATTCCGACTACGGCACGGCCGAGGACTCCACAGGCTACGGCCAGTCGGACGTCATGATGATGATGGACATCTCGGCGGACAACAAGCGTGTCAGTGTCATCAGCTTCCCGCGCGACCTGCTGGTGGACATTCCCGAATGCACGGACCAGAAGACCAAGCAGGTGTTCCCGGCCCGAAGCGGCGTGATGATCAACGAAGCCATGAAAGAGGCCGGCATCGGCTGCGCCGTGGACACGGTGAACAAAATCACGGGGCTGGAAATCGACCACTTCATGATGGCGGACTTCAACGCGGTCAAGGAACTTTCCAACGCTGTGGGCGGCGTGGAAGTCTGCGTCAGTGACGCCGTCTACGACCCCGATTCCCGGCTCCGCCTCCCCGCCGGAAACTCGCAGGTGCAGGGCGAGCAGGCGCTGGCCTACCTGCGGACCAGGCATGCCTTCGCGGACGGCGGTGACCTGGGCCGCATCAAGGCGCAGCAGGGCTTCCTGTCGTCCCTGACGCGCAAGATCAAGGATGACGGCACGCTGTCGGACCCCCAGAAGATGCTCAAGATTGCTGACGTCGTCACCCAGAACCTTACGGTGGACGATGGACTGGCTTCCGTCCCGTCGCTGCTGACCATCGGCAACCGGCTCAAGAACATTGACATCGGCAAGGTGGCGTTCGTGGCCGTGCCAACGACGCCTGCTCCCACTGATCCCAACCGGCTCACCGTTGCCGAGCCGGCCGCATCGCAGCTTTTCGCCGCGCTGCGCAAGGATGTAGACCTAACCGACCCGACAGCCACCCCGAGCCCCACGGCGGAGCCGAGCGAATCTGCTCCCGCCCCCACGCCATCGACGCCGACCGAAACGCCGCTGCCGCCCTACGATAAGGCGCTGCAGCCGGTGACCGTGGCGAATGGAACGGGTGTTCCGGCGCGGACCCAGGAGATCACCCAGGCGATCATCGCCGGCGGCTTCACGCAGGTTGCCCCGCTCGTGGCGCAGCCTGTCGCGAAGACGGCGGTCTATTACGGACCCGGTTTCGAGGACGTGGCGGCGGACGTCGCAGCATTGCTGGAAATACCCGCCACGCAGGTTCTCCCGGCGACGGGCGTCAGCGGGGTCCAGGTCTACCTCGGCACCGATTTCATGTCTGGAACAAAAATGGACTCTGCGCCGCTCCCGTCCGACATCGTCAACCAGACGGCCGGCGACACCGTCTGCCAGCAGGCGAATCCTGAAATGATCGTCCGCTAGCGGCGGCCGCATTGACGGATAAAATGCGGGGCCGGCCACTGTGTGTGGCCGGCCCCGCTGGTCTCTCTGCAGGCCTAGGATCACCAGATGCTAACGCGGTCCTCCGCGGGCATCCACATGCCGTCCTGCTCCGCCACACCGAACGCTTCATGGAAGGCGTCCAGGTTCTTGGCGATGGCGTTGGTGCGGAACTCGTTGGGGGAGTGCGGGTCGGTAGCGAGCCGCCGGATTGCCTCCTCGTTGCGGATCACCTGACGCCAGCCGGCTGCCCAGGAGGCGAAGAACCGCTGCGGTCCGGTGAGGCCGTCCAAAACCGGCGGCTCCGCACCGTCAAGGCTGATCAGGTAGGCCTTGTACGCGATGGTGAGCCCGCCCAGGTCGCCGATGTTTTCGCCGAGGGTGAGCTTGCCGTTGACATGGTGGCCGGGGGCCGCAGTAGGCGACAAGGCATCGAACTGCGCCACCAGCTTGGACGTCAGGGCTTCGAACGCAGTCCGGTCATCCTCGGTCCACCAGTTGCGCAGGGCGCCTCCGCCGTCGAACTGTGAGCCCTGGTCATCGAAGCCGTGCCCGATTTCGTGGCCGATGACGGCGCCGATGCCGCCATAGTTGACGGCGTCGTCGGCGTCCGCGGTGAAGAACGGGGCCTGCAGGATTGCTGCCGGGAACACGATCTCGTTCAGCAGCGGGTGGTAATAGGCGTTGACGGTCTGCGGCGTCATCAGCCACTTGTTCTTGTCGACGGGTTTGCCCACTTCATCCAAGTGCCGGTCCACGTCGGCATTGTGGGCCCGTTCAACGTTTCCGAGGAGATCGGCGGGGTCTATTTCCACCGCGGAGTAGTCGATCCACTCATCCGGGTAGCCGATTTTGGCCCGGAATGCTTCGAGCTTCTTGAGGGCTTCGAGCTTCGTGTCCTCGCCCATCCAGGCCAGCCCGGTGATGCTTTGCCGGTAGGCCTCGATGAGGTTGGCGACGAGTGTCTGCATCCGGGCTTTATGGGTCTCGGGAAAGTGCCGGGAGACGTAGATCTGGCCCACCGCTTCGCCCAGCGCGGCCTCGACGACGGCGACGCCGCGCTTCCAGCGGTCCTTGTTGCGCGGGGTGCCGCTAATGGTGGTGCCGTAGAACGCGAAGTTCGCGTCCACGAATTCGGACGACAGGTACGGGGCGGCAGAGCCGACGACGCGCATGGCCAGCCAGTCCTGCCAGGCCGCCAGCGGCTCGGAGTCGAGCAGGCCGGCTGCCCCGGCGAAGAAGTCAGGCGTGCTCACCACCAGTTCCTGGCGCTTGTCCGGCACGATGTCGGCGGCCTCGAACCAGGCATCAAGCAGCGGGAACAGCTCGCGTGCCTCCTCGGCGGTCTTGAGGTTGTAGGTCTTTTGCGGATCCCGCAGGGTCACGTTGTCCCAGTGATGGGCGGCAAGGGCCGTCTCCAGCCGGACCACGCGTTCCGCGGCGGCATCCAGGTCCGCGGTTCCGGCGAGGCCGAGCATGGTCCGGACATGGTCCCGGTAGGCGGCCACCATGGGGGCGAACTTCTCTTCGCGGTAGTACGACTCATCGGGCAGCCCGAGTCCTCCCTGGCCGGTGTACAGCAGGATCCTGTCCGGATTACCCGCGTCGGGTGCCGGGTAGATGTAGAAAAGCCCCGATACGTCCGAACGGAAGAGTTTTCCGGCCAGTTCGATGACGTCCGCCGCGGACTTCGTGGCGTAGACGGAGGCGAGCCGTTCCCGGATGGGTTCCAGGCCTTTGGCTTCTACCGCGGCTTCATCCATGAAGCTGTTGTAAAGATCCCCGACCTTCTGTTCGATGCCGGTGGCTTCTTCGCCGCGTCCGGCGGCTTCTTCGATGATTTCCCTGACCGCCAGCTCGGAGCCGTCCCGCAAGGCGGTGAAAGTGCCTTCAAGGGGGCGGTCGTCCGGGATGATCGTGCTCTTCAGCCACGCGCCGTTGATGTGCTGGTACAGGTCATCCTGCGGCCGCACGGTGTGGTCGATATTGGACAGGTCGATCCCCGAGTTTGGCACAAGTGCTCCTTCAGGTGAAGGCTGCCTCCGGCGCTGGCACCGGTGGCAGCGTCTGCATAGTGGACGTTGCTGGAGGTGTTGCTCCTTCATCTTACGCACCCGTGTTACTGTGAAATGGTGCGCGCAGAACTGCTTCTTCTTAGCTGCCGCGGCGAGGCCTCAGACGCGATCTAGCGCAAGGCCAATCCTCGTCGCGGAGTTTGTGTTGCCCGGCCACCTTTCACACAGGAACCACAGAAAAGGCCCCGATAGTAATGCGAAACGCACAGAAGCCCTCCGGAATGCCCGTCCACCGCTACATGCCGTTCCAGGACCAGATCACCGTTGAACTGCCTGACCGGACGTGGCCGGACAAAGTCATCACCAAGGCCCCGCGCTGGTGCGCCGTGGACCTCAGGGACGGCAACCAGGCCCTGATCGACCCCATGAGCCCGGCCCGCAAGATGAAGATGTTCGACCTGCTGGTCCGCATGGGTTACAAGGAAATCGAGGTGGGCTTCCCCTCCGCCTCGCAGACTGACTTCGACTTTGTCCGTCAGTTGATTGAAGGCAACCACATTCCGGACGACGTCACCATCCAGGTGCTGACGCAGGCCCGCGAGCACCTGATCGAGCGGACGTACGAGTCCCTGGTCGGCGCCAAGCAGGCCATCGTGCACCTCTACAACTCGACGTCGGTCCTGCAGCGCCGCGTGGTGTTCAACCAGGACGAGGACGGCATCCTGGACATTGCACTCCAGGGCGCCCGGCTGTGCAAGAAGTACGAGGAAACACTGGCGGACACCCACATCACCTACGAGTACTCACCGGAATCCTTTACCGGTACGGAACTCGAATACGCTGTCCGCGTCTGCAACGCCGTGGCCGATATCTTTGAAGCTTCGGCTGACAGCCAGGTCATCATCAACCTGCCGGCCACCGTGGAGATGGCCACCCCCAATGTTTACGCCGATTCCATCGAATGGATGAGCCGCCACCTGCACCCCCGCGAGGGCATCATCCTCTCGCTGCACCCGCACAACGACCGCGGCACCGGTGTTGCCGCGGCCGAGCTCGGCTACCTCGCCGGGGCGGACCGGATTGAGGGCTGCCTGTTCGGAAACGGCGAGCGGACCGGAAACGTGGACCTGGTGACGCTGGGGCTGAACATGTTCGTCCAGGGCATCGACCCCATGATTGATTTCTCCGACATCGACGACGTCCGCCGCACCGTGGAGTACTGCAACCAGCTGCCGGTGGCGGAGCGTTCGCCGTATGGCGGCGACCTCGTCTTCACGGCGTTCTCCGGCTCGCACCAGGATGCCATCAAGAAGGGCTTCGAAGCGCTCGAAAAGGATGCGGCTGCGGCCGGCAAGGATGTGGCCGACTACACCTGGCAGGTTCCGTACCTGCCGGTCGACCCCAAGGACCTGGGGCGCAGCTACGAAGCCGTCATCCGGGTCAACTCGCAGTCCGGTAAGGGCGGCGTGGCCTACCTGCTGAAGAACGAGCACAGCCTGGACCTGCCGCGCCGCGCACAGATCGAATTCTCCGGTGTCATCCAGAAGCGGACGGACACCGTGGGCGGCGAGGTCAGCGGCGCCCAGCTCTGGCAGATCTTCCAGGACGAATACCTGCCCTCCAGCAAGGAGGCCGGCCAGTGGGGCCGCTATTCGCTGGGCTCGTTCAGCACCGAAACGGACGACGACGGCGCCATGACCTTGCATGCGACGGTCACCGTGGACGGCGTCCAGGTCCGCCGCACCGGCTCCGGCAACGGGCCGATCGCGGCGCTGCTGTCGATCCTCGGCCAGGACGGCGTGGACGTACGCGTCCTGGACTATAGCGAACACGCGCTCTCTGAAGGCGGCAACGCCCGTGCGGCCGCGTACGTTGAATGCGCTGTCGGCGAGCGGGTCCTGTGGGGCGTGGGTATTGATTCCAACACCACCACGTCCTCGCTGAAGGCCGTCATTTCGGCCGTCAACCGTGCCATCCGGGACGCGCAGGCCTAGGCCAATCAGCCGAACCACTGGCGCGCTGCGCCTCCGGACCACTCCGGGGGCGCAGCAGCCGCGTTTTCCTGAAGGTCAGTGCGAAGATTAACTGTGGCCCAACAATCCTCCTTTTCTGCCCGCGCGTACCGTGACGATGCCGTGGTGCTGCGTACCCACAAGCTGGGCGAAGCGGACCGGATCATCACGCTGCTGACGAAACACCATGGCCAGGTCCGTGCGGTGGCCAAGGGAGTGCGCCGCACCAGCAGCCGCTTCGGCGCCCGCCTGGAACCTTTTATGGTGGCGGACCTGCAGCTAATTTCCGGGCGGACATTGGACGTCGTGACCCAGGCGGTGGCCAAGGGTGCCTACGGCGGCAACATCGCGGCCGACTACGGCCGCTATACGGTGGCGGCGGCCATGACGGAGACCGCCGAGAAGCTCACGGATGTGGACGGCGAGGCCGGAACCGCGCAGTACAACCTGCTGGTGGGAGCCCTTGCCTCGCTCAGCCGGGGCGAGCACACCCCTGAACTCATCCTCGACTCCTACCTCCTGCGTGCACTGGCCACCGGGGGGTGGGCGCCGAGCTTCACGGTGTGCGCCCGCTGCGGCGCGCCCGGTCCGCACACGGCCTTTTCGGCGCCGCTGGGCGGCATGGTGTGCAGCAATTGCCGTCCGCCGGGATCACCTGCACCCGCGGCGGAAACAGTCTTCCTGCTCGGGGCACTGCTGACAGGGGACTGGACGACCGCGGATGCGTCCCTGGCGCTTCACCGGCGGGAGGCTGCCGGTTTGGTGGCCAGCTATCTGCAATGGCATCTTGAACGGGTGCTGAAATCACTCAAACACGTGGAGCGTAGCTGACAGTGGCCCTTGGAAAGAAGAAAACCCCCGTCCGGCAACGGACAGAGCCTGTGATTGCGCCGTATCCGCACAGCTCCGGGGCCGTGCCGCCGTCGATACCCGCGGAATTCATCCCGCAGCATGTGGCGATCGTCATGGACGGCAACGGCCGCTGGGCCAACCAGCGCGGGCTGCCCCGGATCGAGGGCCATAAAGCGGGGGAGCCGGCGCTGCTGGATGTCGTCGCGGGCGCCATTGAGCTGGGCATCAAGTACGTCACGGTATACGCCTTCTCTACGGAGAACTGGCGGCGGTCCCCGGAGGAAGTCCGCTTCCTGATGGGATTTAACAAAGACGTGCTAAGACGCCAGCGGAACCAGCTGGACGAGTGGGGCGTGCGGATCCGTTGGTCGGGACGCCGGCCCAGGCTGTGGGGTTCGGTGATCCGTGAACTGGAAGAGGCGGAGGAGTACACCCGGGCCAACAGCACGTGCACGTTGACCATGTGTGTTAACTACGGCGGCCGTGCCGAAATTGCGGATGCCGTCTCGGCCATTGCCGAAGACGTCGCGGCCGGCAGGCTCAAGCCGGGTTCGATCACCGAAAAGACCATCCAGAAGTACCTGGACGAGCCGGACCTTCCCGACGTCGACCTCTTCCTCCGCAGTTCCGGCGAGCAGCGTCTCTCCAACTTCATGCTGTGGCAGTCGGCCTATGCGGAGTTTGTCTTCATGGACACGCTCTGGCCCGACGTCGATCGCCGCACCTTGTGGGACGCCGTCGAAATCTATGCCGGGCGGGACCGCCGGTATGGCGGGGCCGTGGATGCTGCCCGGCCCGGCCCGGAGGACGCATCCCGGCCGGTGGAGTCCGTGGAGTCCTGATAAGCGGTCAGCCCGGATGCGAACTGAGCCAGTCCACCAGGTCGCGGTAGGCTTCCTGCCGCACCTCCCGGCGTGAAAGGAAAACGTCGTGGATCGCCCGGGGGTAGCGGAACACGGACGTCCGGCGACCCAGGCCCAGCGCCCGGCGCGCGGTCTGTTCCACGTCGATCACAGCGTCCGCGACCATCAGCTCTTCAGACCACTCAGCTTGGATTCTGGTGCGGTCCGAGAGCATCACCAGAACCGGCGCCGCGATGTCCAGGCGCCGTTCCACGGCTGCATGCCCGGCAAGGACGGCCCGGGTCCAGCCCGCACGGATAGGGAACGACGCCGTCGGGCGCCACTGCGGATCCAGGAACCACTCGCCGTGGGCCTGATCGCTGACGCTCTGCCAATAGCCCGGCATTTCCGGAAAACGGAACGGCCGACGCGGGTCCGTGCGTGCGATCGGTTCCACGAGATGCATGGCAATGTTCCGGATCAGGCTGCTGCCCTGGAGCTCCAGCCATGGCGCGTTGAGGATCAGTGTCTCGAGCGCGGCCGGGTGCCGGTCCGCCCAGAGTGCCCCGATCAACCCGCCCAGTGAATGTGCCAGCATGTGGACCGCGGGATCCGTGGCCAGGCCGGTACGTCCTGCCACGTCCGCCCTGATTGCCTCGATCGCGGCCGAAATGTCCTCATCGTAGACGCCCAGGTCCGTGGTGTAGCCGGGCGTCTGCCAGTCGCGCAGGCTCCGGCCGTACTTGCGGAGGTCCAGCGCATAGAAGTGGAGTCCGTGCGCACCGACATACCTGGCAAGTTCGGACTGCAGGAAGTAATCCGCCCAGCCGTGAAGGTAGAGGACTACTCCGGGGCGGGCTGCACCGTCGGGTTCCCGGCCGTCCGTGGCCGGCCACTCCAGGGTCCGGAAGACCGTATTGCGCAGCGCCGAGAGGAAGGCCGGCGGACCGGCCGTAACCGCCGGGACGTACCGGACCAGCGTGGCACACACCATGCCTTCATCGTCGTCGGCCAGGGGCAGCTCCAGGGTCTCGAACCCTTCCCCGAGCCGATCAGGCTGCCAGGAAGGTGCCTCCGGCTCCGCCGCTTTCACTCCTCGCCGCCGTCGTCCAGGACGTAGCCCCTGATCCAGCGGTTCAGCCGCGCGTATGCGTCCGCCCGGACGTGGGGCGGAGACAGGAAGACGTCGTGGAGGGCGCCGTCGATCCTTTCAAGGGTGACCGTCCGGCCGAGGGCCATGGCCCGGATGGCGATCGTGTTCACGTCCAGCACGGCGTCGGTCCGTCGCATCGCCTCGGTCCAGAACATGCCGTTCGCGCTGGCTCCGGACAGGAGCACCAGGATGGGGATGTCGATCCGCAGTCCGCGGGCCACCCGGGAATGCCCGGCCAGGACCGCACTGAGCCAGCCGGCCCGCACGGGAAAAGCCAGGGGCGGCCGGTACTTGTTGTCCAGGGTCCACTCACCCTCAGCCTCGCTGCTGATGCTCCGCCAATAGAAGCCGCGCTCCGGCAGCCGCAGCACAGCCTCCGGACGGTACCGTGCCAGCGGTCCCACCATGGACCTGGCGGCACGCCGGACCAGTGAACTGCCGTGCATTTCCAGCCAGGGGCTGTTGAGGACCAGCTGGGAAGCCACTCCCGGATGACGGCTCACCCACAGTGCGGCGATGAGGCCGCCGGTGGAGTGTCCCATCAAGGTCAGCGGCGGCTTGCCGGCGTGCTCCGGCCAGAGGGAGCCGATGATGTCAATTGCCTTGCTGATTTCGGCGTCGTAGTCATCGAGGTCGGCCACGTAGCCGCCATGGGTGTCGGCCTGCAGGCTCCGCCCGTGGTTGTGCATATCGAGGGCAAAGAACTCGAATCCCTTCCCTGACCAGAACCGGGCGAGCTCCACGTTAAAGAAGTAATCGCTCCAGCCGTGCAGGAAGAGAATGGCGCGGCGGGGGAGGGGCCGGGGTCCGGAACCGCCCGGCCCGTCAGCCTCGCCTTGGGGAACGTGGCGCACAAGGGTAGCCGTGCGCTCCACGCCGTCGCCGCCTGTGGCCTGGTAGGTACAGGCTTCAAAATCGTCACCCAGGATATCTGTGTGCCACTCCATTTGATCAGCCTAGACAACGCTTGCTTCAGCGGCGAATACACCGGCCGTGCCCGCGAAGCGCGTCACACCGCCCGCCGGCGTGCGCGCCGGTTTGGTCTGCGGAGCCTGAACCGGAAAACTGGACTCATGCGCGTATATCCCACCTTCTTTCGCCTGGCCTTTTCATGGATGGACGCCGAACGCGCCCACAAGATCGGCTTCCGTGCCATCAGGCTGGCCCACAGCTCAGGGGCGGGCAGGGTGCTCGCCAAATTCACGGCACCGGCGCCGTCGCTCCAGACCACTGCCTTCGGCATTACCTTTCCTTCACCCTTCGGGCTCGCCGCAGGCTTTGACAAGGAAGGGCACGGCATTGAAGCGCTGACCGAACTCGGGTTCGGCCACGTGGAGGTCGGCACCATCACCGGGCAGGCCCAGCCCGGGAACGAAAAGCCGCGGCTCTTCCGCCTCGTCGAGGACAAGGCAGTTATCAACCGGATGGGATTCAACAACGACGGCGCCACCGCCGTGGCCCCCCGGCTGAAGTCCGCGCGGGCCGCCTTGCAGCGCCGCCACCCGGGGGTCCGTCCGGTGATCGGCGTCAACATCGGCAAGAGCAAGGTGGTGGAGCTCGAGGACGCAGCCAGCGACTACCTGGTCAGCGCCCGGAGCCTTGCACCGGCAGCCGATTACCTCGTGGTCAACGTCAGTTCACCCAACACGCCGGGTCTCCGCCTGCTCCAGAACGTCGAAACCCTCCGCCCCCTGCTCAAAGCGGTGGGAGAGGAAGCGGACAAGGCCGCCGGCAGGCACGTTCCGCTGCTGGTTAAGATCGCCCCGGACCTCACGGACGAGGACATTGACGATGTTGCGAAACTCGCCCTGGACCTCAAGCTGGACGGAATCATCGCCACCAACACCACGATCGGCCGGGAGGGGCTCACCTCCGATCCGGCAAAAATCCGGGACTGCGGGCCCGGCGGCCTCTCCGGGGCCCCGCTGAAGGCACGGTCCCTGGAAGTGCTGCGCCGCCTCAAGGACGCAACCGGCGGCTCGCTCACGCTCGTGTCCGTCGGCGGAGTGGAGGACGCCAGGGATGTCCAGGAACGGCTCGATGCCGGTGCCACCCTGGTGCAGGGCTACACGGCGTTCCTGTATGAGGGTCCGTTCTGGGCCGCGCGGATCAACCGGCAGCTGGCCAAACACCCCTCCCGCCGGTAACCGGCATTTCCGCGAAAGCGCCCGACGACAAAGAAGCCCCCGGCAGTTGGTGAACTGCCGGGGGCTTCTTATTGCCTTGATTAGGCGGGGAATTCTCCGCGCTTGACGAGCGGCTTGGGAAGGCGCAGGCGGCGGAACTGGAGTGAGCGCATGGACCCGTACCAGACAGTTCCGCGTTCCACCTCGCCAAACTTCTCCGTGAGGCGCTTGCGCAGCTTGCGGGACAGGATGAAGACGTCAACAAAAACGGCCAGGAACATCACCCAGAAGCCGCCCAGGACGTAGATCATCGCTTCGCTGGTGGAAGGGACCAGCAGCGAGATGACCACGAACAACAAGGCACCGAACATCAGGTACTCGCCCAGGCTGAAGCGGGCATCCACGTAATCGCGTGCGTAGCGCTTCTGCGGGCCCTTGTCCCGAAGGGGCAGGAACTTTTCGTCGCCCGTGTCCAGGGCCTGGCGCATCTTGATCCGCTGTTCCTGCACGGCCGCCCGCTCGGCTGCCTTGGAGGCCTTTCGGTCTTCCGGCACCAGGGGACGCTTCCGCGCGGCTTCCTGTGCTTTGCGCTTGGGCGTGGGCGCGCCCTTGCCGAGGGCTGCGTCCTGCCGGGCCAAGGCCTCGGCTGCCTGCTGGTCAACTACGTCCTGCGCCGTTGGCGCTTCTTTTTTACGTCCAAACACCCCTAAAGAATACCCTGCACGGGGAGGCGGAATTTCATGTGTCGCGCGGGTCAGGCGGCGGCGAACCGGGGGAGCCGGCGGGCGGTTCCGAAGTGTTTCCTGTGGTCACGGACACAGGTAGGGTTTTGGCCATGACTTCATCACCGGCGGGGACCCCGCAAAAAATCAGCGCAGGAATCGACGGGATCGGCGTCGAAGCCCTGCGCCGGGCTGTACATGAGTCCTTCGACACCACCGTTGGGCAGCTGAAAGATCTCGTGAAGCTCCCGGGCGTCGCCTGGCCCAGCTTCGATCCTGCCCCGCTGGACCGCAGCGCGGAGGCCGTGGCGGAGCTGGTGCGGGCTGCGGGAATTGCTGACGTCCGGATCCTGCGCTGCAACAAAGAGGACGGCACGCCGGGCGGACCGGCTGTCGTGGCACGACGTACCGCTGCCGAGGGAAAGCCGACCATTCTGCTGTACGCCCACCATGACGTCCAGCCCACCGGGGACCTGGCGCTTTGGGAGACCGAACCGTTCACCGCCGTCGAACGCGACGGCCGGCTTTACGGGCGGGGAGCGGCCGATGACAAAGCCGGCATCATGGCCCATATAGCCGCGTATGCCGCCGTCACCGAGGTACTGGCCGACGAGTTGGGACTGGGTGTGACGTTTTTCTTCGAAGGCGAGGAGGAGGCAGGATCGCCCACCTTCCGCACGTTCCTGGAAACGCACCGCGAACTGCTGCGCGCCGACGTCATCGTGGTAGCGGATTCCAGCAACTGGAAAGTGGGCATTCCGGCCCTGACCACGAGCCTGCGCGGCCTGGTGGACGGGACCATTGAGGTACAGGTCCTGGAGCACGCCGTCCACTCCGGAATGTTCGGCGGCGCAGTCCTCGATGCGCCCACGCTGCTTTCGCGCCTGATCGCCACCCTCCACGACGACGAAGGAAACGTCGCTGTGAAAGGCCTCGTCAGCAGGGACGACGTCTCTGTCGACCTGACGGAGGCGGAATACCGGGCCGACGCGTCCGTGCTGGACGGAGTGCGCCTCGCCGGCAGCGGTACCATCGCCTCCCGGCTGTGGACCAAGCCGGCGCTGTCGATCATCGGCTTCGATGCTCCCGCCGTGGACGTTGCCTCTAATACCCTGCTGCCGAGGGCTCGGGCGAAGTTCAGCCTGCGGCTGGCTCCGGGCCAGGACCCGGCCGATGCCATGGCCGCCGTGCGGAACCATGTTGAGTCCAATGCACCGTTCGGCGCCAAGGTGGTCTTCACCCCGGGGGAGAGTGGAAGCTCCTTCCTGACCGACACGGGTTCCGCGGCCGCCGGAATGGCAATGTGGGCCCTCGGGGAAGCCTGGGGCGTTCCGGCGGTCGAAATGGGCATCGGTGGTTCGATTCCCTTCATCGCGGACCTTACGGAGGTCTACCCGGACGTGCAGATCCTGGTTACCGGCGTCGAGGACCCCGATTCCAGGGCCCACAGCGCCAATGAGTCTCTGCACCTGGAGGACTTCCGCAATGCGGTGGTGGCTGAAGCCCTCCTCATTGCCCGGCTCAACCATGAGGGTCTTGCCTGACGCCGGGAGCGGCAGCGCAGTGGCCCCACGTTCCCTGGCGGGTCTGTTCCGGAGTCGCCAGGGAACATTCAGGGTATGGCCACGGTTACGCCAGGAGTTAGAGCTACACGCAGGATCGACGTAGCATGTAGCTATAGCCCATACCGTTTCCGTAGGGGCGGGCAACGCGCAAGCCGAGTCGCCACCACCGTCGTAAGAAGGTAGGCCAATGAGCACTACAACCAATGAAAACAGCGCCGCAGCCACCGGCACCGCCAGCGAAGAACTGCCCACGCACGAGGTCAAGCTGACCGACGTCGCCGCGGGCAAGGTCCGCAGCCTGCTGGAGCAGGAAGGCCGCACCGACCTTCGTCTGCGCGTTGCTGTCCAGCCGGGCGGTTGCTCCGGGCTGATCTACCAGCTCTACTTCGATGAGCGGCTGCTCGACGGAGATGCCGTACGTGACTACGACGGCGTCGAGGTCGTTGTCGACAAGATGAGCGTCCCGTACCTCAGCGGCGCCAGCATCGACTTCGAAGACACCATCTCGAAGCAGGGCTTCACCATTGACAACCCCAACGCCGGCGGCTCCTGCGCCTGCGGAGATTCTTTCCACTAACCTGGCTCTTTTGCCCCATGACAGCTTGCTTTCGGCACCGGTGAAAACCGGTGCCGACGCACGGTGCCGACATGTGAGCGAAAACCCCCGGGGAGCGGTAAGCTCTACATCGAGTAGTAAAACTTTTAGTGTGCCCGGGGAGCCATCTACGGCCCGGGCAACAGCAACAAGTAGGAAGGGCCGTCTGTGAGTTCGCAGAACCGAACCGGCAGCCGACGCAAACAGATCACTACGATCACTGGCTTGGCACTAGCCGGCGCGTTGGCTTTGACTGGATGTTCACCAGAGGTACAGAGAGGCTGGTTGCCCACCGAGCGTGGCACCACCAATCACACTGACCGCATCATGGACCTCTGGGTCAACTCATGGATAGCCGCATTGGTCGTCGGCATCATTACCTGGGGACTTATGGTCTGGTGCATCGTGGCCTACCGCCGCCGCAAGGGCACCGTCGGGTTCCCGCGGCAGACCAGCTTCAACCTTCCCCTCGAGGTCTTCTACCTGACCATCCCGCTGTTCATGGTCCTGGTGTTCTTTTACTTCACCGACCGGGACCAGCAGGCCATCGACAACCGCTCCGAGCCGGCCGACGTCGTTGTGGACGTCCGCGGCAAGCAGTGGGCCTGGGACTTCAACTACAAGCAGGGCGACGTCATCACCGAAGACGTCCACGAAGCAGGCGTCCAGGCGCACCTCACCGGTGCTGAAGTGGACAAGGAAAAGCTGCCCACCCTGTACCTCCCCGTCAACAAGTCTGTTGACCTCGAGCTGAACTCCCGCGACGTTATCCACTCTTTCTGGGTCCCCGCCTTCCTGCAGAAGCGCGACATGATCCCGGGAAAGACGAACTACATCCGGTTTACCCCCACCAAAGAGGGCACCTACGACGGCAAATGTGCCGAACTCTGCGGCGAATACCACTCCGAAATGCTGTTCCGCGTGAAGGTTGTCTCCGAAACGGAGTTCCAGGCGCACATGGACCAGCTGCGACAGGACGGCAACACCGGCCTGCTCGGCGAAGAGTACGACCGCAACCCGAACCTGAACGAAATTAAGTAAGGGGAGCGACGTGGCTACGTACACTCAATCCGCCGGGATCCTCGAAAGTCCCGTTGTTCCGAAGTCCAAGGGACGCATCGTCGTCAACTGGATCACTTCGACCGACCACAAGACCATCGGGTACATGTACCTGATCTCGTCCTTCGTGTTCTTCTGCTTCGGCGGCGTGATGGCGCTGCTGATCCGAGCCGAGCTTTTCGAGCCCGGAATGCAGATCCTGCAGACCAAAGAGCAGTACAACCAGCTGTTCACCATGCACGGAACCGTTATGCTGCTGATGTTTGCGACCCCGCTGTTCGCAGGCTTCGCCAACGTCATCATGCCCCTGCAGATCGGTGCACCCGACGTCGCCTTCCCGCGACTGAACGCATTGGCCTTCTGGTTCTTCCTCTTCGGCTCCACGATCGCCGTGTCCGGCTTCATCACCCCGCAGGGTGCCGCTTCGTTCGGCTGGTTCGCGTACGCGCCGCTGTCCAACACCACGTTCAGCCCCGGCGTCGGCGGTGACCTCTGGGTGTTCGGCCTCGCGCTCTCCGGCTTCGGTACCATCCTCGGTGCGGTCAACTTCATCACCACCATCATCTGCATGCGCGCTCCGGGCATGACCATGTGGCGCATGCCGATCTTCACCTGGAACACGCTGGTTACGGCAATCCTGGTCCTGATGGCCTTCCCGCCACTCGCAGCTGCCCTGTTCGCCCTTGGTGCCGACCGTCGCTTCGGAGCACACATCTTCGATCCCGAGAACGGCGGCGCAGTCCTCTGGCAGCACCTGTTCTGGTTCTTCGGCCACCCCGAGGTGTACATCATCGCGCTGCCGTTCTTCGGCATCGTCTCCGAGATCTTCCCCGTCTTCAGCCGCAAGCCCATCTTCGGCTACAAGGGCCTCGTGTACGCAACCATTGCCATCGCGGCTCTGTCCGTGACGGTGTGGGCACACCACATGTACGTCACCGGCTCGGTCCTCCTGCCGTTCTTCTCCTTTATGACGATGCTGATCGCCGTACCTACCGGCGTGAAGTTCTTCAACTGGATCGGCACCATGTGGCGGGGTTCCATCACTTTCGAAACGCCCATGCTCTGGAGCATCGGCTTCCTGGCAACCTTCCTGTTCGGTGGTTTGACGGGCATCATCCTCGCGTCACCGCCGCTTGACTTCCACGTATCGGATTCCTACTTCGTGGTGGCCCACTTCCACTACGTGGTGTTTGGCACCGTGGTGTTCGCGATGTTCGCCGGCTTCTACTTCTGGTGGCCGAAGTGGACCGGCAAGATGCTCAACGAGCGCCTGGGCAAGATCCACTTCTGGCTCCTGTTCCTCGGTTTCCACGGAACCTTCCTGATCCAGCACTGGCTGGGTGTCGAAGGCATGCCCCGCCGTTACGCGGACTACATGCCGCAGGACAATTTCACTTGGATGAACCAGTTCTCCACGATCTCCTCGTTCGTGCTGGGCGCTTCGCTGATCCCGTTCTTCTGGAATGTGTACATCACCTGGCGCAGCAACGAAAAGGTTGAGGTGGACGATCCCTGGGGCTTCGGTGCTTCGCTCGAGTGGGCAACCTCCTGCCCGCCGCCGCGCCACAACTTCACGTCGCTGCCCCGCATCCGTTCGGAGCGTCCGGCACTGGACCTCCACCACCCGGAGCTCGCACAGTCGCACACCGTTGAATCACCGGCACCGGCAGCGTCCGTGCTGGGCAACGCAGATCAGAAGGACACCGCCAAGTGAAGATCGAATCATGGATTTTTGGAGCCGGAGTCTTCTTCTTCGTACCGGTCTCCCTGGTTTACGGATTCCTGACCAACTGGTCTGAGTGGGTCGGCATCCTCGGTATCCTTCTCGTTGGCGGCCTCGCCGGCATGATCGGTGCATACCTTGGGTTCACCGGCAAGCGCGTGGGCATGCGTCCTGAGGACCGCAACGACGCCGAGATCCACGAAGGTTCAGGCGAGCAGGGCCACTTCAGCCCCTGGAGCTGGTGGCCGCTGGTCCTGGGCCTGTCCTGCGCAGGTGGATTCCTCGGCCTGGCCGTAGGATTCTGGGTCACGTTCATCGCCGGCGGCCTGGCCGTCATCGCCCTCGTCGGCTGGGTCTACGAATACAGCCGCGGCGATCACGCACACTAGCGCCTAAGCACTGTTCACAACGACGGCGGGCCCCACCATTCGGTGGGGCCCGCCGTCGTTGTTTGCGCTTAGCCACGGTAGGACGCGTTTCCTACCGTGGCGCGCTGGGAGGGGCAGGGCCGGCTTGAGGCCGTTCGTAAGGCCTCAGGCGGCCGCGCCTGCCTCCAGCAGAAGCGTCAGGCCGTCCAGTGCCGCCTCGGCGGATTCAACGCTGTAGCGGGCAGGAAGCGCCTCGGGATCAACTGAGAGTTCCACTTCACAGCCACAATGGAAATCGGCTGTCATGACTTCGAGCAGGGACCGTGCATCGACGGGCACGATTCCCCTTTTTCCGATTCTGACCGGCAGGCCGGATTCCGTAACAGCCCGGACGAAGACAGCGGCCGGCCGCGCGTGCAGGCCTATGGGTGATTGAACGATTGCCTTGCGCACTGGCAACAGGACTCCTTTGTTCCGACGGGTCTCGGCCGTCACGACTGCATTCCTGAACAAGCGTAGTGCCGCTACATCCGGCGGCTGAAACCGCCGTCGGGGTGGTCTAGACCTGCCCTCTTGTTGCTCTACCCTTAAAACATGAATGTAGATCTGGATCGCGGCCATGGCGGCCTCTGACGCGAGCAGGATGGTAGGGGAGATCGACCGCGACAGCGGGACGCCCATCTACGTCCAGCTGCGGGAACTTCTGCGCGCACACATCACCGCCTCCTGTCCGCCCGGCTCGTCGTTGCCCTCGGAGCGTGACCTCGCCGAGAGATTCGGCCTGGCCCGCATGACGGTCCGCCAGGCGATCGATGCGTTGGTAGGCGAGGAGGTCATTGAACGGGTGGTGGGTCTGGGCACCTTCGTCCGGAAACCAAAGCTTGACCTGCAGGTCAAACTGACTTCTTACAGCGAGGAAATGCAGCGCCGTGGCATGGTCCCTGCCGCCAAGGTGCTCAGCTTCGAACAGATCGGCGCGAGTGCGTTCCTGGCCCGGGAGCTTCAGTTGGACGAGGGAACGCCCCTGGTGCGCTTCAGGCGCCTGCTGCTGGCCGACAACGAGCCCATGAGCGTGGACGAGAACTTCATTCCCGCCCATCGCGTGCCAGGCCTGCTCGACGGCGAACCACCCACCTCGCTGTACAACGTCCTGAGTGAGCGCTTTGGCCTGGTCATGGAGTGGGGGGAGGACATGATTGAGGCCACGGCGGCCTCCCCGTCAACAGCCAGGCTGCTCAACGTGGAGGTCGGATCGCCGCTGCTGAAGATCCAGAGGCACGCCTTCGTTGCCCGCTCCATGGTGGACTACTCGGTGTCCTACTACCGGGCAGACCGCTACAAGCTCTGGGTGCCGCTGCAGCGTCCCGGCGTCCGTCCTACGCGCAACTACGCCTCCGGCTACCGGAATCCATAGGGGGGACACAGAAGAGGCCCGGTCCATGCGGACCGGGCCTCTTCTGTAATGCTGTCAAACTATGAGCTAGTGGCTGAGGGTCTTCTGTCCCTCGGCCGTCTCCACCGCTTCGTGCTGGCCGTGGTGCCCGTGGGCAGCCTCGAGCTCAGCCGGCGAAGCAGGTGCGACCCTGTCCTCGAAGAACCAGCGCGAGAGCGCCGCACGGCGCTTTTCCTTGCGGGTTACGACGCCGTGTTCGTTCGGAACCGCAGGCAACGGCACCGGTGACTCGAAGCCCACCAGCTTGTAGCGCTTGTAGTCATCCAGCGGCGCGTGGACCTCAATGAACTCACCGTGCGGCAACCGGACGATTCGGCCGGTTTCGCGGCCGTGCAAGGCGATTTCACGGTCCTTGCGCTGAAGCGCCAGGGCGACGCGCTTGGTCACGACGAACGCGATGACCGGGCCGATGAAGAACAGTGCGCGCAGCCAGTAGGTGACATCGTTCAGAGCAACGTGGAAGTGCGTTGCAATGAGGTCCGAGCTAGCGGCGGCCCACATCACGCAGTAGAAGGTGAAGCCGGCCATGCCGATTGCGGTCCGGGTGGGAGCGTTGCGCGGGCGGTCCAGAACGTGGTGCTCGCGGTCGTCCTTGGTGATCCAGCGTTCGATCCACGGGTACATAAACAGCACCGTGAAGACGAGGCCGGCAGGTACCAGGGCCGGTAGCAGCACGTTCAGGGTGAGGACCTGGCCGAAGATGACGTACTCGAAGTGGAAGTCGCCGATGACACCAGGCATGAGGCGCAGGGCGCCGTCAACCCAGCCGATGTACCAGTCAGGCTGCGTGCCTGCGGAAACCGGGGAGGGGTCGTAAGGGCCGTAGTTCCAGATCGGGTTGATGGTGAAGAAAGCCGCCATGAGGGCGACAACACCGAACACGATGAAGAAGAAGCCGCCGGCCTTGGCCGCGTAAACCGGGCCAAGGGGGTAGCCGACGACGTTGCCGTCGTTGCGGCCCGGGCCGGGGTACTGCGTGTGCTTGTGAACAACCACCATGAAGAGGTGAATCACGATCATCAGCAGGATCAGCGCCGGTACCAGGAGGATGTGCAGCATGTAGAGCCGGCTGATGATGACCGTACCGGGGAACTCGCCGCCGAAGAGGAAGAACGAGATGTAGGTACCAATGACAGGGATCGACTTGATGACGCCGTCGATGATCCGCAGGCCGTTGCCGGAGAGCAGGTCGTCGGGGAGCGAGTAGCCGGTGAAGCCTGCCGCCATCGAGAGGATGAGCAGGACGCCGCCCACCACCCAGTTCAGTTCGCGGGGCTTACGGAACGCGCCGGTGAAGAACACGCGCAGCATGTGCACGGAGACGGAAGCCACGAACAGCAGTGCGGCCCAGTGGTGCACCTGGCGCATGAACAGGCCGCCGCGGACATCAAACGAGATATCCAGCGATGAGCTGTAGGCGACGGACATTTCGACGTTCTTCAGCGGCGTGTACGAGCCGTCGTAGTGCGTCTCCGCCATGGACGGATCAAAGAAGAACGTCAGGAAGGTGCCGGAGAGCAGAAGGATGACGAAGGAGTACAGGGCCACTTCGCCGAACATGAACGACCAGTGGTCCGGAAAGACCTTACGGCCAAATTCGCGGAGGATGCCCGAACCGCCGACGCGCTGGTCAACAAAGTCGGTAATGCGGCCGCCCTTGGTTTTGGCGACGAAGGCGGGGGCATTAGCTGTTGATGTTGCGCTCATGCTCATCACGCTCCCAGTAACTCGGTCCTACGGGTTCTTTGAAGTCGCTCGTAGCGACCAGGTAGCCCTCGGCGTCAACTGCGATGGGCAGCTGGGGGAGAGGCCGGCTGGCCGGGCCAAAGATAACCTTGCATTCCTGGGTCAGGTCAAAGGTCGACTGGTGGCACGGGCACAGCAGGTGGTGGGTCTGCTGCTCGTACAGGGCAACAGGGCAACCAACGTGGGTGCAGATCTTCGAGTAGGCAACGATGCCGTTGTAGCTCCAGTCCTCGCGGCCCGCAGAGGGCTTGAGGGACTCGGGGTTCAGGCGCATGAGCAGGACGACGGCCTTGGCCTTCTCGTTCAGCTTGCCTTCATGCAGTTCGTTCAGGCCTTCCGGAATCACGTGGAAGGCCGAGCCGATGGTGACGTCCGACGCCTTGATGGGCGTACCGTCCGGGTCGCGGGTGAGGCGCTTGAGCTTGCCTTCCTGCGGGGCCCACATGGTGTGTGCAAGCTTGTCGTCCGGGCGGGGACCGAGGTCACCGAAGACGGCCAGTGCAGGCAGCGGAGCCAACGCTACGGCGCCGAGGAGGGTGTTGCGGATCAGCGGCCGGCGCTTGATCCCGGTTTCCTCGACGATGTCGTCAACGATTCGGACGGCCGCCTGGCGGTCTTCTTCGGTGCGGATGGCGTGGCGCTCTTCCGAGACCTCGTGGTCCGGCATGAGGGCCTTGGCCCAATGGACAATGCCGGTGCCGATGCCGAGCATGGCAAAGGCGGTGCCGATGCCCAGCAGGGCATTCTGCAGCCGGATGGTGGCGATCGTGGAGTCGGGTCCAAGATCGATGGCGAAGTACGCCACCAGGAAGATCACGGTGCCCACGACCGAGCTGCCGAAGAGGACGGCAACCTGCCGTTCTGCACGCTTTGCGGCCTTCGGGTCCGTGTCAGCCAGGCGCAAACGATGCGGGGGAATTCCAGGATCCTGGAACTTCTCCACCTCATTCTGACCAGCCGTAGCTACGGTGCCCGAGTGGTTCGGACTGCCGTCACTATGGTTGCCCATAATTCGCCTCATCCTTCTCTCGTCCCGGCCAGTGCCGGGTTAGTTTTCAATTCCATACTGCTGACTCGTCAGCAGGAGTTCTTACAGTTGCGGACGTCGCTAGGACGTCCGGGACGTCAGCCAGATGGTGAAGGCGATGATGACGCCCAGGCCGGCGATCCAGACAAACAGACCTTCAGAGACCGGCCCCAGGGCGCCGAGATCGGCTCCGCCGGGTGAACCGTTGGCTTCGATCTGCTTCAGGAAGGTGATGATGTCGCGCTTGCCTTCAGGTGAGACGTTGGCGTCGTTGAAGACCGGCATGTTCTGCGGTCCGGTAACCATGGCCTCATAGATGTGCTTTTCGGACACATCAGCAAGGGCCGGTGCGAACTTGCCGCGGGTGAGCGCGCCGCCGGCGGCCGCTGCGTTGTGGCACATGGCGCAGTTGACCCGGAAGAGCTCGCCACCCTCGGCGGCGTTGCCTTGTGCGTCCAAGAGGCCCTCTTCGGGGATGGACGGGCCGGGGCCGAGCGAAGCGACGTAAGCGGACAGCTGGTGGGTCTGTTCGTCGTTGAACTGTGCGGGCTTCTTGTAAGCCTGCGGGCCGTTCATCTGCATGGGCATGCGCCCGGTGCCTACCTGGAAGTCAACAGCGGCAGCACCGACGCCTACAAGTGAGGGTCCGTCCTTGGTTCCGCTCGCACCCATGCCGTGGCAGGTTGCGCAGTTGGCGGCGAAAAGCTTCCCGCCCTCTTCAGTGTCGTTCGCACTGAAGCTGGTGGTGGAAGCCTTGGCCTCGTTGACGGTGGTGGCAACGGCGTACAGCCCACCAGTGAGGAGGAGGCCCATCAGCAGCAGCGCAATGGCTGCCAGTGGGTGACGTCGCTTCTGCGAGAGTGCCTTCACGTGGTGGTTCCTTTATTCGATCGTGCGTCGGCTCCGGGAGCCGCTTCTTGAAATTCTGCCTCTTGTAGAAAAAGAGTCAAGTCGGGGCTACCTGAGGACGTAGATGACCAGGAAGAGGCCGATCCACACGACGTCGACGAAGTGCCAGTAGTACGAGGTGACAATCGCGGACGTTGCTTCGAAGTGACCAAACTTCTTGGCGGCAAACGAACGGCCGATGATGAAGAGGAAGGCGATGAGGCCGCCAATGACGTGCAGGCCGTGGAAGCCGGTGGTCATGTAGAAGGCCGAGCCGTACGCATTCGATGAGAGCGACACATGCTCCGAGACGAGCATGGCGTATTCAGTCGCCTGACCGGCAACGAAGAAGGCGCCCATGATGAACGTGAGGGTGAACCATTCGTTCATCCCCCAACGCGTGAAGGCAAGGGGGCCGCCGGCGCGGCGCGGCTGGAGCCGCTCAGCGGCGAAGACGCCCATCTGGCAAGTGAATGAACTTGCCACGAGGACGATCGTGTTTACGAGCGCAAAGGGGAAGTTGAGCTTGGCTGTCTCTTCGGCCCACATCTGTCCGGACGTCGAACGGAGTGTGAAGTACATGGCAAAGAGACCGGCGAAGAACATCAACTCACTGGACAACCAGACAACGGTTCCTACGGAAACCATATTCGGGCGGTTCAGCGTCGGGTGCGCCGGGGTACTGGGGGCATGGGTCGCAGATGTCACATAGACATTATGTCTGTAAAAGTTCCTCCTGCCCAACGCAAACCGCCATTTCCGCGGACTTTTTCTACAAAGACGCGAATTCGCGCGGAAAAGTTCCCGGGCCGGTTCACATTGGTCATCAGGGCGGGTGCCTCGATAGCATCAGGAGGTGACTTCACAGGCATCTGCACAGGCGGCGGGCAACACCTGGCCGCGGCTCATTTCGGCACTGATCAACGGCGCGGACCTGACGGCCGACAATACGGAATGGGCGATGGACACCATTATGTCCGGGGAAGCCACCCCTTCGCAGATCGCCGGGTTCCTGGTGGCGCTGCGGTCAAAGGGTGAGACGGTGGACGAGATAGCCGGGCTTGTCGAGGCCATGCTGGCGCACGCGAATCCGGTCGATATCGGCGGCGAGAAGCTGGACATTGTGGGCACCGGCGGTGACCAGCTGAACACCGTCAACATTTCCACCATGGCCGCACTCGTCTGTGCGGGAGCGGGCGCAAAGGTGGTTAAGCACGGCAACCGGGCGTCGTCGTCGTCGTCAGGATCAGCGGACGTCCTCGAAGCGCTCGGCGTCCGGCTGGACCTGCCCATCGACCGCGTTGCGCGCAACGCCGAAGAGGCGGGGATCACGTTCTGCTTCGCCCAGGTGTTCCACCCCTCTTTCCGGCACACGGCCGTGCCGCGCCGGGAGCTTGCCATTCCCACGGCGTTCAACTTCCTCGGCCCGCTGACCAATCCTGCTCGGGTTCAGGCTTCCGCGGTTGGTGTCGCCAACGCAAGGATGGCTCCCTTGGTTGCCGGGGTCCTGGCCAAGCGCGGAAGCCGCGGGCTGGTTTTCAGGGGGAGTGACGGACTGGACGAACTGACAACCACCGGGCCGTCCACTGTCTGGGAGATCCGGAACGGCGAAGTGACGGAGCAGACGTTTGATCCCCGGGTGCTGGGCATCCGTGCCGCGACAGTGGAGGAGCTCCGCGGCGGCGACGCGAAAGCCAATGCCGCCGTCGTCCGTGATGTCCTGAGCGGCGCGGCGGGCCCGGCCCGTGACGCCGTCCTGCTGAATGCCGCCGCTGGCCTGGTGGCGTTCGACGTCGATGCCGAGGGCGCGCTCACCGACCGGATGGCGGCCGCGTTGAAGCGGGCGGAAGAGTCCATTGATTCCGGTGCCGCGGCGGCCGTGCTGGAAAAGTGGGTCGCCCTTACCCGGGGTTAGCCGTAATGGCCGGGCTTACTGCTCGAAGCCCAGTGCGAAAGCCGCATCGAGGTCGTGCTGGGAGTAGGCGCGGAACGCGATGTGGGTCGTGGTGTGGACCACCGCCGGCACCTTGGACAGCTTGTCCGCAATGACGTCCGCCAGGTCATCGTGCTTCGCCACCCGGGCCACGGCGATCAGGTCCCATTCCCCGGTCACGGAATAGACTTCGCTGATGCCCGGAATCGCCGAAATTTCCTCTGCCGTCTCCGGAATTCGGGAGGCGTCTGTCTTGATCAGGACGAATGCGGTGATCACTCTTGACCTTTCGGATGGGTGCGTCCCTGCGGGGAACGGCGGGCGATGCTGTGTGCTGCCAGCCTAGTACATCGGGGGTGAATCAGCGGAGCTGCCGGCGTCCTTTGAGCCGGCCGGCAGCGGCCACAATCACCCGGTAGCCCACAAGGAAAACGCCCAGGCTCAGCGTGGCAACGATGACGAATGGCAAGACCACCGTCTGTCCGGTCACCGCCCGCAGAACCATGCCCAGGGCCACAGCGCCGAGCCACACAGCGATGCCTTCCGGCCAGACGCGCAACGGCCGCCGCCATACCCTCAATGCAAGCCAGGCAATCGCACCCCCGGCCAGAAAGGGCCAGGCCGTCGAGAGGACCCCGGTGATCACGTCCCCGCGCTGGTGCGCGTCCCGGCCGATGGCTGCAAACGCGAGGATCAGGACGGTATCGGCGAGGGCGGCAAGTACTGCCGCGTTCCTGGTGGCGGCGCGGACGGGTGTCGGGTTAGGGCGGGAAGGCATACCTCCACACTAGTTGCGGTTTCGTGCCGGGACGAGCCGATGTGAGCCGGCGTCGCAGGGTCGACGGCTCTAGACTATGACCGGGAACACCGCCAACAACCTTGCCGGGGCGTTCCGTCGCGCCCC
The DNA here is from genome assembly GCF_017832975.1 of Arthrobacter sp. PvP023. Classification (NCBI taxonomy): domain Bacteria; kingdom Bacillati; phylum Actinomycetota; class Actinomycetes; order Micrococcales; family Micrococcaceae; genus Arthrobacter; species Arthrobacter sp. PvP023. Next base: position 2,551,664 of record NZ_JAFIBI010000001.1, read on the forward strand.
AACTGCACCCAACTCATCCCGCAACGACAAACCGGACGGCAGCATGAGACTTGTCCAGATCGCGCAGCACGCCAGCGACCTCCCGCGGGCAGGGGAGTTCTACGCCGCCCTGCTCGGCGTCGAAGCCCGTGCAGTATTCAATCCGCCGGGCCTCCTTTTCTTTGACCTGGACGGCGTGCGGTTGCTGCTCGAGGCCGGGGCGCCGTCGGCCTTGCTTTATCTGGCTGTGCCTGACGTCAGGGAATCAGTGTCCGGGCTCCGGGGCAGGGGAGTGGAGATCATTGAGGAGCCCAAAGTGATCTTCAGCCATGCAGATGACCGTCTGGGGCCGCCCGGAACCGACGAATGGATGGCTTTCATCCGCGACAGCGAAGGGAACACCGTTGGCCTGGTCAGCCAGCTGCCGCGTTAACGGCCGGCCTGCCGGACCATTGTGCCGCGAATCACCCGCCGCTAGGCTCGCACACGCAACTGAAGGACCGCCGTCGGGAGTCCTTTCCGGCGAAGCCAGTGAGATGAGGGGACCCCGTGACTGAAAAAATCACCACCTGCCTGTGGTTTGACAGCCAGGCAGAGCAAGCCGCGGACTTCTACGTCTCGGTCTTTGACGACTCGAAAATCCTGAATGTGGCCCGTTATAGCGACGTTGGACCCGGCCCCGCAGGCCAGGCGATGACCGTGGAATTCGAAATTGAAGGCCGGAAGTTCCTGGGCCTTAACGGTGGGCCCGCGTTCACGTTTACTGAAGCTGTTTCCTTTGTCATCAACTGCTCCTCACAGGAAGAAGTGGACCGGTACTGGACAGCACTCACGGCTGGCGGTTCGGAGGGCCAGTGCGGCTGGCTCAAGGACAAGTTCGGCCTTTCGTGGCAAGTGGTTCCTTCCGTCATGGGGCAGTTGCTGGGCGGGCCGGATCCTGCGGGCGCCCAGCGTGCCATGCAGGCAATGCTGGGAATGCGCAAACTGGTGATCAGCGAGCTGCAGGCCGCCTACGACGGGGCCTGAATAAATCGACGGGACCTGAAAGGAGCGGACTCCCGGGTCGGGCGCGGGGGAGTGGACCACATGCCATGTGGCCCTACCCGGCTCCGGCCGGCGGGAAGATAATCGGGAATACCTACCCCGCACGCGATTGGAGGCCTTCGCGATGTCTGTTTACACGCTCGGAATCTGGCTGGTGAAACCAGGCAGGGAAAATGATTTCGTCCAGGCATGGCGTGATCTCGCCCGGAAGACCGAAGAGGATTTTCCCGGCGCGAAGGCCGTCCTGATGCACGATCGCGATGTTCCCAACAGGTTCATCAGTACCGGCCCTTGGGAGTCGCTTGAACAGGTCGACGTATGGCGGGCCTCGTCCGCCTTTACCCAGGGCTACGAGGCCATGCGCGAAATGCTGGAGCACTTCGAACCGCACACCCTTGATGAAGCGGCGACTATCGGCTGATGCCGGCCGGAGCCAACACGCTCACATCGGGCCTAACAGGGCCGTTTTCCTGACAAGTCCTGGGTGAACGGCATCGACAACCACGCCCGTGCCGCGGAAGCGCTACCTCTGAGCGCCTCCGCAAGCCAAGCCGGAAACAATCCAGCCTCCGGAAATGGTGCGACCGCATCATAGCGGCGTCGGCTTCGTTTGTTTGTGCCGTCTTTCCTTGGGTAGCGGATGGGCGGATCCGAGGTCGATCGGAGGGTGGGGGCCTTTCGTCGAAAAACTTCTACTTTACATAATGTAGATTATCGGCGTTATTGGGAAGCAACTCAGAAGGCGGAAGGACCCGCCTTTCTGAACCCTTAGTCACCGCCTCCGATCAACCGCCGACATAGGCTGCAAGGTGTTCTCCGGTGAGCGTCGAGCGCCCGGCGACGAGCTGGGCCGGCGTGCCCTCAAAGACGATCAGTCCGCCGTCATGCCCGGCGCCCGGGCCAAGGTCGATAATCCAGTCGGCGTGAGCCATGACGGCCTGGTGATGTTCGATCACGATTACCGATTTGCCGGAATCCACCAACCTGTCCAACAGGCCCAGCAGGTTCTGGACGTCGGCGAGATGCAGGCCGGTGGTCGGTTCGTCCAGAACGTACACGTCGCCCTTCTCCGCCATCTGGGTAGCCAGCTTGACGCGCTGCCGCTCGCCGCCGGACAGCGTGGTGAGCGGCTGGCCGAGCGTCAGGTACCCGAGTCCGACGTCGACGAGCCGGTCGAGGATCTTGTGGGCAGCCGGCGTCCGTGCCTCGCCTGCGCCGAAGAACTCCTCGGCTTCGGTCATCGACATTGCCAGCACTTCAGCGATGTTGCGCCCGCCCAGTTCGTATTCCAGGACTGACGCCTGGAACCTCCGGCCCTCGCAGTCCTCGCAGACGGACTCGACAGTGGCCATGACACCCAGTTCCGTGAAGATGACGCCGGCGCCGTTGCAGGTGGGGCAGGCGCCCTCGGAGTTGGAGCTGAACAGGGCAGGCTTCACACCGTTGGCCTTCGCGAACGCTTTGCGGATGGGTTCAAGAAGGCCCGTGTACGTCGCCGGGTTACTGCGGCGCGAGCCCTTGATGGCGCCCTGGTCGATCACCACAACGCCGTCGCGCCCGGCCACCGAGCCCTGGATCAGCGAGCTCTTGCCTGACCCCGCGACTCCTGTCACGACGCAGAGCACGCCGAGCGGAACGTCGACGCTCACATCCCGGAGGTTGTGCGTGGAGGCACCACGCACGTCCAGGGTGCCGGACGGCGTGCGCACGGAGCTTTTTACGGATGCCCGGTCGTCGAGGTGGCGGCCGGTGATGGTGTCACTCCCCCGCAGCCCCTCCACATTTCCCTCGAAGCAGACGTGGCCGCCCTCGGTTCCTGCGCCGGGACCGAGATCAACAACGTGGTCAGCGATGTCGATGGTTTCCGGTTTGTGCTCGACGACGAGCACGGTGTTGCCCTTGTCACGCAACTGCAGCAGCAGCTGGTTCATCCGTTCGATGTCATGCGGGTGGAGACCGATCGTCGGCTCGTCAAAGACGTAGGTAACGTCCGTAAGGGACGAGCCGAGGTGCCGGATCATCTTGGTCCGCTGCGCCTCTCCCCCGGACAGCGTGCCCGCGGGCCGGTCCAGGGAGAGGTAACCCAGCCCGATTTCGGCGAAGGAGTCGAGCAGGTGCTGCAGCCCTTTGAGGAGCGGGGCCACGGACGGCTCCTTGAGGTCACGGACCCAGCCGGCCAGGTCGCTGATCTGCATCGCGCACAGGTCGGCGATGTTCCTGCCCTGGATCTTCGAGGACCTTGCCTCCGCGCTGAGCCGCGTACCGTCGCACTCGGGGCAGGCCTGAAAGGTGATGGCACGCTCCACGAAGGCCCGGATGTGCGGCTGCATCGCGTCGACGTCCTTGGAAAGCATCGACTTCTGGATTTTCGGGATCAAGCCCTCGTAGGTGAGGTTGATGCCTTCGACTTTGATCTTGGTCGGCTCCTTGTAGAGGAGGTCGTCCAGCTCCTTCTTGGTGAACTTCGCGATCGGCTTGTCCATGTCGAAGCCGGCACCGCTGAAGATACGGCCGTACCACCCGTCCATGCTGTAGCCGGGGACCGTCAGGGCACCCCCGCCGAGCGACTTGCTGTCATCGTAGAGCGCCGTGAGGTCGAAATCGGAGACCGAGCCCATGCCCTCGCAGCGCGGACACATGCCGCCCAGGTAGACCGCGTTCTGCACCACGCTCTTCTCGACCCTGCCGCCCTTCTCGGTGCTCATCACCCCGCTTGCCTTCCGCGTCGGGACGTTGAAGGAGAATGCCGTGGGCGGCCCGATATGCGGTGTCCCCAGCCGGCTGAAGAGGATGCGCAGCATCGCGTTGGCGTCCGTGGCGGTGCCCACGGTGGAGCGCGGGTTGGCACCCATCCGTTCCTGGTCCACGATAATTGCGGTGGTCAGGCCTTCCAGCAGGTCGACGTCCGGCCGCGCCAGTGTCGGCATGAAGCCCTGCACGAACGCGCTGTACGTCTCGTTGATCATCCGCTGCGACTCCGCGGCAATCGTGGCGAACACCAGGGAGCTTTTGCCCGAACCGGAGACGCCCGTAAATACCGTCAGCCGGCGCTTCGGGATCTCCAGGCTGACATCTTTGAGGTTGTTCTCCCGCGCGCCCTGCACACGGATCAGGTCGTGGCTGTCGGCCACGTGCGGGGCCGGCGACTGGGGGTCGGTCTGGGTGGCCATGCTCATCGTGTCTCCCTCGGTTATGCGGGGCAGCCGCTGCGGCTTCCGTCGGCGTCGCCCGATCCAATCTAACCAGCTCCGGCCGATCAGCCGGGGAACCCTACCGTTTGGTAGCCACCATTGTCTTAAGCCCGAAGCTCACTGAGAATGAACCATGACGGTCTACATGAGGTCCCTGGAAACTGCTGTCCCGCCCACCGTACTCATTCAGTCTGAAGCCCGCGATGTGTTTGCCGCCCAGCCAGGGCTGACCAGGCTGGGGTCGCGGCTGGTCAACACCTGCTTTGATTCCGCAGCCATCGACACCCGGTACACGGCTGTTACCGAGCTCACCAAAGACAGCCGTGCGGATGATCCGCAGTTCTTCGACCCGGATACCGGCCTGGTCCTGAGTCCCAGCACGAAAGTCCGGAACGACATTTTCGGCCGCGAAGCCACGAAGCTTTTCGTAGAGTCCGCCAGGGCGGCGCTGGATGCCTGTGCCGGCATCGATGCGGCTGACGTGACCCATCTCGTGACAGTCTCGTGCACCGGATTCTTCAACCCCGGGCCGGACTACAAAATCGTCCGTGCCCTGGGTTTGAGTCCGGCCGTGCAGCGCTACCACCTCGGTTTCATGGGCTGTTACGCGGCGTTTCCGGCGTTGCGCGCCGCCAAATCGTTCTGCGAGGCAGACCCGGACGCCGTTGTCCTGGTTGTCTGCGCGGAGCTTTGTTCCCTTCACGTCCGCACCTCCAACGACCCTGACACCATCATGGGCTCGGCCCTGTTCGCCGATGGCGCCGCAGCAGCAGTCATCTCGGCCAGGGACATTCCGGACGGGACGCCCCTGTTGCAGCTGGACCACTTCGAAACGGTACTCACTCCCGTCGGCGAGGAATCCATGGCGTGGAACATCGGCGACGAGGGTTTCGAGATGGTGCTGGGCAACTACGTCCCGCACATCATTGACGACCACATCATCGGCGCGCTTGAGCCGCTGCTTATGCGGGACGAATCCTTGCGGGGACTCCCCTACCGTGACATCACCCACTGGGCTATCCACCCCGGCGGGCGGAGCATCCTGGACAAGGTGCAGTCCCGGCTTGAGCTCACGGATGAGCAGCTTGTGCCGGCACGGGAAACCCTACGCAACTTTGGCAACATGAGCAGTGCCACAGTGCTTTTTGTCCTTAAACACATCGCCGGACTCCCGCCGCAGGAGGGCGATGAACGCATTTGTTCGATGGCCTTCGGACCGGGCCTCACGGTGGAAACGGCGATGTTCACCAAGGTGCGCGCACTGCAGCCGGAAGCGTCGCCCGCGGCCGTCCGGAAATCCGCCGGGACGGAGGATGCCGGAGCACGGACCGAGCCGTCACTCATCTGATGGCCACGCACGTGACGGCCGCCGTCGGAATGCTGCGCGAGCGGGACGCGCACTCAGTGGAGGAAATGGATCGCCCTGACTGTGATCCTGCCCGCCTGGACCGCACCTACGCACAATTTTCCGTGGTCAACAGGGCCGTGGCCGGATGGCGCGGAATCTACCGGACGCACCTCCGGCCGCTCCTTTCAGCGGACAGGGTCACAACGCTGCTGGACATCGGCTGCGGGGGCGGGGATGTGGCGGTGCTGCTGGCGGAGTGGGCGGCCAGGGACGGGCGGCGGCTGGAAATCACCGCCATTGATCCGGACCGTCGTGCCCTTGAGTTCGCGCTGCGCCGCCGGCGCGTCGACGGAGTGACGTTCCGGCAGGCATCCACTGCTGAACTGGCCACCGAAGGAAAACGCTACGACGTCGTCATCTCCAACCACGTGCTGCACCACCTGGACGCGGCGGACCTGCCCCGGTTCCTCGCCGAGTCGGCGCTGCTGTCCGGCGGCAGCGTCTTCCATAACGACATCCGCCGGAGCCCCGCCGCCTATGCGCTGTTCTACGCAGCATCATGGCCGTTCCGCGGTTCCTTCATCAGGCCGGACGGGCTGACGTCCATCCGCCGCAGTTACACAACCGCGGAACTCCAGGCCGCCGCTCCCCCGGGCTGGGCCGTTGCGCCCCGCGTACCCTTCCGCAACCTCCTCACCCTCAGCCGGAACGTTCGTGGTGATTGACGTCGTCGTGGTGGGCGGCGGGCCGGTGGGGCTGTACGTGGCGGCCCTTCTGCTGCAGCAGGGCGTGTCGGTCCGCGTCCTGGAGCGCCGCACGGAACCCGACACCCACTCCCGTGCCATCGGCATCCATCCGCCGTCGCTGGAAGCGCTCGACCGGATCGGGGTGGCGTCAGGCCTGGTGAACGAGGGCGTGCGCATCCGCCGCGGGGTTGCCATCGGCGGCGGCGTGGAAGTGGCTGGCATGTCCTTCGACTCCGTGTCCGGCCGATTCCCCTTCGTGCTGTCGGTCCCGCAGGTTCTCACGGAAGCCGCCCTGGAACGGCGCGTCGTGGCACTGGACGGCGGGGCGATAATCCGCGGAGCCACAGTGACGGGAATTCACGACGACGGCTCCGCGGTTGCGGTGGACGTCGTCACCGCCGGCGGAAAATCCCGAATTCATGCCTCCCTGGCGGTGGCCGCGGACGGGGTCCGCTCCACCATCCGTCAATTGCTGGCCATCCCCGCCCCGCTGAGGACGTATCCGGACAGATACCTGATGGGAGACTTCGCCGACGGGACCGCGTTCGGCCCCGACGCGGCACTTTTCCTGGAGTTTCCCGGGATCGTGGAGTCCTTCCCGCTGCCGGGAGCCATGCGCCGGTGGGTGGCCAGGCTCCCGGGAACCATGCCGGATGCGCCCAGCGCCGGTTCCTTGGCACGGATCGTGCAAGAACGGACCGGGATCGCCGTCGACGCCGGCACGAATTCGATGGTGAGCAGTTTCGGCGTACGGTCACGGCTGGTGAAGCGCATGGTCCACGGCCGGACGTCGCTGATCGGTGATGCCGCCCATGAAATCAGCCCCATCGGCGGCCAGGGTATGAACCTGGGCTGGCTGGATGCCGCTGAACTGGCGCCGCTCATCCTCAACCGGTTGACGCACACTGACTGCGGGGCTGACCTCAGGTCCTTTGAACGTCACCGGCTGCGGGCGGCAGCGAAGGCCGTCCGGCAATCCGAAATCAACATGGCCCTTGGCCGGCCGGTGCCACGCCCGCTGTGGCATGTCAGGAACCGGCTGATCGGATCCGCCGCCAGTGTTCCGGCCATCAATTCACGCGTTGCCGCCCGGTTCACCATGCATTAGAACTCCCCGCGGCTTACTCCGCAACCGGCTGTCCTTGATCTGTGTCATCTGCATCATCTTCGTCACCGGTGAAGTAGCAGTCGTAACTGTCCTGGCTGGTGATCCGGCCGTCACGGACTTCGAAGACGGAGGTGGTGCGGGCCCGGATGGTGTCACCGGCATCCCAATAGCGGAGGTTCATCAAGAGCGTTGCCGACCAGTCCACTTCCAGCACAACGCGGTTTCCTTCGCACGTGGTCCGGCGGACATCGAAACGCTGGTTGGATACCACCTGCCGGCTTTGCTCGGCACCTGCCAGCACCTGTTCGCGGCTCCGCCTGGATCCTTCCGGGGCAAGCACGTGCGGCGCTTCGACCAGGGTGAAGTCCTCGGCAAGGAAGGCGTCCACTTCAGCGGCGCCGCCGCCGGCTTCAATGGCTCGTACAAACCCAAGGACACAGGTGAGCGGCGTCTGTTCAGTCATGGAACGAGGGTAGCCCATGCCCGGCGCCCATTTTCAGCCGCCCACTGCCCGTCGCCCGGCGCCGCTGCCGGGCCGTGGCTTTAGACTGCTCGCATGAACGGCGTCCCGCGGGCGGGTCGACGGCGGTCCGCAGCAGCCGCCGTCGTCGTGGCTGCCGTGATGGCGGGCGGCGCGGTGCAGGGCTGCACTCCCGAAACGCAGGCGCCGGAGCCGCTTACTGCCGAGCTCAACCAGTTCAGGGACACCTACGGCACGCAGGTCATCGAGATCCAGGTCAGCAATACCGGGTCCGTGCCGGTCAGCGTCCTCAGCGCCGAAGTCTCGACGCCCCTGTTCCCGGCGGGGACCGCATGGCAGGCGCCACCGGAGGGCACCGAGGTACCGCCGGGCCAGACCAAGAGCCTGCCTGCCAGGCTTCCGGCACCCGCCTGCGGGCACCCCGGGATTGATGAACCTCAGAGCGCTGAAGGGGCGCGGGCCGGGCCCGGCAGTTCGCCGGCGGAAGTAACGGTATCTGTCCGGCAGGGGTCCGCAACCGCACAGGAACGTCTTCCGGCCGCGGACCCGTTCGGCGTCCTGGCCCGGAACCATTCCGAGCTGTGCTTCGCGCAGGACGCCGGGCAGATTGCGGAGATGGGGCTGGACACGGAACTGGAGGTTTCGGCGGACGGCCGTACCGCCGTCGTACGCCTTCGGGTCACCCCGCGCGCAGCCGGTGCCGGAGGATCGCGCACACTGACCATCGAACGGATCGAGGGGACCACGCTGCTGGCCGAAGCGCCGGAAAGCCCCTGGCCGCGCGGCATCACGGTTGCGGCCGGCATGGCTGCCCGGGAACTCAGCCTCCGTATCCGGCCCGCCCGCTGCGATCCGCATGCCGTCGCCGAGGACAAGGTGGGGACACTGCTGCCCCTGCGCGTCGACGCAGGCGGCCGGCAGGGTGTGCTCAAAGTTGCTGCCGGAGCCGTCCTGAAGGCCCGGATCTACGAATTCGCCACGGCGGCCTGCGCAGCGCACTAGGCTTTCCCCATGCTTCACGTAGCCAACCCCACGCCGTTCAGCACCGCCCGGATCAGGGAAACTGTCCAGGAAATGCTCTCCGCAGGCGTCCTTCCCGCCATCGTCCAAGCCGGCCATCCCGTGCTCCGGCAACAGGCAGCCCCGTACGAGGGCCAGCTGGATGGCGCTGAACTTGCAGCGCTGATAGCCCTGATGCGGGAGGTGATGCATGACGCACCTGGCGTCGGCTTGGCCGCGCCGCAGCTCGGCATTCCCCTGCAGCTTGCGGTCCTTGAGGACCAGTACGATGTCGACGCCGAGACTGCCGCCGTCCGGCACAGGTCACCGCTGGAGTTCTTTGCGGTCATCAATCCGTCGTACTCGCCGCTGGGGACCGGCACTGCGGCGTTTTACGAAGGATGCCTCTCGCTGCAGGGCCTGCAGGCCGTGGTCTCGCGGCACGAGGCGGTACGCCTGCATTTCACCGATCCCGGCGGAACCAGGCGGCAGCAGGACTTCTCCGGCTGGCAGGCGCGTATTGTGCAGCACGAGACGGACCACTTGCAGGGGATCCTCTATGTGGACAAGGCTGAGTTGCGCTCGCTCAGCAACAACGCCGAATACGGCGCCCGCTGGGCGCATCCTGACATCCACCTGGCCCGGCAGGAATTGGGGTTCCTGCCGGGCCAGGGTACCGGCCAGGGCAACTAGCTGTTGGCCGCCGTGGGCAGGTAACGGGACCACCAGCGCACGATCTCCTCAAAGCGCTGCCTTCTGTGATGCGGGGTACCGGACCGGGAGAGCTCGTGGTTCTCTCCGGGGAATACGAGGAACGCGGCTTCCACACCCTGCTGCTTCAGGGCCGTGAAATAGCGCTGGCCCTGTTCCACAGGGCAGCGGAGGTCCTCTTCGCTGTGGACGACCAGCGAGGGCGTCCGCACATTGCGGACAGTGGCCATGGGGCTTTGGGCCGCCATCTGCTCCGCCGAGGTGCCGGTGTACTCGCCGCCGAAGAACCAGCCGATATCCGAGGAGCCGATGAAGCTGACCGGATCCAGGAATCCGCGCTCCACGATGGCCGCCTTAAAACGGTGGTCCTGGCTGATGGTCCACGCCGTAAGGTATCCGCCGTAGGAACCTCCCATGATCCCGAGCGCTCCGCCGTCGAGCTCCTGTAACTTTGCCAGGGCGCCGTCGAGGAAGGACAGCACGTCCTGCATGTCGACGGTTCCCATCTTTTCCTTGATGGCCCGCCCGTGTGCCTGGCCGTAGCCGGCCGAGCCCCGTGGATTGCACATGAGCACCGCATAGCCGGCCGCGGCGTACACCTGGGCCTCGTCAAACAGGGCCACGGTGTATTGCGAGAACGGCCCGCCGTGGATGTTCAGCAGGACGGGGTGCGGCCCTTTCCCGGGCGGCAGCACCAGCCAACCGTGGACCGGATAGCCATCGGCAGCCTCGAACGTGACCTCCCGGGGCTCGATGATCTCTGCCTGACGGCGCAGTTCCGCCGAGAAATCGGTCAACAGCCTCAGCTGGCCGTCCTCAAGCGCTGCGACGTCCCCCGCTGTGGCGGGATCAGTGAAACTGACGAACACTGAGCCGGCGGCCGCAGCTGCGCCGGTGACAACCCGGTCACCATGAACCAGCAGTGAGTGGTTCCCCGTGGCTCCGAACTCCAGAAGCTCCACCGTGCCCTGCGCGTTGTTGAGCAAAAGCACGGAATCCGGGCCGCGGAGCTCCAGCCCCGCGGCGGACGCTGCCAGGTCCATTGTTTCGACGTCGCTCAGTACGCTGGCGTCGCCGCCCCCGGCCGGCATCACATACAGGGCAGTGTTGCGTGCGACGAAGTCCTGGCCTGACTCGCCAAGGTCCTGGGCGGTGTAGAACAGCCACTTCCCGTTCCTGGACTGACGTGCCGCGCCGACCGTCTGGCGGCCGCTGTTGGCAGCGATGACGGGTTCCGGTTTTCCGCCGGAGACGGGGACCCGGTACACGCCGGATTCAAGGTCATGGTCGCTGCCCTCATGAAGTGAGGCAACGAAGTACACGGAGCGTCCGTCCGTGCTGAACGATTCTCCGCTGTGGTCAGTCGGGGCGAACGTCAGCTGCCGGGCCGGCGGGAGCAGGGCGTCCGCGGTGTCGGCGTCAGGAGCCGGACCGGCTTCTTTTGCAGTACCTTCCGCGGCGGTCTTTCGCGCCCGCAGGGAGCGCCCTGCGGGCGCAACGGGCGGCTCGTCGTCCAGCTCGGGCACCTCCACAACGTAGAGCTGCAGCGCCTTGTCCGCCGTGTATCCCACGCCGTTCATCCTGTATTTGAAGTCCGTGATGAGCCGCGCGTCCTCGGCCCCGGCGGATACGCCGTCCAGAGTGCCGTACCGGCCGTCGTCGGGCGTCCTGGCGCCAAAGACAATGCTGCGCGAATCGGGAGACCAGGCGAACGAGGAGACGCCGAGTTTGGTGCTTGTCAGGACCTGCGGTTCGCCGCCGGCAGCCTCCACGACATAAAGCTGCGGCTTCCCGTCTGCAGTAGCGCGCAGGAACGCCAGCACCAGTCCGTCCGGGGAAAATGCCGGTGCCGTGTCACGGAAGCCGCGGGTCAGCCGGCGGGGCAGCTTTTCAGGGTCCAGCGGCACAGTCCATAACTGGCCCACATAAGTGTCGGCGTCGAAATCAGGGCGGATGACGGAGACCACGGCCCGGCTGCCGTCCGGATGGACGGCCGGCGCGGAAACGGACTTCAGCAGGGGAAGATGTTCAGGTTTCACGTTTGTGAGCCTAACGGCTCGCGCATGGCCTGTGAAATGACTCACGCCGCGCCGGGACGGGACCCTGGGCGCGACCCGGGGCGGCCGGGAGGCGTGGATTGGCCGCCGCCGCGGCCCCTAGGATGGTGGCATGCTCCCCGACGCCGCCCGTTCCCTCCTGTGCCCCGTCTGCCGGAACGGCCTGACGCTGGGCGGCAACCGGCTGGCTTGCCCCGAGGGCCACAGCTTCGACGCCGCCAGGCAGGGTTACTTCAACCTGCTGGTGGGCAAGGGAACTGTCTTCGAAGCCGATACCGCCGCCATGGTGGCAGCCCGTTTCGACTTTCTTTCCAAAGGTCATTACCGGCCGCTCGCCGGGGCCGTCGCGGAGCTCTCAGCCCCGGTGCTGCAGGGACCGCACGCCGCGGTACTGGACGCCGGTACGGGAACCGGACATTACCTCAAGGAACTATTGGCGGCTGCACCCGCGTCGGCCATCGGCCTGGACATTTCCAAATTCGCGCTGCGGCGTGCCGCCCGGATGAATCCCGGCGCCGCCAACCTGGTCTGCGATGTCTGGCAGCCGCTTCCGGTTGCGGACATGGCGGCGGACGTCGTTACGGTGGTCTTCGCGCCGAGGAACGCCCCGGAATTCGCCCGGGTGCTACGTCCCGGCGGCCGGCTGATCGTGGTGACGCCGCGGTCCGGCCACCTCGCGGAAATAGCGGGACAAACGGGCATGCTCGGCATCGAACCGGCCAAGGAGGAGCGGCTGGCCGCTTCGCTCGGGGGACATTTTGCTCCGCACTCCGTCCGGGAGCTTGACCTCGAGCTTGGGCTCGAACCGGCCGACGTAGGCAACCTCGCCCTGATGGGACCCGCCGGCCACCACCTGGACCCTGCAGCGCTGGACACCATCACCGCCGCGCTGCCGCCGCTCACCAAGGTCTCGGCACGGTTCCGAATCAGCGTTTTTGAACCCCTGAACCGGCCGCCCGCATAACGACTTGACTACGTTCGGAACGTCCCCGGGAGCAGCCTCCTACGCCCCGTGGCTTCGGTCTAGGATGGAAGGACAGTTACTGAGGGCCTGCTTCCGCAGCTCCGGGGACGAAGGGGGAGCACATGTTTGAATGGCTTGGCGAGAACTGGTGGGCATTGTGGCTCACCGTATTCCTGGCGTTCGCGGTGGTGGAAATGCTGACGCTGGACCTCTTCTTCATCATGCTTGGCGGCGGAGCACTGGCCGGGCTGCTGGCTGATTTTGCCGGTGCCGACTTCTGGCTGCAGATCGTTGTTTTCTGCGTCGTTTCCCTACTGATGGTGGTCTTTGTCCGGCCTGTGGCGCTGAAGCACCTGAAGAAGGGCCCCGCGGAACAGCGGACTAACATTGACCGGCTGATCGGCGAATCCGCACTCGTCATGGAGACCGTCAGCACATCCTCCGGCCTGGTCAAGATCGGCGGAGACGTCTGGAGCGCGCGTTCTGAGAACGGAGTCCTGAACGCCGGGCAACGTGTGGTGGTTTCCGCCATCGAAGGAGCCACCGCCGTGGTGGCGCCGCAACCGGAAACGGCCGTTCAGTAGCAGCAGCACGAACACTCTTCCGGCAGCCGCCACCGGCGCCGGGCAGGCGGCAGAGCATCGCCGCAACACATAGCAAGGCACATAACTGGGGAATAGGTGATGTATGGATATCGCAGTCGCAATAGTGCTGCTGGTTCTCGTTGCGTTCGTAATAATAGTGCTGGTCCGGTCGGTGCGGATTGTCCCGCAGGCCCGGGCCGGCGTTGTGGAACGGCTCGGTAAGTACCAGCGGACACTGCTCCCCGGCCTCACCATCCTGATTCCCTTCGTCGACAGGCTCCTGCCGCTCCTGGACCTTCGCGAGCAGGTTGTCTCATTCCCCCCGCAGCCGGTCATCACCGAAGACAACCTCGTCGTTTCCATTGACACCGTGGTCTACTTCCAGGTGACTGACGCGAGGGCGGCCACGTACGAGATTGCGAATTACATCCAGGCGGTCGAACAGCTCACCACCACCACGCTCCGAAACGTCGTCGGCGGCCTCAACCTCGAAGAGGCGCTGACTTCCCGCGACCAGATCAACGGCCAGCTTCGCGGCGTCCTGGACGAGGCGACGGGCCGCTGGGGCATCCGCGTTTCCCGTGTGGAGCTGAAGGCCATTGATCCGCCCCACTCCATCCAGGACTCGATGGAGAAGCAGATGCGTGCCGAGCGTGACCGCCGCGCTGCCATCCTTACCGCCGAGGGCACCAAGCAGTCGGCCATCCTCACCGCGGAAGGCCAGCGCCAGTCCTCCATCCTCAAGGCCGAAGGTGACGCCAAGGCTGCCATTCTCCGCGCAGACGGCGAGGCCCAGGCCATCCAGAAGGTGTTCGACGCGATCCACAAGGGCAATCCCGACAACAAGCTCCTGGCTTATCAGTACCTGCAGACACTGCCCAAGCTGGCCGAAGGTTCCTCGAACAAGCTCTGGATCATCCCCAGCGAAGTCGGCGAAGCCCTGAAGGGCATCGGCAACGCGCTCGGCGGCACCAACCCGGATCCCCGCACCGGCGGTCTGTTCGACGCCGCCACTGGCGACGGAACGAACGCTGCCGCCGGGTCCCGGCCGGATGTTGCCGACCCCAACACTCCGAGCCAGCCGCTGTAGGCAGCCCTGTCAACCACCGGCCAGGGGAGGTATCCGCAGTGCGGGTGCCTCCCCTGGTTTTGTGCCGGAGGCCCCGCTTTACTCGCCAGCGCGGAAGCCGGTATAATAGTATATTTGTCCGGCTGGTTCAGGCCTGCTGGAACAACATAGCTTGGCAAAGCGTTGTATCTATTGGTGCAGTGCAGTGCAAACAGTAGTCCGAGGCGTGAGCTGCCCCGGCTAGCGCGGAGCCTGACTCCGCGAACCGACCAAAGGGAGAAATCATGAGCGATCGCAGCCTCCGGGGCATGCGTCTTGGCGCACAGAGCATGGAGACGGAATCCGGTGTTGAGCCGGCTCCGCGCCAGCGGGTTGAGTACCGTTGCGAGGACGGCGAGCAGGTCTTCGTTACCTTCTCCTCCGAAGCCGAGATTCCCCCGGTGTGGGTTTCGAAGACCGGCAAGGAAGCCTTGCTTGTCGACGGCGAACGCCCCATCAACAGCAATGAGAAGGCCGTCCGTACGCACTGGGACATGCTCCTTGAACGCCGCTCGCTGCCTGAGCTCGAGCAGATCCTCGAAGACCGCCTGACCATTCTGCGGGAACGCCGCGGCGAACGGCGCTCGGCTTAGGTCTGGCGCAGGCTAAACGCAGCATAAAAGGGCCGGGCCCGTAGCCTCACGTGAGGCTACGGGCCCGGCCCTTTATCGACTGTGTCTTTCCGGCCGCCGCCGCCGGCACCTTGCACTCTACGCTGCGGCGGAACCCCGGCCCGTAAGCTTCTGCCAGCGGGCAGTCAGTCCCCATTTGGTGACGTTGATCATGGCTTCCACCACAATGTTGCCGCTCATTTTGGAGGCCCCAAGTTCCCGCTCCACGAACGTGATGGGGCGTTCCACGATCTTCAGCCCCATCTTGGCCACACGCCAGGCGAGGTCCACCTGGAACCCGTAACCCACGGAGTCCACCTGGTCGAGGTTGAGCTTCTCAAGGGTGGTACGGCGGAAGGCGCGGTACCCGCCGGTGACATCCTTGATCTTGATGCCCAGCATAAGCCGCGCGTACGTGCTGCCGATCCGTGAGATCGCCTGCCTGTACAGCGGCCAGTTGACCACGCTGCCGCCCGGCACCCAGCGCGAACCCATGGCCAGGTCCGCGCCCTCCTCCACGGCGTCGAGGAGCTGCTGCAGCTGCTCGGGCTGGTGCGAACCGTCGGCGTCCATTTCCACAAGAATGTCGTACCCGGCCTCCAGGCCCCACTTGAAGCCTGCGATATAGGCGGCTCCGAGTCCGGCCTTGCCTTCACGGTGCAGGACGTGGACCTGGCTGTCCTCGGCAGCGATACCGTCTGCCAGCTGTCCAGTGCCGTCCGGGCTGTTGTCGTCCACCACCAGCACATCGGAAGCCGGGACGGCCGCACGCAGGCGCGCGAGTGTCTTGGGCAACGATTCCAGCTCGTTGTAGGTGGGGATGATGGTGAGGACACGCACAGCGAGGCCCTTTCCTTGATGGGAGCGGTCACGCGCCAGGAAGCTCTACAGGAGAGCCGGCTTTAAGGCGCAAGTCACCATTATAGGTAGTTTGCGCATACCGGGCGCGTCACACGTGATCCCGCGGGCAGGTCCACACGCCTCGGGCCAGTTTCGGACGGATGCGACATGCCTCGGCGGAACTGTTTTCTGCTGCGAAGTGGACCTGCCCCTGGGACTACCACGCTCCGGCCTGCCTGCAGGTGCGGGTTAGGCATCTGCCGGACGGCCACGTGGCCAGACGGAGCCCCTCGACTTTGGAATCCGTCCGTTGCGACTCAATGCTACGGACCGTCCCGGGAGTGTCAACCCGCGTTTGACGTGCGGTTTTAGGTGTAACCGCAGGTCAGGAACATACGGCGCGCCGGTAGTTTTACGGTCTATGACTGCAGGGAGCCGTTTGTGAACAACTCGTGTCCGTCGCGGACGGTCTGCAGGCACACAGGATCGTTGCCGGTGTCCAACGCCGGGAGCAAGGGTGTGCGGGCCCGCGGATCGGTACTCCACGACTGCACGCGCCCGTCCGCGACCTGGACCATGAGTTCCTCCACTTCCCAGACCGCAAAGCTGGCGGGTGCGCCGGGAACCAGCTGGCCGGCCATTGGATTGCTGTACTTGGCGGCCCGCCAGCCTGCCCTTGTGTGGCCGAGGAACGCCGCGCGGGCTGAGATGCGCTGGTCCGGGTTGTTGTGCTCGAGGCAGGCGCGGACGCTGGCCCACGGGTTGAGCGGAGTGACGGGGCTGTCGCTGCCGAAGCAGATTGGTACTCCGGCCGCGTAGAAGGATGCGAAGGCGTTCATGCCGTGCTCCCGGTGCCCCAGCCGTTCCTGGTACAGGCGTCCCGGCCCGCCCCAGGCAGCGTCGAATCCAGGCTGCACGCTGACGGTCACCGAGTACTTTGCGAGCCGGCCGATTGCCGCGGCATCGGCCATTTCCACATGCTCGAACCGGTGGCCTGCCGCCCTGACCCGCTGCTCACCCACGTCGGCTGCCGCCCGGTCCAGGGCGTCCAGTGCCGCGTCCAGGCCGGCGTCGCCAATGACGTGGAACCCGGCCTGAACGCCCAGCAGCGAGCATGCGGCCAGATGGGCTGCAGCTTCGTCAACGGACAGGTAAAGGCTGCCGCGCTCCCCCGGAGCATCGCTGTAGTCGTCCCTCAGGGCAGCTGTGCGGGACCCCAGGGACCCGTCAATGTTCAGGTCCCCCGCGAGGCCGCGCACACTGGCACCAAGGCCTTCGATGATGCCGCGGGCTTCCTCCTCGGAGGCCGCCAGCTGGCCCCAGTACGGCAGTACTTCAGGCACCGCCTTCCGCGGACCGTCCGGGCTGTTCCATCCGGCCGCAATCCGCAGGTCCGCTGCGCTGCCGATATGCGGTGCCGCCATTTCGGCCACGGCCACGTACCCGTTTGCGGCGGCTTCGGCCAGTGCCCGTGACTGAAAGCCTTGCAGGCGGTCGTCCGGCAACTGGCGTGCTGCACGCCTGGCGGATGTGTGGGCCTGGCGTTTGACCTGGCTGCCGGCGGTGAAGCCGTCCAGGTCGGCCAGGCCAGCCGCCTCGGCCAGGGAGGATGAGACCAGGGCGGAATGGGCGTCAACCCGCGAGAGATACACGCGCCGGCCTCCCGCCGCTCGCTCCAGTTCCTCACGGCTGGGCAGCGCCTGATCGGCCCAGCCGCTTTCGTCCCAGCCATGGCCGAGGACTGTGGCACCGGCGTCGACTGACCTGGCTGCGACGGCGGAAGCTACGGCATCCAGGATTTCGGCCGCTGAACGCATGCCTCCGAGCTGAAGGGAGTCCAGGGCAATGCCCGTTTCGGTCAGGTGCACATGTGAATCAACAAAGCCGGGGGCCAGCAGAGCTCCCTGGAGGTCGATGATGTCCATGGACGCATCGGCGATCGACGTCGCCGCCTGTTCTGATCCGACCCAGGCCACCGTGTCACCGTCCACCAGCATGGCGGTGGCAAAGGGGTCGGCGGCGGTGTAGACGGAACCGTTGCGGTACAGCGTCACTTTGCGTTGTTCGGCCGGCTGGTCCGCCCGTGCGTCAGTCATGTTGTGTGGTGCTCCTAAGCAGCCTTGGAAGTTGTGGATGTGGTGGGTGCGGTGCAGGTGGCGTCACACCACGGTGGAATAGGCGACCACGCCGCGGCGAACCAGGATGATCGCCTCCGAGCAGAGGCGTGAAAGCCGCGGATCCAGGCCCGGGATCTTCGCCAGCTGGTCCAGCAGGTCAATAACCTGTTTGACCCACCGGACAAAGTCCCCCGCGGCCAGGTCGGTTCCGTTGAGGACTTCCTGGAGATGCTTGCCCTTGGCCCACTTAAAGATCGGCCAGACGAGCCCCAGTTCCGGCTCCCCGGTCAACGGAAGCTTGTTTTCTTCCTCGGCGTCTTCCAGTACGGACCATTCCCGGACGACGATGTCGACGGCGGTCTCCAGCGACACGCTGGGCATCCGGGGCCTGAGTCCGCGTTCCTCCCGCTTCGCCTGGTAAACCAGCACGCTTGCGAGGGCAGCAACTTCCGTGGCATCGAGGTCGCTGAATGCGCCTTGCCGCAGCGACTGGGATATGAGGAGGTCCTTCTCACCGTAAATCCGGCGCAGTTTTTGGCCGTCGGCATTGATGGTTACTTTTCCGGAGTCGGAAGTTTCGAGGTAGCCGTAGCTGGAGAGAAGGTCGCAGACCCGGTCGAATGTCTTGGCGATGGTGTTGGTGCGGCCCTGGATTTCCCGGACCAGTCCGTCCGTTTCGCGGCGGAGTTTCCACCACCGTTCCGACCACCGTGCGTGATCCTCGCGTTCACTGCAGCCGTGGCAGGGATGGGAACGCAATGCCAGGCGCAGATCGCTGATCCGCTTCTCCACGTCAGGCAGGGCCGAGGCACGGCCGAAATCAGTATTGCGGGCGTTTCCGGGCGCAGGCGGACGGTTTTCCCGGATCGCATTGCGGACCGACGATGCGAGGTCCTTGCGGGACTTGGGAACCTTCGCGTTGAACGACTTTGGTATCCGGACCCGGGTGACCGGCGTGATGGGCCCTTCAAGGTCCTGGAGGCCTATCCTCCGCAACTGGTTGTCCAACGTCAACACCGCGGGCCGCGGCTCGCGGGAGTTGTGGTCGGAGCCGAGCACAACGGCGTAGCCGGGCGCCCTGCCTGTCGGCACATCCACAACATCGCCGGGCAGAAGCCTGCTCAGCGAGTCCTCAGCAATGGACTTGCGGGCCCGCGACGTGCTGCGGGAGGCGATATTTTCCGCGTCCGAAAGCTCACGCCGCAGCCGGGAGTATTCGGTGAAGTCACCCAGGTGGCAGGTCATGGACTTCTGGAAGCCGGCCAGGGATTCTTCCCTGCTCCGCACCTGCCTGGCCAGGCCCACTACTGAACGGTCCGCCTGGAACTGGGCGAAAGAGGATTCCAGGATTTCCCGGGCCCGCGGCCTGCCGAACTGCGCCAGGAGGTTGATGCTCATGTTGTACGTGGGCCGGAAGCTGGAGTTCAGCGGGTAGGTGCGGCGGGACGCGAGGCCTGCAACAGCTGTCGGGTCGGTGCCCGGCTGCCAAAGCACCACGGCGTGGCCTTCGACGTCAATTCCGCGGCGTCCGGCCCGGCCGGTCAGCTGGGTGTATTCGCCGGCGGTGATTCCCACGTGGGCTTCACCGTTGAATTTGTCCAGTTTTTCCAACACCACCGACCGTGCCGGCATATTGACGCCCAGGGCCAGGGTTTCCGTGGCGAACACCGCCTTAACCAGGCCCTCGACGAACAGCTTCTCCACGACTTCCTTGAACGTGGGAAGCATCCCTGCGTGGTGGGCTGCGAGCCCGCGCAGGAGGCCGTCGCGCCAGCTCCAGAACCCGAGCACATCTAGATCATCCGACGGGATGTCCTGCGCGGCTTCATCAACACGGCTGGCGATGACCTGTTGTTCGCGCTCGGTGGTCAGCCACAGTCCGGCTGAGACGCACTGTGCCACTGCGGCGTCGCAGCCGGCGCGGGAGAAGATGAACGTGATGGAGGGCAGCAGGTCCTGCCGGTCCAGGCTGGCGATAACCTGGGGCCGGCTGGCCTTGCGGACAGGGCTCTGCTGGCCGCCCTGGCCGTGGCGGTTATCGCCGCGCTGGTGTTGCTGGCGGCGCTGGCTGCGTCCGCCATGCCCGAAACGGGCCCGTGAATTCATCTGGCTCTCGGTGCGCGCCATCGCCAGCAGGTCCGGGTTCACTTCGAAGCCCCGCTCGAGGGCGGCGTTGGCCGTCATCGCCGTCGCGGCGGGATCCGATTCGCCTTCGGGGGCAATCTCATCAAACGTCGTTTCTCCGGCGAAGAGGTCCACGATTTCACGCCCCACCATGACGTGCTGCCAGAGCGGCACCGGCCGGTGCTCGGAAACAATGACGTCGGTGTGTCCGCGCACAGTGTCCAGCCACGCACCGAATTCCTCGGCATTGGAGACTGTTGCGCTCAGCGAGGCCACTTGGACTTCGCTGGGAAGGTGGATGATGACTTCCTCCCACACGGCGCCCCGGAACCGGTCGGCGAGGTAGTGAACCTCGTCCATGACCACAAAGCCGAGGTCGTCCAGGGTGTCCGAATCCGCGTAGAGCATGTTCCGCAGGACTTCGGTTGTCATGACGACAACCGGGGCGTCGCCGTTGATGCTGGTGTCGCCGGTGAGGAGCCCCACGTTCTCCGGGCCGTACTTCGCGGCCAGCTCCGAGTACTTCTGGTTGCTCAGTGCCTTGATCGGGGTGGTGTAGAAGGCTTTCAACCCCCGCTGGAGTGCCAGATAGATGGCGAACTCCCCCACTATGGTCTTTCCGGCCCCGGTGGGGGCCGCAACCAGGACTCCCCTTCCCTGCTGCAGGGACAGGCACGCTTGGCGCTGGAAATCGTCGAGTTCGAAATCCAGCGTCCGGACGAAGGCGCCGAGGTACGTTTTAGCTTCTGCGGTCCGTTCGGCACTGGCCCGATAGAGTTCAGACGGCGACTGTGGCCCGGATGTGGAGGACATACTTCCAGCCTAGTGGGCGCGGGACTACAGTTTCCCCAGTTCGGTACCGGGCGTTGCGACGTCGGCCGTCGCTTCAGTTTCGGCGGCGATCTTCGCGGCCTTCCGGTCCCGGCGCCGGTCATTGAAGATACACAGGCCGATGGCGGCGAAAAACAGTGCCAGCAGGGGGCCCGCGAGCAGGAACATGGACAGGGCATCTGCGCCCGGAGCAGCAACGGCGGCCAGCACAAAGACGAGGAACACCGTGATGCGCCAGGCCTTCAGGATGGTTTCACCCCTGATGATGCCGGCCATGTTGATACCCACCAGGACCACGGGGACAAGGAACGCGAGGCCAAGGAACAAGACCATGCGCGTGACGAAATCGACGTAGTCGCGGGCATCGATGAGGTTGGAGAACCCGGACGGCGTGAACTGGGTCAGTGCGCGCACCACCTGCGGTGTCACCATCCATCCAACCCACACGCCGGCAAGGAACAGTGGCACGGCTGCGGCCATGTAGCCGAGCGTGTAGTGCCGCTCCTTCTTGGTGAGGCCGGGGGTGATGAAGGCCCACAGCTGGTAGATCCAGACGGGGCTGGAGATGACGGCGCCGATCAACAGTGAAAGCTGCAGTTTGAAGTCGAACGGCGACGCGATGCTGGAGAAATTCACCGAAGAAGTGCCGCCGGTGGTTTCGGCAATCCGATCCACCGGTTCCTTGAGGGCGCTCAATACCGGGTCGTAGAGGATCCAGCCGCCGATGCCGCCGATGACCAGGCCAATGGCCGACTTAATGAGCCGGTTCTTGAGCTCCTTAAGGTGATCCATCAGGGCCATCCGACCCTCGGGGTTGGATTTACGGCCCTTCGTCAGTGCCACTTCAGGTCAAACGCGGTTCGACGGCGGAACGTCGTTGCCGTCTGCGCTGCCGGTGCCGCTGCTGGAGTCACCGTTTTGCGGGCGGGACTGCGGATGGTTGACGATCTTGCCTTCGACCGGGTCCGTGCCATCCTTGGCTTCGGGCTTGCCGTCGTTCTTCATTTCCTTGACCTCGGATTTGATAATCCGCATTGACTGGCCGAGGCTACGGGCCATGGCCGGAAGTTTTGGCGCGGCAAACAGCAACAGAGCCACGATGATAATAATGACGATGGGCCAAGGGCCATCAAAGAGTCGTCCCACTGGAAGTCCTTTCCTCGAAATACATCCTACGTCTAACCGAATTCGATGTCGCGCAGCGCCTGGGGTTGGCCTCGGTCCGCTTTGCGCTGAACGCGCCGTTGACGGCGCTCTTCCCTGCGGGAGGATTTGGACGTGAGGTAATCATGTCTCATCTGCATCGGCGAGGCAAAAACCGCCGAACCCGGGCTGGCCTGCGGCCCCTGTCCGGGTTCTCCTTCCGGTCCGGGCTGCCGGGACGGCTCGCCGAGGTTGGCCAAGGGCGCCCCGAACCGCTCGCCGGCAGCGCCAAGGTCCTTGACCGTCGCCATGAACTGCCTGAAGAGCCTGATTCCCAAGAGCACATAGAAGAGCAGGGAAACGGCTACGAGCGCTATCCAGATCAGGATCCAAGACCACCAAGGCATGCTGTGTAGTCTAGCCGCCGTAGCGGGCCAGGGCGGCGTCGATCCATTCCCCGGCAGCATCGGCCAGGTCCTGCGGTGCCAGAATGCGGACGGCGCCGCCATGCTGGGCTACGAACATGGGCAGCCACCCGGTGCTGCCGAACCTGATTTCGGCAATGAGCCCGCCATTAGGGAGCGGGGCAGTCCGTTCGGCATAGTAGTCGTCGGCCAGTCCGATGCCCTGCGGTGCCAGTTCGACGATGACCAGAGCGTCGTCGTCGTTCGGGGTGAACAGCTTCACCGGGAAGCCGCCGGCGGGTTGTGCCGCATCGGTGGCCCGCCGGCCGTTTGGCTCCAGGGCCTCGATGCGGTCCAGCCGGAAATTACGCAGGCCCCGTGCGCTGTGGCAATACGCCTCGAAGTACCACGTATTGTCCAGCGAGTAGAGCCGCAACGGGTCGACGTCCCGCTCCGACATGGAGTCGCGCTGCGCGGAAAAGTACTTGAGATGCAGCTGAAGGCCGTCCGTGATGGCCTGCCGGATCGTCGCAAGATGCGCGGAATTCCCCGGGCCCACCTCCGGGCCGGCGATGGACGCCGCCTTCAGGCCCTCCTCCCCTGCTGCCGCCATCAGTTTCACCGTGACAGACTCCAGCGCGCTTCCTTCGGCGAGCTCAGGCAGGCCGTTGAGGGCCTCCAGGCCGGTCAGCAGGGCGCAGGCCTCGTCCACGGTAAAGCGGACCGGACGGTTGAGGTCAAGGTCCTGCGTGATGTAAACATGGTCATCCTCCCATTGGATGTCCAGGAGATCGTCCGGGTATCCCTCGGGAAGGCCGGAACAGATCAGGATGCGCAGATCGTCTTCAAGCTCCTTCCGGGTAACTCCAAAACTGGAAGCAACCTCGCTGATATGCAGGCCCTGGTTGTGTACCAGGAACGGCACGAGCTGAAGCATCCGCTGGAGTTGGTCCTCGGACGTCCGTTTCCGCGGGCGCTTCGCCGGAGGGTTGTCCGGAAAGACGATCGCGGGTGCAGGAGATGCCGCGAAGTCTGCAGCGGCCTTCAGCCTCCTCCGGACCGCCGTTACCAGCTCGGGGGGCGCAACCACCGTGACGTTCGGCCCGTAGGATGCGAGTTCTTCACCCAGCACCTCAGCGTCCCGGAAGGGGACGCTGAGACGGTCCCAACCGCCGTCGGACGCCTCGACCGGTATCCCGGCGGCGGGGGCTCCTGTCGCGCGCTTGCGCAGGCCGAGCACCTTGCCGGACGCCACGTCCACGATGGCGGACTGCACCGGCAGTTCGGGCAGTGAATCAAGTTCCTTCCGGACGTTGAAGCCGGGCGGGGGTGAATAGCGTTCCTTTTCTTGGACGGTCACCGCAGATGTGAAGCGGGACAGGCGGAAGAAACGCTTCGCCGCGCGGCCCCGGTCCAGGCCGACCAGGTACCACTGGCCAAAGCGGCTGCCCAGGCCCCAGGGCTCAACGGTCCTGAGTTCTTCGCGGCCGGTGCTGCCGGCCAGGTACCGGAACGTCACGGGATGCTGGGCATGCATGGCTGTGACCAGGTCCTCGAAGGCCTGGCCCGCGGGCCTGATCCGCGGCTGAACGCCTGCCGGCAGTTCGGCTTCAGCGAGGCCGCCTGCTGCCTGCAGTTTGCGCATGGCATTCTGTGCTGCCGACCCCAATGCGGCTTGCTCCCATAACTGCGCTGCGAGGATGAGCACGGTGCATTCGGCGGAGGTGAGGTTGACGTCAGGGAGCCGGTTGGACTCCTTGCCGATGCGGTAGCGCGTGGTGGCAGGATCGTCCGAACCCCAGCCCTGGTCCATGACCGTTTCGACGTCGAAGCCGAACTGGCGGAGGTCGCTCTTGTCCCGCTCGAACATCCGGCCGAAGGCCACCTCGCTGCTGGTGGTGTCACGGTAGACCTTTTCGCGCAATTCGCTGCGCCGCAGGCCGTAGCGGGTGTTGAGCAGCGCGATGAGCAGGTTCAGGAGGCGTTCTGTACGTAAGGCGGACACCTTGGCTACGTTACTAAAGCCGTCGCGGCTTAACGCCGGAAGCGCGGCAACAAGCGGAAATTTCCTTCCGATTGTTACCGCGCTCCCTGCAGCGTGTCCGGCCGGCGCCGGGTTGGGATCCGCTTAGCGGACTCCGACGAGGTCCACAACGAAGATGAGTGCTTCGTTGGGGGCGATCGCTCCGCCGGCACCGCGGGAACCGTACGCGAGTTCGGAGGGGATCTCCAGGCGGCGGCGGCCGCCGACCTTCATGCCCAGCAGGCCCTGGTCCCAGCCCTGGATGACCTGGCCGACGCCAACGCGGAAGTCCAGCGGAGCACCGCGGCCCCAGGAGGCGTCAAATTCTTCGCCTGTGGACCAGGCGACTCCGACATAGTGGGTGGACACAGTGTCGCCCGGCTTGGCCTCGGCTCCGTCACCCTCGATGAGGTCAGTGATGACCAGTTCGGTGGGTACATCGCCCTCGGGGAAGTCAATTTCCGGCTTCTGGCGGTCGAAATTGCGCTGTCCAAATGACATGTTTGCTCCTTTGTTGGTTGGGTTGGCTTACTTGACGCCGAGGATATCGACGACGAACACCAGGTCGCCCTTGGCCTCACCTTGTCCCGCATCACCGTAGGCAAGATCCTTCGGGATAACCAAAAGGACGCGCGAGCCCACGGTCTTGCCGGCAAGGCCCTGCGTCCAGCCTTTGATGACGCCGGTGAGCGGGAAGCTGGCCTTTTCGCCGCGGTCGAAGCTGGAATCGAACTTCGTTCCGCCGTTCAGGGTGACTCCGACATAGTTCACTGTCAGGGTGTCGGTTTCCTTGACCGCGGGGCCAGTGCCCTTGATCAGGTCCTGGGAGACGAGCGCCGCAGGCGCCTTGACGCCCTCAACAGAGATCTCCGGGATGCCCTTGTCGTTTTCCTTGACGGTGGGAAGCCCGGCGGGAGGCGTGACCGTCTCACCCTCAGGCTTGTCGAGCACCTTCGGGGCGTCCTTGGCGGAGAGGACCTTGACCACCAGCAATTGCGTGGGGCCGGCCTCGGCACCCTCCTTGGCGGCCTGGCCCGGGACGGCGAGGGCCAGCTGAGAGCCAATCTTGGCGCCCACAAACGCGTTGTAGATCACGGCGTTACCGGTCTTGAGGGCATCGTTCAATTCGAGGGGCTCCGGGTCCTTGGCAAAGGTGTCTTCAAGGGTGGAGCCGTCCTTGCCGCTGACGGCGAGGATCGAGATGTCGGCGATCTGGTTGGCTTTGAGGCGTTCTCCGTCGCCCTCGGTGACCACCTTGACGGTGGGTTCCTTCACGTCCAGGGGCTTGTCGAATGCGACTCCGGGTGCCTTCTTGTCCCCGTTGTCCGTAAGCTTCAGGGAGTCGAGCTTGGCGGTCTCGCCAGCAGACTGGCTGGTGGGTTCCGGGGCTGCGGGCGTTCCGCCGCAGGCGGTTATCAGCAGCAGTCCGGGAATGAGAATTGCTAGTAGTCGGCGCACGTAAGAACTTTCGTCGGGGCAAGATGGATGCGTTGCCGCAAGTGGAGCCCGCGGCAACGCAGTCGGGGCCGGTTAAACGGCCCCATCCAGAATAGCCCCTGAAGCTGGGTGTCAGCCCATAGAGTCCAAGAGGGCATCCACGCGCTCGTCCACGTTGCGGAACGGATCCTTGCACAGGATCGTCTGGTGGGCCCGGTCGTTGAGCTTCAGGTGTACCCAGTCAACCGTATAGTCGCGGCCCAGTTCCTGGGCGCGGCGGACAAAGTCGCCGCGGAGCTTTGCCCGGGTTGTCTGCGGCGGCGCATCAACAGCGTCCTTGACTGCAGTGTCGTCCACCACACGGCGGACAGCACCGCGGGACTGCAGCAGGTAATAGAGCCCGCGGGTCCGCGAAATGTCGTGGTAGGTGAGGTCCAGCTGGGCGATCCTGGGCGCGTCCAGCCCGAGTCCGTGCCGTTTCCGGTAGCTGTCCATCAGCTTCTTCTTGATGGCCCAGTCGATCTCAGTGTCAATCGTGCTGGTGTCTCCGCTTTCAATGGCTGTCAGCGTCCGTTCCCAGAGGTCCAGGATGAGGGGCACATGCTGGTTGTGGGCACCGTTTTCGGCGACAAAGGACGTAACTTTGTTCAGGTACTCGCGCTGGATCTCCAGGGCGGTCAGCTGACGGCCGTTCGCAAGGCGGATGAGCGCCCTTCCACTGAGGTCGTGGGAGATCTCACGGATGCTGCGGATCGGATTCTCCATCCGCATGTCCCGCATGATCACTCCGGCCTCGATCATCCGGAGGATCAGGTCCACGGTGCCGACCTTCATCAGGGCCGTGGTTTCGGACATGTTGGAGTCGCCCACGATGACGTGGAGGCGGCGGTAGAACTCCGCGTCGGCGTGGGGCTCGTCCCGGGTGTTGATGATGGGACGGGACCGGGTGGTGGCGGAGGACACGCCTTCCCATATGTGGTCCGCGCGCTGGGAAAAGGCGAAAGTGGCGCCGTGCGGGGTCTTCAGGATCTTGCCGGCACCGGCGATGAGCTGGCGTGTTACCAGGAAGGGAATGAGGATCTCGGCGAGCCTCGAGAATTCACCGCGGCGTGGAATGAGGTAATTTTCGTGGCTGCCGTAGGAATTGCCCGCGGAGTCGGTGTTGTTCTTAAAAAGGTAGACGGTGCCGTTGAATCCCTCGGCGGCCAGCCTCTCCTGGGCCTCGTCCACGAGGTCGTCCAGGATCAGTTCTCCCGCACGGTCATGGGCGATCAGCTGTCCCAGGTCGTCGCATTCGGCGGTTGCGTACTCGGGGTGGGAGCCCACGTCCAGGTACAGGCGTGAGCCGTTCGTCAGGAACACATTGGAGGAACGGCCCCAGCTGACCACTTTGCGGAAGAGGTAGCGTGCCACTTCCTCCGGTGCGAGCGGACGCGAGTCCGGGCTCGAGTACGAGATGCCGAATTCGGTCTCAATGCCGAAAATGCGCTTGTCCATTTCAGTTCTCCTTAGACAGCAGGGCGGCGATTTCGTCGTCGCCGAGGCGCCGGAAGGCCCGCCGGGATCCCCGGGTGCTCTCCGAAGCGCGGTCCAGTACTGCAACTTCCAGGGCTGACGCCGGTAGTTCGCCGGCTTCCTTGTCGGTGACGAGCCCTTTCATTGCGAGCCTGATGGCACCGGCGAAGTTCAGCTCCTGCTGCCAACCGCTCTCCACCGTTTCGGCCACTTTGTCGGCCTGGCCGCCCATCACGATGAAGCGCTTCTCATCAGCGATCGAACCGTCGAACGTCAGCCTGTACAGATGGTCGTCCGACTGGTTCCCTCCGACCTCCGCTACTGCAAGCTCAACTTCAAACGGTTTCTGCTCGGCCGTGAACACCGCACCCAGGCTTTGCGCATAGACGCTGGCCAGGCCCCTGGCTGTGACGTCCTCCCGGTCATAGGAATAGCCGCGGACGTCCGCGTACCGCACTCCCGCCTGGCGGAGGCTTTCAAACTCGTTGTATTTTCCGACGGCGGCGAAGGCGATCTTGTCGTAGATCTCACCGATTTTGTGCAGGGACGGGGAGGGATTTTCCGCGACGAGTGCAATCCCCTCCTCGCAGCTGATGACCACGACTGAGCGGCCGCGGGCGATACCCTTCCGTGCGAAGTCCGCACGGTCCTTCATCAGCTGTTCGGGTGACACATAAAACTGTTGAGTCATCTCAGGCCTCCCGCCGTGCTGTGGTCCGGGCCTCGATGATGGCGCCGGCTACGGATGCGAGGTCGTGGTCGGGTATGCGCCTGGCACCCGAACGTTCAACGGTGTAGACAACCGGCCACAACTGCCGGACGGGGTCCGGTCCGCCGGTTGCCGAGTCGTCGTCCGCCGCGTCGTAAAGGGATTCAACGGCCACGGCCACGGCCTCTTCGGCCGTCAGCCCCGGCCGCCAGAGTTTCTTGAGCGCACCGCGGGCAAACACGGAACCGGAACCCACGGCATGGTGTTCCTTCTCCTCGTACCGTCCGCCGGTGACGTCGTAAGAAAACAGGCGGCCGATGCCGACGGGCAGGTCGAACCCGGCGAACAACGGCACTACGGCCAGCCCCTGCATGGCCATGGGCAGGTTTCCGCGGATCATGGCACCGAGCCGGTTGGCTTTGCCCTCCAGGCTCAGCAGGGTTCCCTCGATTTTTTCGTAGTGTTCCAGTTCCACCTGGAACAGCCGCGTGAGATCTATTGCGATGCCCGCAGTGCCGGCAATTCCCAGCACCGAATAGCTGTCGGCAGGAAACACTTTTTCGATGTGCCTGCTGGCGATGACGTTCCCCATCGTGGCGCGGCGGTCTCCAGCCATCAGGACTCCCCCGCCATAGGTCAGCGAAACGATGGTGGTGGCATGCGGCACCTGCAGCGGCTGTGATCCGGCGCCGGTCAGCGCTGCCGGGAAGGGCTGATTGTAGGGAAGCAGGCCGGGCCTGTTGCGTTGGAGGTGTTCAGTGAATGATGACGTGGCGTTGGCAGCTACCTGGTTGGCTGTGGTGTCCTGCACTGATGCACTCCTTCAACGTGGTGGATCAACGTCTCTTCGGGCGTCCGGCCTGCCGTCCCTCCGTTCAGGCGATGGCAGCCTGGGCCCCTATTGGCCGCCCTTTTGAACGAAGGCACGGACGAATTCTTCGGCGTTCGATTCGAGGACGCCGTCGATTTCGTCCAGGAGGTCGTCCACGCCCTGGGTGGCTGCCGATGCCTGGGCTTCTCCGGATGCGGGCGGCGTTGCGGGGGCGTCGTCGTCGAATTCGTTTTCCCGTGACTGCGGCTGCTGCTGCTCCTGGCCTGCCATTTCCTTCTCCTTCTATCCGTCCCCGATGAGAGGGGACATCCTGTAAGCCCATATTGCCACGCCTTAAGCCATGGTGGGGTGCTTTATGCCGGTGGCGGAGGCGGAGTTTGTCCGAGCAGTTCGGCCAGGAAAGATCCGGTGTCCTTGTGCCTCGCAAACAGGCCTCCGGTGAGGGCTTCCGTTCCCCGCAAAGGCTCGCGGGTGGGCACTCGTTGGAGCCGTCCGTGGCCCGGAACATCGAAGATGACTGAGTCCCAACTGGCGCCAACCACGTCCTTGCTGAAGCTGCTGACGCAACGGCCGCGGAAGTAGGCGCGCGTGTCCGACGGCGGTTCCGTCACCGCTCGGGCGATGGTTTCGTCGTCGACGATCCGGTCCATCCGGCCCCGTGCAAGCATCCGGTGGTAAAGCCCCTTTTCGGGCCTGACGTCTGCCCACTGAAGGTCCACTAGGCCCAGCCGGGCGTCGTTCCACTCCAGTCCGTCCCGCTGACGGTAGCCCTCCAGCAGGGACAGCTTGGCCAGCCACTCCACGGACGAGGCAGCAGCAGTCCGGTCACTGTCGAGATCCGTCAGCGTCGCGGCCCAGCGTTCCAGGAGGGCGTAGGTATGTCCGTCGCCGTCCACGGCGTCACCCACCCCGGTGTCCTGGGCGAGCTTGGCTGCGGCTTCGTGGTACATCCACTGCAGGTCCAAAGCTGTGACGCGGCGGCCATCCAGAAGCCTGAGGGTTGCGGTCAGAGAGGTGTCGTGGCTGACGGCCTGGAGGGCCGCCACCGGCTCGTGGACCTCAATGCGGGGAGCAAGGCCGGCCTCGATCAGGCTGAGCACCATGGCCGTGGTGCCGAACTTGAGGTAGTTGGCGGCCTGGCTGAGGTTCGCGTCGCCGATGATCACATGCAGCCGGCGGTATTTGTCCGCCGTGGCGTGCGGCTCGTCCCGTGTGTTGATGATCGGCCGGCGGATGGTGGTCTCCAGACCAACCTCAGCCTCGAAGAAATCCGCCCGCTGGCTGATCTGGTAGCCCGGCCGGGAGCTGTCCTGTCCGAGGCCCACGCGGCCGGCACCGCACATGATCTGACGCGTGATGAAGAACGGTGTCAGCCCCCGGACGATGTCGCCAAAGGGCACCGCCCGCGGCATGAGGTAGTTCTCGTGGGAGCCGTAGGACACCGACTTGTTGTCCGTGTTGTTCTTGTACAGGTTCACCGGCGGAAGCTGCGGATCGGCGGCCATTCGGCGCACCGCCGAAAGCGCCACCATGTCTCCCGCGGCGTCCCAGGCGACCGCGTCCAGCGGATTCGTCACCTCCGGGCTCGAATATTCCGGATGAGCATGGTCCACGTACAGGCGCGCACCGTTGCCCAACACCATGTTCATCAGGAGCGAGCCGGTTTCGTCTTCGCCGTCCTGCTCCAGTTCCTCGCGTCCGTAGGCCAGCGCCACAGCTTCGGCATCGAGGACCGGGGGCTGGTCCGTCAGTTGGCTGGGGTCGGCCTGGTTGCGTTCCAGCGTCCACCCCCGGGCGTCATGCAGCGGTTCCTCGTCCGTGTAGTCCCACCGTGTTTCCGCCCCGCCGGCGGCGCGCTGGCGGGTCAGCTGGGCGTAGGCCTGGATGACGCGGGCGGACATCATCGTGGCGTTGGCGCCCGGCGCCGACGGAGCGTGGATGCCGTATTCGGTTTCTGATCCCATCACCCGCATGGCCCCGCCGGCCGGGAGCGGGGCGCCGGGAACCCCGGCGCTGCGCGGCGTCACAGGTACTGGCCCGTGTTGGGCATTGTCTCGATGGATTTCCCGGGTTCCTGTCCTGCCTTGCCCTGGACGATCGTGCGGATATAGGTGATGCGTTCACCCTTCTTACCGGAGATCCGCGCCCAGTCATCCGGGTTGGTGGTGTTGGGCATATCCTCGTGCTCGCGGAATTCGTCGACCACGGCGCGCAGCAGG
This sequence comes from Arthrobacter sp. PvP023, assembly GCF_017832975.1. Classification (NCBI taxonomy): domain Bacteria; kingdom Bacillati; phylum Actinomycetota; class Actinomycetes; order Micrococcales; family Micrococcaceae; genus Arthrobacter; species Arthrobacter sp. PvP023. The sequence goes on from NZ_JAFIBI010000001.1 coordinate 2,582,789, forward strand.
TGGTCGATGCGAATGCCCTTTTGTTGGGAGGTCAGCAGGTCCTTGATGGCGTACTTCTTGGCACGGTCAACCACGTTCTGCACCACGGCGCCGGAGTTGAAGTCCTTGAAGTACAGCATCTCGGTATCGCCGTTGGCGTATGTCACCTCAAGGTACTCGTTGGATTTCTCGGTGGAGTACATTGCTTCAACGGTGCGCTGGATCATGGCGTCGACGGTCGCCTGGACGTCGCCACCGTGTTCGGCGAGGTCGGACTCATGGAACGGAAGGTCCGTGGTGATGTACTTGTAGAAGATATCGGCGGCGGCTTCCGCATCCGGCCGCTGGATCTTGACCTTGACGTCCAGCCGGCCCGGGCGCAGGATGGCCGGGTCGATCATGTCCTCGCGGTTGGACGCGCCGATGACAATCACGTTGTCCAGGCGTTCGACGCCGTCGATCTCGCTCAGTAGCTGGGGCACGATGGTCGTTTCCACGTCCGAGGAGATGCCGGTGCCGCGGGTACGGAACAACGAATCCATCTCATCGAAGAACACAACAACGGGGCTGCCGTCCGAGGCCTTCTCACGGGCACGCGAGAAAATCAGGCGGATGTGGCGCTCGGTTTCGCCGACGTACTTGTCCAGGAGCTCCGGGCCCTTGATGTTAAGGAAGTAGCTCTTCAGGTCCACGTTCCCGGTGCGTTCGGCCGCCCGGGCGGCAAGCGAATTGGCCACGGCCTTGGCGATCAGCGTCTTGCCGCATCCCGGCGGGCCGTAGAGGAGGATTCCCTTGGGAGCCTTCAGACCGTGCTCGCGGTACAGGTCCGGGTGCAGGAACGGCAGCTCGACGGCATCCCGGATCTGTTCGATCTGCGGGCCCAGGCCGCCGATGTCCTCGTACGTGATGTCCGGAACCTCTTCGAGCACAAGGTTTTCCACCTCCGAGCGCGGAACCTTCTCGAGGGCATACCCCGTCCGCGAGTCGATGGAGAGGGCGTCGCCCACGCGGAGCTTTTCCGACATCAGCGCCCCGGAAAGGCGGATGACCCGTTCCTCGTCAGCGCGTCCCACAACAAGGGCACGGTCGGTCCCCAGCATCTCCTTGAGCGTGACCAGTTCCCCGGCGCGTTCATAGCCGAGTCCGGCCACCACCAGCAGTGCTTCGTTGAGGAGGACTTCCTGCCCCACGGCGAGCTGGTTCATGTTCACCAGCGGGCTCACCCCGACGCGCATTTTGCGGCCGGCGTTGAAGATGTCCACTGATTCTTCCGTGGCTGCCTGGCCGCTGTTGCCCGCCGTGGGCTGCCGTTTGGGGTTCAGCTGCAGAATGGTCCCAAAGCTGTAGGGCGGCTGACCTTCCTGGTCCAGGGCGTTCTTGAGGCGCAGGATTTCCGCTTTCGCGGTTTCCAGCATGCCCACCAGTTTTGAGTTGTTCTGTGTCGCGGCGGCAAGCTGGCGGTCTATGTGCCGCAGTTTGTCCCGGAGGATGTTCACCTGACGGTCCGCAACTGAGAGTTCGTTGGCCACGTAGCGGGCGTTCTCAGGGTCCACTGCCCCTGCGGCCTCGTCCGGTGTCCGTGAGGAGTCGTTGTTCGGAGTCTCCATCATGCATCAGCCCCTTCCTGCGCTTCTATTAAGACCTTAGCCCCAAGAAGCCGGGTACTGCTGGAGACATCCGAAATACGGACTAGTTCGTGACCTCCGGGTCGTCCTTGACGTTGGTTCCGGCGATGGCGTCGCGGGCAGCGCGGCGGAGCTTCTTGTCGGAGACGAGCCGCTCACCCACAGCGCCGGGAGTCCAGGCGTTGACGTCGTCCTCGTTGAAGTCCGTCTTGGACGGCCGGCGCTTTACCGAGATACCGGTGACGCCGTCCGCGAGCCTGCGGGTGACCAGCAGGAATCCTGTGTGGGCCACCATGCGGTGGTCCGGCCGCACGGCAAGACCCTCCAGGTGCCAGCCGCGGACCATGGATTCCCAGGCGTCGGGCTCGGTGAAGCGGCCATCGGCCCGGATCGCTTCCGCCGTCCTGGACAGCTGGGTCACGGTGGCAACGTAGTTGATCCAGACGCCGCCCGGGGCGAGGACAGTGGCGACGGCGTCAAGGCATTCCCAGGGTGCCAGCATGTCCAGCACCACGCGGTCGACGGACCCGGGGGCTTCGCTGCGGACCACTTCCTCCTGGAAGTCGCCGAGGGAAATCTTCCAGGCGGGGTGCGGTCCGCCGAAGATTGTTTCCACGTTGCCGCGGGCAATGTCCGCAAATTCCTCGCGCCGTTCAAAGGAGTGCAGGTAGCCGTTGTCGCCGACTGCCCGCAGCAGCGAAATCGACAGCGCACCCGACCCCACCCCGGCTTCCACTACACGGGCGCCGGGGAAGATGTCCGCCATGGTGACGATCTGGCCGGCGTCTTTGGGGTAGACCACGGCAGCCCCGCGGGGCATGGAGAGTACGAAGTCGGAGAGCAGCGGACGGAGCGTCTGATACTGCTGCCCCACGTTGTTGGTCACGACGGATCCGTCGGCCTGGCCGATGATTTCATCATGGTTCAGGAAGCCCCGGTGGGTGTGGAACGCTCCCCCGGCTTCCAGGGTGATGGTGTTCATCCGGCCGCGCTCGTCAGTCAGCTGCACACGCTCGCCTTCGCGGAACGGACCCCGGCGGCGGGCAGCACCCACGGGTACTACCCCGGTGGTGCCGGCGGCGTCTGCGGTGTCGCCCCGCGTGATGTTGTTGGCGGCAGTTTCGCTGCTCATGGAATATTCCTCGCTTTTGTAAACCTAGGTGGCCATGCCTTAATACGGCCGGGCTCCGGTTGCCGGCCCGGCGGCGGTATTCACGACCGGCAGGTAACTCTACCGGTTCTGCGCCTTGGCGCGCCCGGTGCGGCGCGTTTCTTTGCCTGTAATGGCGGTCACCACGGCCTGCTGGCGTAGCAGTCCGGTCACTTTTCCGTGGTGGTCCACCACTGCGTACTCGTGGCCCTCAAGCTGTGCAAGGTACTGCACCAGCTCCTGGCCCTGGGACCATTCGGGCACGTATGCACCGGCGCTGAGGGCGTGCGCCACTGCGGTGGCGGGGGTTGTTGCTGCGGCGCCCGCGGGAACGGAGGCGGCGGCGACATCGGAGACGATTCCGGCAGGACGACCGTCCGATCCGCAGAGAACGATGGCGGGGGTGCCTTGCGGAGCAAGCCGGAGGACATCGGCCACGGTGGAGGATTCGGGTATTCCGACCGCTGGTTCTGCGAGGGCGGCTGCGTTGACAAGGTGCAGCCGGCTCCGAAGCCTCCCGTGCTGGATGGACGCCGACGCCCCCATCCAGAGGAAACTGCCCACCAGCACGGTGATGAGCATCAGTGAAACGTCGGGGCGCTCGCCGCGCACCAGCGGAAGCAGGACGAACCAGACCGCCAGGGCGATGACGATGATCCGACCCGCCCAGCCAGCGGCCACGGTGCCCTTTTCCTGGCTGCCGGTGGCTTTCCAGACAGCGGACTCAACGAGGCGGCCGCCGTCGAGCGGCAGCCCGGGTAGGACGTTGAAGATGCCAATGAGCAGGTTCGCCCACACAAAGATGTTGGACAGGATCCCCGCCACGCCGGAGGGATCCGTGGCAAGGATGAACAGCCAGCCGGCCCCCGCCAGGACGATGTTCGCAGCAGGGCCGGCCATGGCCACCAGCACCGAGCGGCCCGGCGTCGCGGTGAAGCCCTCGAACTGGGTGTGGCCGCCCCAGAGGTTAAGCACGATTTTCTCCGTGGGCCAGTGGAAGATCTTGGCCGTCAGGGCGTGCGCGAGTTCGTGGACAAGTACTGAGAGGAGCAGGAGCAGGGCATAGGCGAAGGCCACGTAGTAGGCGGTAATTCCCATGTCCGGGTACTGGCCCTCGAGCACCGGTCCGTACACAATTACGGTGAACGCAGCAATGATGAACCACGAATACGCCAGGACTACCCTGATACCCGCGATGCGTCCCAGCGATATGCCTTCCCTGCGGCCGTTGGCAACCTTCGGGTCGCTGCCGCCTGCCGGGTCAGTCAAGGCCGTGGCTCCGGAACGCTGCGTTCTCCAGGCCGATGTCCGCTGCCGCAAATTCGTTGCGCCGGGCCACCAGTTGCTCGAGGTCGGCCACGGTACGGCCCTCGAGGGAATGCCACGTGGCCCGGGCCGGATCGTCCGGAAGCGGCACGATGTGCGGGATCGCCACAGTCGCCACTCCCGAGGCCATAGCGGCAGCCACGCCGGGCGCCGAATCTTCGAGCGCAACGCAATCGGCGATGGTCAGTGCGGTGTCCCCTTGCTGGAGCAGTTCGACTGCTTTGAGGTAGGCCTCCGGGTGGGGCTTGCCGTTGGTGACGGTGTCGCCGGTGACCAGGAATTCGAAGTATGGCTTCGGCAGCGCTGCGACAACCTCGCGTGCAAGCGGCCCCTCGGACATCGTCACCAGGGCGCATCGGATGCCTGCCTCATGGAGCTGGTCCAGCAGTTCGCGCGCCCCCGGCCGCCAGGGAACGGACTTGCGGACTTTGCTGACGACCTGGGCCGTCAGCGAGTCGATGATTTCCCGGGCCTCGAGCTTGACTCCGGCTTTCTGGAGAACCCCGGCCGAGAAGACCAGGGACTGTCCCACCAGCTGCATGGCCTGCGCGTGGGACCACTGTCCGCCGTGGGCGGCCACGAGCGCGTGCTCAGCCTCGATCCAGTACGGTTCAGTGTCGACGATGGTGCCATCCATGTCCCATAAAGCGGCTTTGAGAAGTGGCTGGGAGGCTGAGGATCGCATAGCTCCAAGTCTACGGTGCGGCCCTCGGGAGGCGGCGTGCGCTACGCCCTCGGCGAATATCGTGCGGACTGATGCGGTGCGGCTGCGCCCCGCGGAAGATTTGTGGCGCTTCATTCCATGCACCCGGCGGTGTCTTGGACGTAGGGTGAAGAAATGAATAGCTTCGACGGAGACACCAGCGAACCGGGTGCCACGCCCGAGCCGGAGCGGCTGCTACAGCCCGTGCCAGACGGCCAGCGCATCACTGTGATGCTCGCCGCCTTTGAAGGCTGGAATGATGCCGGCGAAGCAGCGAGCGACGCCTTGCGTTACCTGAACAAACTGTGGGGCGGCAAAAAGGTGGCATCGATTGATGCAGACGAGTACTACGACTTCCAGTTCACACGGCCAACCATCCGCCGGACGTCATCCGGGGAACGCAAAATCAAATGGCCGTCCACGCGGATCTACAAAGCCAGTGCCCCGGACGCGAATGTCGATGTGATCTTTGTCCAAGGCACGGAGCCGTCCTATAAGTGGCGGGCCTATACCGCTGAGCTGCTGGTCCATGCCGAGGCCCTGCACGTGGACTACGTCATCCTGGTGGGCGCCCTGCTCGCTGATGTGCCGCACAGCCGACCCATCCCGGTGAGCACGTCCACTGATGACAGCGCCCTCCGGGAACGCATGAACCTTGAAGCCTCGCAGTACGAAGGCCCGGTGGGGATTGTCGGCGTACTTTCGGAAGTGGCACTGCTGGCCGGCTTGCCTACAGTGTCCCTCTGGGCGGCCGTTCCGCACTATGTCGCGCAAGCCCCCTCCCCCAAGGCGCAGCTCGCCCTTCTTCATAAGATTGAGGAGTTGCTCCAGGTGCCGCTTGACACCCACGAACTGGCTGAGGAAGCAGACGCATGGGAGCGCGGTGTGGATGAGCTCGCCACCGAGGACCCGGAGATTGCAGCGTACGTGCGGCAGCTGGAGGAAGCCAAGGACACCGCTGACCTTCCGGAGGCCAGTGGCGAGTCCATAGCGCGCGAATTCGAGCGCTACCTCAAACGCCGCGGCAAGGACAAGCAGTAGGGCGCAGCGTTAAACCGGACGCGGTCCCCGGCGAAGTTCGCCCGGGACCGCGTTTTGTTGAGAGAGATTTAGAGTTCGACGCCGAGCAGGGCGTTGACGGCGTCACTGACCAGCGCCTGGTCCATCGGCGAGCCGGCCCCTGCGTGCTGCTTGGCGTCGCCGGCCCAGCGGTCCACGGCCGCGAGGGCGCCGGGGGCGTTCAGGTCGTTGGCCAGCTCGCCCCGCATCTCCGCGATAAGCGTGGCGGCGGAACCCTGCGGGGCCATGGTCAGGGCGTCCCGCCACTCGGCAAGCCTGGATTTTGCTTCTGCGAAGCCTGCCTCCGTCCAGGACCAGTCCGCGCGGTAATGGTGGGCGAGGATTGCCAGGCGGATGGCTGCGGGTTCCTCGCCGGCAGCCCGGAGTTTGGATACGAGAACCAGGTTTCCCTTGGATTTGCTCATCTTTTCGCCGTCGAGGCCCACCATCCCGGCGTGGGCGAAATGCCGTGCCAGGGGAACGCCGGCCAGCGAATAGGCGTGTCCGGCGCCCATCTCGTGGTGCGGGAAGATGAGGTCGGATCCTCCGCCTTGAACGGTGAAGGGTGCCGGGAGGTACTTCTGCGCAATGACCGTGCACTCAATGTGCCAGCCTGGCCGGCCCGCCCCCAGTTCGCCGCCGGCCCAGCTGGGTTCGCCGTCGCGGGCCACCCGCCAAAGCAGCGGATCCAGGGCCTGCCGCTTGCCGCGTCGGCCCGGGTCGCCGCCGCGTTCGGCGAAGAGTTCCAGCATTTCAGTCTCGGAGAGCCCGGACACCGATCCCAGGGTCCATGCGTCCTTGGCCTCCGCGGAGTGTTTGCTGGCGGCCTCGACGTCATAGTAGACGTCGCCGTCCGGCTCACCGGGGGTGCCGGTAACGCGGTATGCCAGGCCTAGGTGCAGGAGGCGTTCAATGGCGGGAACGATTTCCGGGATGGATTCGACCGCCCCGACGTAGTGGTCCGGCGCCAGGACGTTGAGGGCAGCCATGTCGGTCTGGAACAGCTCGATCTGGCTCGCGGCAAGGTCTCGCCAGTCAACACCCGTTGCTGTGGCCCGCTCAAGGAGGGGATCGTCGACGTCGGTCACGTTCTGGACGTAGGCGACGCGTTGGCCGCCGTCGCGCCATGCACGGTTCAGCAGGTCGAAAGCGACATAGCTGGCCGCGTGCCCCATATGGGTTGCGTCATACGGGGTGATGCCGCAGACATACAGTGACTGCTCGCCAGTGGCTTCAAGGGTGCTGTAGGCGCCCTCGGCGGTGTCGAAAATCCGAACGGCGGGCATGCGGCCCGGAAGCTGAGGGACAGGGCGGGAGATCCAGGATTTCACAGGCCAAGCCTAGTGCTAGGCGCTGATGACATTGAAACCGAGCAGCAGGTACAGCGCCATGCCGAGGAAAATCCGGTACCAGACGAAGAGCCGGTAGCTCCGGGTGGAGACGAACTTCAGGAACCAGCCGATGATGACGTACCCGACAACGAGGGCGATCACGGTGGCCAGAGCTGTTTCCGGCAGACCGTAGGGCCCGGTGATGCCGTCCTTGGACACCACTTTGTACAGCTGGTACAGCCCGCTGCCGAACACGGCCGGAATGGCGAGGAGGAACGAATACCGGGCTGCGGCCTCGCGGGTGTACCCCATCAGCAGTCCGGCGGTAATGGTTCCACCGGACCGGGACACGCCGGGGATGAGTGCCAGCGCCTGAGCGAACCCGTAAAGGATGCCGTGCTTATATGTCAGCTTTGTCAGGTCGCGCTCCTGGCGGCCCACTGCGTCGGCGACGGCGAGGATCAGGCCGAAGACGATCAGCATGGTGGCCACGATCCAGAGGCTGCGGAGGACGGATTCAATCTGGTCCTGGAAGATTAGGCCCAGGACGATGATGGGCAGGCTGCCGATGATCACCAGCCAGCCCATGCGGGCATCCGGGTCGTTCGACGGAACGCGCCGCGTCAACGACCCGAACCAGGCCTTGACGATCCGGACGATATCCCGCCAGAAGTAGATGATCACCGCAGTCTCGGTTCCGAGCTGGGTGATTGCGGTAAACGCCGCCCCGGGGTCCGCCGCATTCGGCAGGAACGATCCGACGATGCGCAAGTGGGCGCTTGAGGAAATCGGGAGGAATTCGGTCAGCCCTTGGACAAGACCCAGCAGGGCCGCTTCAAACCAGTTCACGTTTATAGACCCTACGTCATGAAGCATGGTGAATCCCCGTAAGCTAACTGCTATGCAGCAGCGTTATGTCGGCAACAGTGGGTTGCGCGTGTCCTCACTCTCCCTAGGAACGATGTCGTGGGCACGGGAGACGGATGAGCAGGATGCCTCCGAACTGCTGCGGTCGTTCGTTGACGCCGGCGGGACCTTGATCGATACCGCCGCCTCCTACTCCGATGGCCAGGCGGAGGCCCTCCTGGGTTCCATGCTGGGTGACGTCGTCTCCCGCTCGGAAGTGGTGATTTCCACCAAGGCAGGAATTTCGACGTCGGACGGCCGGCGCAGCGTCGACACCTCACGTAACGGCATGCTCTCCGGGCTGGATGCCAGCCTTGCCCGGCTCGGCACAGACTATGTCGACGTCTGGTTTGCGCAGGCTTGGGACGCGAATGTCCCCTTGGAAGAGACTCTCTCAGCCCTCGAGTTCGCACTACGCACGGGCCGCGCCCGCTATGCGGGAGTGTCGAACTTCAGCGGGTGGCAGACGGCCAAGGCCGCGGCCGTGGCCGGCTTCCCGATCGTGGCGAGCCAGACGGAATACTCATTGCTGCAGCGGAAGCCTGAATCAGAGCTCATCCCCGCCATCGAGGACGCCGGCCTGGGACTGTTTGCCTGGGCGCCCCTTGGCCGCGGGGTGCTTACCGGGAAGTACCGCGGGCACATACCGGCGGATTCCCGGGCGGCACAGAAGAGGCTGGCCGGCTACGTTGAGCCCTATCTTGAGGAGCCTGCGTCCCGGATCGTGGAAGCGGTTGCGATGGCCGCCCGGGGACTGGGTCGGTCGTCAATCGATGTTGCCCTGAGCTGGCTGCTCTCACAGCACGGAGTGGCGACCGCGATCGTGGGGGCCAGGTCTCCCGTGCAGCTCAAGGAGATCCTTGATTCGCAACTGACACACGTGCCTGCGGAAATCGCGCGGGCGCTGGAAGACGTTTCCGCGGTGGATTAAAGCTCCGGAGGGAGCAGGCTGTCCGGCGTCTGAATCGTGGCGCCCGGAACCCGACTAATCCTCGACGATCTCCAGATCTTCGTCGTCCTCGGCTTCCTCTTCTTCGTCTTCGTCGTCCACGTCCTCGATGACCTCTAGCGGGGTAACCTCGCCGTAAGCCTCATAAAGGGAATCGTCGTAGACTTCGAAAGCATCGGCAACGGCAAAGAACGCCGCTTCGACGGTTGGGTCTCCCTCGCCCCGCCGTGCGGAGGCTGCGATCAGGTGTTCTTCCAGGGCTGTGGTCAGGGACTGAAGCGCGACACGCGGATCGATGCTCATGACTTCACGTTAGCCGGAAAAGGACGAAAATGGAGAGCAATGAAAGAACATTTTCTGAGCAGTTCAGTCCAGCGGGAGCGGGACTACGCGAGGCAGTACGAGTACCTGGTACTGACGGTCGGCCCTGAGGATTCCCTTCCGGAAGCGCGTCGGCGCCTTGTTGAGCATTCCGAATACGGCAAGTGGGAGCTGGAGCGCAGCCGGCTTTACGTAGGCGGCGGCAGGCGCTTCTGGTTGCGCCGCAAAGTCATCCAGGTGCAACGCACGGTTTAACGCGCTACGGAGTGGCCAGCGGGCCCAGCCACGCGTTGGCCACGGTGTTGTGTGCGGACTCGTCATCCGAGGGGTGGAACATCCCGGCCAGCACGTCACGGTACAACCGTTCCAGTTCGGACCCCCGGAAGTAGCTGGATCCCCCCGAGACCCGGATTGCGAGGTCCACAACCGTGCGCGCCGTTTCCGTGGCCCGGACCTTGAGGCCCACCAGCCGCGGGAACCACTGGCTGCCGTGATCCACCAGGCCATCAACGTCCCGCGAGAGCTCTGCAAGCTGGGGATACAAGGCATCCATTGCCATGGCGGCTTCCGCAACTTTCCAACGGATATCGGGATCCTGAGCGTAAGTGCGTCCATCGTTCTTGAAGGACGTCCGGCGTTTGACGGCCTCAACGCCCAGGGCCAGCGCACGCTCACCGAGACCGGTGTAGACGGCAGCCAACAAGGTCTCAAAACATGCGAAGATCGCGAAGATCAAAGGGTCCGCGTTTGGCCCCACCGGCAGTTTTCGGAAGATCCGGTCCGCGGGCACCAAAGCACCGTCCAAGACCGTGGTGTTTGACTGGCTCGCACGCATTCCCAGGGTGTCCCAGTCTTCCAGGATGTCGTAGCCGTCGGACTCCCTGCTAAGGAAGCCGTGCACCAGTTCCCCCTCGCCGTCCCTGGCTGAACCGTCCTTGCCGAAGATGCCGAGCCTTGTCCACACCGGGGACAGGCTGGTGAAGATCTTCCGCCCGGTGAAGCTGTAGCTCCCGTCCGGGTGCGGGGTTGCGCGGGTCCGGGAATCGAACAGCACTGAGTCGTTGCCGGCTTCAGAGTTCCCGAAGGCGAAGATCTCCCCCTGCGATGCCTCCCGGAGGACAAAGTCCAGGGAGGAATCGCCGCGGGCGGCGAGGACATGTGCGACGCCGGTCCACACCAAATGCATGTTGATCGCCAGCGCGGTGGCCGGGGCCGCCGTCGCCAGCCTCCTTTGCAGCTGGGCTGCCGCGGCGAGACCAAGGCCCAGGCCGCCGTCGGCCGCCGGCACAAAGATCTTGAGATAGCCGGCAGCAGCGAGTTCCTCCAGGTCCTCAGTGAAGAACCGGTTCTCCCGGTCATAGCGGGCGGCACGGCCGCGGATACGGTCCAGCAGGGGTTCGGTGAGGATCTGTTCCGGTGTCATGGCCTGGCTTTCGGGGGCTGCTGTGGCTGTCGGCTGCGGAGTGATTCAGTAGTTGGTCAGGAGCCTGTCCAGAACCCTGGCGCCGAACTTGAGGGAATCCGCGGGCACCCGCTCGTCCACGCCGTGGAACATGCCGGTGAAATCGAGCTCATCCGGGAGTTGCAGCGGGGCGAAGCCGTACCCGGTGATGCCCAGCCGGCTCAGGGACTTGTTGTCCGTGCCGCCGGACAGGGTGTAGGGAAGGACCTTGGCGCCTGGATCCTCGGAGTGCAGGGCATCGATCATGGAGTCCACCAGGTTCCCGGCAAACGGCACCTCAAGCGACACATCGTTGTGGACGTACGAAACGTCGACGCCGGTACCTGCGAGCTCCTTGACGATCTCCAGTACCTGCTGCTCCTGGCCCGGAAGTGTCCGGCAATCCACCAGGGCCTCCGCCGACTCGGGAATGACGTTGTGCTTGTAGCCGCCTTTGAGGAGGGTGGGGTTGGTGGTGTTCTGAAGTGTGGCTCCCACGAACCGCGCAACGGTTCCGAGCTCTTTGAGGAGCTTCTCCGGATCGTCAGGATCGAATTCCACGCCCGTGAGTTCCGTCACGCCGTCGAGGAACTGCCTGGTGGTGGGCGTCAGTTCCACCGGCCACTGGTACTCGCCAATGCGGGACACGGCGCTGGCGAGGCGCGTTACGGCATTGTCGGTGTTGATCTGCGAGCCGTGGCCCGCGCGGCCGTGGGCCACCAGGCGCAGCCACGACAGCCCCTTTTCCGCGGTCTGCAGGAGGTAGGTCCGTTGTCCGCCAATGGTGGCGGAGAAGCCGCCGACTTCCGAGATGGCCTCGGTGGCGCCGTCGAAGAGTTCACGCCGGTTTTCGACGGCGTAACGGGCGCCGTAGGTGCCGCCGGCCTCCTCGTCGGCGAAGAACGCAAAGATCAGGTCCCGCTTGGGCTTGCGTCCGGTCCGGGCAAAGTTCCGCATGACAGCGAGGATCATGGCGTCCATGTCCTTCATGTCCACGGCACCGCGTCCCCAGATCAGGCCGTCCTTGAGTTCGGCTCCGAAAGGGTCGACTGACCACTGATCCCGGAGGGCGGGCACGACGTCCAGGTGCCCGTGGACCACCAGGGCGCTCGCGGAGGGGTCCTCCCCCGTAATTCGCGTGACGACGTTGGCCCGGCCCGGCGCCGATTCAAAAATCTCCGCGTCCAGCCCCACTTCGGTGATGAGGCCGGCGGTGTATTCCGCAGCCGCGCGCTCCCCGGGACCTGTTCCGTCGCCGTAGTTCGAAGTGTCGATCCGGATCAGTTCCTGGCAGATCCTGACAACTTCGTCCTCGGGGCGTATTTCAGTCATGTTTCACTCCTCGTGGGGGCCGCGTGATTGTTGGTTTCAGCCTACCCACAAGCCCCCTCCGAGCCTCGATTATTTGTTTCCCGAAAAGTCGTGCTAGAGTCTTTCTCGCTGCTTCGGAGAAATCCAAAACGCTGAAAGGCGGAAACGATCTCCGAATTACCACCTGCGCGGGTGGCGGAATGGCAGACGCGCTAGCTTGAGGTGCTAGTCCTCGAAAGGGGGTGGGGGTTCAAGTCCCCCTCCGCGCACAAGGGAAAACCCCAGGAATCCACGGATTCCTGGGGTTTTTTTCTTTCTCCTTACACGCGAAGGGGAATCAACGCATGGTGCAGCTGTGGCTTACAGCCAGCTGCTGTCACGCCACGACAACCCACTCATCCGTGTACTCGGAGAACCGCGGCTCATCAGGGCAGTCGATGGATGTCGAAATCACCGATCCTAAATTCATCTCGAACCGGACGCAGGCGCTGACGGTGCGCTGCTCTCCCCACCAGCCGCCGCTGGTTGTCAGGTGTTCGCGATAATAATGGTCGGTAAAGAAGTCTCCCTCGGGGTCCCAGCCGAAGGCGTAAGGATCGCCCACGCCTTCCAGCTTTGAGGCGACCAGCGCCCTGTTCCCGACGTCCGTGGCTGCCGTAAACTTCACAAACCAGTCTCTGCCCTCGGCGGCCTTTTCACGGATGGCACTCCTCCCCATCTCCTCGATGGACGGCCTGGCGCACGAGGCGATCAGCAGCACCAGCGCCATGGCAACAGCCAGTTTCAATACACGTGACATTTTTCCCCCAGGAATCGTGAGGCCCGGCCTCCCTCTTAGCCGGAGGATACCCGGCTCGTCACCAGCAGGTGCCCCACCTGGCAATCCAGCGCGTCGCAGATCGCCGTCAGGGTGGAAAACCGGATTGCCCGCGCCCGGTCGTTCTTGAGCACCGACAGGTTAACCAAGGACACGCCGACCTGTTTACTCAGCTCCGTCAGGGTCATCCCCCGCTCCTCGAGCAGCTCATCGAGGCGGCAGTGAATATCCGAAGCCTCGTCATCTGCCGGCATCAGACCAGTCCCTCGGTCTCCAGCTGGAGGCGGCGGCCGTACTGAAAGACCCCGGCAACGAGCACCATAACCAGGCCAAGCGTCAAGGGGGCAAGGTTGATCTCAGCTGAGAAAACGTAGGACGCCCCCGGGGTGCGCCCGTTTGCAGCGATCATCTCCGCCACCCGGTTCAATGCCCAGCCGTCGAGGATCTGCCCAAGAGTGCCCGCCACGGCGATGACTGCCCCGCATGCGCCCACCACCCCTACGGATTTTGCAGTGAAGAGGGTCGCGCTGCGAAGCCGGTGGGCCAGCACGAACACCAAGGCCAGGATGGCCAGGACGCCAATCTGGGTCAGCGCGCTTCCCCAGGCCAGGAGCTCGGCGGGCCCGACCGGGAGCTGGGGAACGGTGGCTTCCAGCGACGTGTACCGCCCAGTGGATTCCAGTTCCAGCCCGGAGACCGCCTGGTCCCTTGCAGCCACCGGCAACTCCAGTGTGACCGGCCCGGTGAAATACCCGATGATGCCGGCTACGGACAGGACGGTCGTGACGACCGCGCCGGCGGCCGACGCGATCATCACGAAGACTGCCTCCTTCTTGGAGACTATGGTCTTCCATCCGTGCCGCGGCCGGCTTTGATCTTGCGTTGCCTGCATTATTCCCCCAATGGCTTATCGGCTGCCGTTAATAACGATAATCGATAATCTTCCGTGTGCGGCCACTTTCGCCACGGAGCGGGTTAGAACTCGACGCCGCGCACGAGGTTAATGAGTTGGGTCTTCGTCTGCCCGGCCGAAGGCCCCGTCGGGGAGATCAGGACCTGCGCGTTGAATGTCGCGAGGTTCTGGCCCCTGACCACCATGACGGACAGGTTTGTGATCGGCACGTCACCGGCGGGACGGAGGGACTTCGGGCCGGCGGGTTCGGTGCTCATGGCGAAGGACGCCCTATCCCCGATGCCGTCGAGCGGCTCGCCGTGAATGCCGGGCCCGGCCAGGGCCGAAGCCGCGCCCTTCAGGACTTCGATCGAGAAGATGAGCGAGTCCGGGCCAGGGGTGCCCAGGTCGCCGAACGTGTACCGGCAACTGACCTCGCGAGGGAGGACCTGCGGCCGGGTCTTCGCCCCGAATGCCTCCTTGACCTGATCGGGACTGATCAGGGCACAGACCGCGTTGTTCGTCGTGGCCGGCGGACCCACGGGCGGAGCCGCAGGGACGCTAAGTGCGGTGCCGTTGCCCCAGCCGGCGTCCACTGCCGCCTGCGAGAGCGCACGGGCCATTGCATCGCCGTCGGGGACGTCGCCCCCGGCCGTGGGGGGTCCGGTCACGTAGGGCATCTCGAGGGTCTCGTTACCCCGTACTGCCGTCAGGACAACGTTCGCGGACGCGCCTCCGGCCTCCCCGCGGAAATAGCCCGTCCACTGCAGGCATGCAAAGTCGCCGATGCCTGTGACAGGTGAGCAGTCCGACGTCGACCTGGCCTTGGAGATGTCGGCGGCTGATGCGGGAGATATGAGGGCCACCGACAAGGCCGTCATACCCGTGGCGGACTTGCTCGAATAAGTGCACAGGTAGGCCTTGCTTCCCATCGGCCTGTCGGGGGTGTTTTGGCCAACCGGCACAAGCCCGGGTATTGCCTTCGCAGCAATCTCCGGGGTAATGAGTTCGCACGCCGGGCTGCGCGAGCCGGACAGTGGGCCCGACGACGGCCCGCTCCGGGCCCCGGGCTGACCGCACGCGGAGAGGAACAGGGCCAGCATGGCCACGAGCGTTACGCCGCTTCGCGTAGGCCGGGAGCGGGGACCAGGCATGGGGTTCCTTTCCGAGCCCGCCCGCCGCCGGGGCAACCACTCATGGCATCAGTGTGGTGCCATGAGGGCGCTGCGCCCCAGAGTCGAAAGTACCGGGCGGCGCATCCCCGGGATCACGCGCAGGCGGCCAGGATGCCTTGGATCGCGTCGTGTTCGGGCCGCGTGACCCACAGCTTGTACTTGGCCTTCACTGCGGTCATCCGGGCCGTGTATTCGCACCGGAAAGCCTTGTTAGGCGGGAGCCAAGTGGCCGCGTCCTTGTCACCTTTGGCTGAGTTTGCCGGACCGTCGGCCGCCATGAGGTTCAACGGATCGTTGGCAAGCTGCTTTCGCTGTTCTTCACTGATCTGCTGGGCGCCGGTCTGCCAAGCCAGCGACAGCGGAATGATGTGGTCTATCTGGACCGCCGAGCTGGTGTCGGCGCCGCGAACGAACCGGATCGTCTTGCCCGTGTACTTATCAGCCAGCGTCCCGGTGGCGACAACGCAGTCGTGCGTGCCGGGTTTAAACGTCTCTCCGGTCAGGTCGCGGGCAAGGATGTCGTTCCGTGTGTCGCAGCCATTGTTGTCCACGTCAGCCCAGGCAGGGCCGAACTGCTCACGGTTGTAGCCGGTTTTCGGCGCGCGCCCCTTAACAGGAATGGCGGCAAGCCGGGCTATGGCAGCTGAAATGTCCGCCGGGTTCCCGGCCGGCTTGTCTGAGCCAACGGACGGGACAGCTCTGCGGACGGCTTCAGCGACGGCAGTCCCGGCCGACTCCACGGCCCCGCAACCGGCAACACCCCCCAACAGAAGTACAGCGGTCACAAGGGTCAGTGCTTTGGAACTGCGGCGTGGAATCGTCTTGTCCTTCATTGATGCGGAAGTTGCAGCTCAGGCTACCGTCGTGGCATGCGCCGGCGCTGCAGGCCAAGCGATGGTGCCGGTCACAGCTGTCCAGGGACCCGGCGACACCGCCGCGCTGTGCCCACCCCGGCATGAGCCTACGGCGCGTCCTGCCCCGTGCGGGTGCCGTACAAGTAGGCGAGGTCGTTGAGGGTCTGCATCGTCAGCTCGCGCGCTCGGGCAAGAAGTGTCTTTCGATCCGGAACCTCGGGCGAGTCATCCCGGCCCGACCACGACGTCATTGCGAAATCCGGTTCCTTGCCGCCAAGCACCTTCAGGTACTCAAGCTGCAAACGGCTGCTGACGCCGTCGGCCTTTGACTGAACGTCAGTGACCGCCAGAAGCGCGAAGGCAACGTGTCGCCGCTCAGCCCACAGGCCCGCCCTCAGTGCGACCCGGAACAGTCCGTCAAGCGCCACGCCCGCCGGTGCTTTTGCCTTTCCGGCGTAAACCTCGGCGGCCAGGCCTGACCGTGAATCCGCCCACCGGTAACCGACGGGCACGATGCGCCCTTTCCGGGACCGGTAAGTGGCCGAGACGGTTAGCAGCGCCCGCCCGTCGGCCCCGGCTCTGTGGTCCAACGCAATGTCGCTTAGTTTCTCCTGCCGGCAGGCAGAAATGAACTCCTGCACGTCCTTGTCCCACAGCCGGTCCGTAACGCTGCTCTCCATGTCATGCCCCCCCGAAACAACGGTACCGGTCAACGGTGCACCGGCTCAGGAGACTCGCTGCTGCGGCCGTTCAAATGCCGGCCACACTCTAGGCCAAGGCCTAGGCTGACTATGTGAAGTTGTCCCGGGTCCCGCTTGAAGCCGCAGTTTCGGCCCCTGCCGAATGGTGGCAGATCGTTGCCGCGCTTGGCCCCCTGGCAGTCCTGGCCGGTGCCGTCCTGGCCGCGTTCATTGGCTGGCGGACACTGCGGCAAAAAGCCGTCGCGGATGCTCAGGCCCTGAGGCAAAGAACCCGGGCTGACGACCGCGCCGAGTGGTGGAAGCGCACACAGTGGGCGTTGGACAAGGCCTTGGAGGCAGATGAGGATGCAAAAGCCCTCGGCCTGGCGTCCCTTGCGGTCCTGGCCCGGAGCGACCTTGCCCGTGAAGAGGAACTTGAGCTCCTGGACATCGCGTGGCAATCGGTGACAGAGGCCAACGGCGGCGAGGGAACGTGGGACGAGGGCGTCGAAGCCGTGGACTCCGGGGAACCAATCGGCGACAATGGAACCACGAGCACCGACCGAATGGAGGAGGGAAGGCCATGAGCACCAGCACGCCGGAGCAGAAGAAATCCCGGACACCCCGCCACGTCTCCACGTCCCGCGGCCGGCAGCTGACCCCTTCCGAGCACAGGGTCCAGGTTGCCGCAGCAAAGCTCCGTGTGGCGCTCGACGAACGATTGGGCCGCCCCACTCCGGCTGAGACCAAGGCACTCTCCAAAGAAGACCTCTAGGCTAAAGCCCGGAAACCCGGGGAACGGCAAACCACAGGCAAGGCAAAGGCCCCGCACATGCGGGGCCTTTGCCTACCTTGGCCCAGGTTCGCCTAGACCTTCTCGGGAGTGCGGTCAACCACCGGTTCTGAGCCTGTGAACTTCCGTTCCCGGCGCGGGAAAGCCCAGAACTTGAAGTCCTTGGCCTCCACCCGCGGTTCGGGCTGTTTTTCCGGTTCCCGCAACTCGTCTTTCCGAATATCCCTCCGGAATTCCTTGTTATACGGATAGCACATCACTGACCTCCTCATAGTGAATGCCCTTTAATCCTCCTCTCAATTTGCCCGCAGGTCGATCATTTTTGTGCTGGAAAGTGAGAGGTGTCGTTCGGCCCAAGACATCGGCGGGGGTTGCATCATAGATTGAACAACTACACGTGCGCTTGAGGGCGGGCAGAGACCCTCACGCAACCGTGGGATGAGGAAAGGGCAGGCAGCACTTCCAGTTCGGATGAGAGGCAACGTACATGGCGAAGACAACGGGTGTGGCAGCACGGCTGGCCGAAGCGCTGGCCATCGTCCTCGGTACGGAAGGGATCCCGCTAAGGTTGCGCGCCTGGGATGGCTCGGAGGCCGGCCCGGACGACGCCCCCGTGATGGAATTCCGTTCCCGGCGGGCCTTGCGCCGCATGCTTTGGTCGCCCGGGCAGCTCGGCCTCAGCCGGGCCTATGTCGCCGGGGACATTGACGCGCCGGGCGACATTTTCGCCAGCTTCGCCGCGCTGAGCTCGGCGGGAAAGTTCGCTGAGCCCGGGCCCTTTCCCCCTTTGACCGCAAAGGAAATGTGGACCCTGACCAGCACCGCGATCCGGGTCGGCGCGATCGGCCCGAATCCTGCTCCGCCGCCGGAAGAATCCAAGGTGCATCGACAGGGCCGGCGCCATTCGAAGAGCCGCGACGCGGCAGCCATCTCGCACCACTACGACGTGGGCAACGATTTCTACGCCCTGGTTCTTGGCCCGTCGATGGTCTACTCATGCGCTGTGTGGAACGACAAAACTGACAAAGATGCTGACCAGGCCCACAGCCTCGAAGCCGCCCAGGAAACCAAAATCGACCTGGTCTGCCGCAAACTGGGGTTGCAGCCCGGCATGCGTGTACTGGACGTCGGCTGCGGCTGGGGCAGCTTCGCGCTGCACGCTGCCCAGCGCTTCGGCGTCGACGTCGTCGGCGTAACGCTTTCCAACGAGCAGGCAGGGCTGGCCTGCAAGCGCGTGGCCGACGCCGGCCTGACGGATCGCGTGGACATCCGGGTCCAGGACTACCGCGACGTGGACGACGGGCCGTTCGATGCGATCAGCTCGATCGGCATGTCCGAACACGTCGGCCGCGAGCAGATCTCCAGTTACGTCTCCCGGCTCCACGACCTTCTGCGGCCCGGCGGCAGGCTGCTTAACCACGCCATCTCGTGGAACGCGGGCCCAACGAGCCCGGACCCGGATTCGTTCATACCCCGTTACGTCTTCCCCGACGGCGAAATGCTCAGCCTCGCGGACATGATCGGTGCGCTTGAGTCCGGCGGATTCGAAGTGCTCGACGTCGAGGCGTTGCGGCGACACTACGCCCTGACCCTCCGCGCCTGGGTGCGTAACCTGGAGGAGCACTGGGATGAGGCCGTGCGCGCCAGCAGCCCCGGGCGGGCACGTGTGTGGAGGCTTTACATGGCCGCCAGTGCGCTGGGCTTCGAGAACGGCTTGACCGGCGTCAACCAAGTGCTCGTACAGCGTCCTGGCGGGACCGAGCCCCCGCTGCGGCGGAACGCATGGATGTGATGATCCTGCCTCTGCTGAAGACGGACCGCCGGAAGTGCCTGACCAATGACTGAACAGATAGGCATTATTGGGGGCGGCATCGTCGGAATCGCGATTGCACGCGCCCTCAGCAGCCGCGGGCTGGCGGACGTCACAGTCCTGGAAAAGGAGCAGCGGGTTGCCGCGCACCAAACGGGGCATAACTCCGGCGTGGTGCACGCAGGCCTCTACTACGCCCCGGGATCACTAAAAGCCATGCTGTGCCAACGCGGCCGGGTGCTTACCCGGGACTACTGCCGGGAGAGGAACCTGCCGTACCGGGAACTGGGCAAGCTCGTCGTTGCCGTTACGGAGGATGAGCTTCCGGCCCTTGCAGACATCGAAAGCCGTTCGCTCGCAAACAGCGTGCCCGGGCTGCGCCGCCTCGGTGCCGATGCGATGCGCGACGTCGAACCCCACGTCGCCGGCGTAGCAGCACTCCACTCGCCGCATACCGCCGTCGTCGACTTTGCTGCCATCACGGAGTCCATGGCCGAGGATATCCGTTCTGCCGGCGGGCGGATCATGCTGGGCCACGAAGCCGTCTCGGTCACGACCGAACGCGGCAAGGTGCGTGTCACCACCAGCCACGCCGAATTCACCTTCGATCGACTGATCGCCTGCGCCCAAAATCCTGCCCTTCCGCGGAGAGTACTGGGACCTGTCAGCCGCGAAACAACACTTGGTCAGGGGCATGATTTACCCGGTGCCTGATCCCCGCTTCCCCTTCCTGGGCGTCCACTTCACCCGCGGCGTCTACGACACCATCAATGTGGGCCCAAACGCCGTGCCTGCCCTGGCCCGGGAGGGCTATCGCTGGAGCAATGTGTCCTTCAAGGACACTGCTGCGTCGATCATGTGGCCCGGCGCCCTGGCGCTGGCGCGGAAACACTGGCGGATGGGCGCGCAGGAGATCGCCGCCTCCCTGATCAAGCCGCTGTATTTCCGGCAGGCACGCAGGTTCATCCCCGAACTTCACATGGACGACCTGACGGCGAAGACTGCCGCCGGCGTCCGCGCGCAAGCATGGTCACTGGACGGGAGCCTCCTCGACGACTTCGCGATCGAGGAGATGGGACCGGTGACCCTCCTGCGGAACGCACCCTCCCCGGCAGCGACCTCCGCGATGGCGATCGCGGACCATGTGCTGGAGCATCATGTCTTCCCCCGCAGATGACGTCCTGAAGGGACCTGCGTGGTTGATGGACAATGACGCCGGGTCCCGTTAGATTGACGCCGGGGCAGGTTTCCCGGCCCTGAGGTGCCGGGGAAAATTGCAGCCGTCCGGCTGCGTTGAGTACTGCCCCGCCCGGGGGAACCAATGACAAACAACACCGAGGCCAACGTCTGCGTGGGCCACCTTCGCGAGGGAGTATCGCGCATCACGCTGCGGCCCGGCGCCCGGGTCACGGAAGAGGACGGAATCCGCACCCGGGAACAGCTGCTGGCCTTGACCGGGGGCGCCCGCGGCGGGGTGCTGCTGGACATCACAGGTGTGGGCTCAGTCAGCCGGGAAGCGATCAGTGTCTACAGCGCTGCAGCCACTGTCAGTGCCTTCGCCATCCTGGGCAGTACCCCAGTGGACCGCGTCATCGCCCATGGACTACTCGGGCTGCCGTTGCCGGCCTGCCCGAGTGAATACTTCACGGACGAGGACGAAGCACTGAAGTGGCTTCAAACCATCAACGGATGACCTGTCCCGTCAGAGAACCGGCGGGTCTGTCCTGCCATTGCCCTGAGAGAATGGGCGCATGACAGCCATCTTCCTGGTGTGGAACCCGGACCGCTGGAACGACTGGAACTACGCGTCCGTCGTCGAGCAGGTCAGTGACGCGGGCCAAGCTCACGGCGAGTGGCAATTTAGCCGCTCGGCCGGCGTTCCCGCCAACGGGGACGCGTGGCTGCTGCTTAAGGGAAAGCACGGGCCCGGCCTGCTCGGGCACGGCGTGGTGATCCGCGCGCAGTCCTGGGCTGCGTCGTCTGCCGCAGCCGCCGGAGGGACGCCCTCCCCTTCCGTGATGGTCACATTCGACTCGCTCCTGCCCCTGGGCGACCAGATCGGGCAGGAAATTCTGAGTGGCGCCCTTCCGGAGCTGCGCTGGAACAGGGTGCGCAACGGGCAGGCCCTTGAGCCGTCCGCGCAGGCCCGCATCCGTGACCTCTGGCGCCTGGAAGGACCGCCGCCACTCCCCGGGTCCACGTTACCGGTGCCGGGGACCTACCCCGCGTGGGCCGTCAGCAAGGTCGAGGTGAACCGGTACGAACGAAATCCGGAGGCCAGACGTGCCTGCATCGCGCAGTACGGAACGAGTTGTGCGGCCTGCGGCTTTTCCTTCGAAATCGCCTATGGAGACGCCGGCATCGACTTTATCGACGTGCACCACACCGCGCCGGTTTCGCTCCTGGACAGCAGCTACCGGCTGGATGCGGTGACGGATCTGGTGCCCCTGTGTCCAAACTGTCACGCCATGGCGCACCTCGGCGTGACTACCCCGCGAACGCTCCCGGAACTGCGCCGGATGCTGGCCGGCGCAGGCTTTATGCAGGGTCGGCCGGTGAGCCCTGGGGAACTTGAGTCGCACCAGGAGGCACTGCGGATCCTCGGTCCCGCGGAAACTCGTCCCGGGCCGGATACCGGGTCATAACCCCGGGCCCGATGACCAACACCCGCCTGGCCGGACGTGGAAATCCGCGGGAGAAGCACTTAACCGGACGGCTTCAACGCATCCCGGACCACCCCGACCAACGAATTGAACCGGGCGTTATCCGGCAGGTCGTCAATCAGTACCGGCCCCTCGGGCCCCGCGAGCGGAATTCGCCAATTCGGGTGCTCCGCGTCCGTTCCGGGCTGGTTCTGCGTGCGCGTCTCCCCGACGGCGTCCACGAGGGCAACACCCAACAGGGCGGACGGCGTCAGGGCGGTGAAGGCGTACAGTGCCTCGACCGTGCGCTGAACGTCCGCCGACGAATCCTCTAGCAGCCCCCGTTCGCGGACCAGGGCCAGCACGGCCTCCTGCTCCGCTGCCGCCTCCGCCCGTTCCTCTTCGACCGGGCGCAGGAGCAGGCCCAGCGATTCGCGAAGCGTGACATGCTCCCCCGCGAGATAACCAGCCGTCGGGGGCAGGTCATGAGTGTTGACGCTGGTCAGACACTGCTGGCGATATTCTTCGGGCGGCAGCGGGCCCGCTTCATTGTGTTCGAACCACAGGATGGATGTGCCGAGGATGCCCCGCTCCGTGAGGTAGTCACGGACCCAGGGTTCGAACACGCCAAGGTCCTCGCCGACGACAGTCGCACCGGCCCGCTGGGCCTCAAGGGCCAGGATGCCGATGAGGGCCTCATGGTCGTAGTACACGTATGTGCCCTGGTCCGGGCCGGCGCCCTCCGGAATCCACCACAGGCGGAAAAGGCCCAGTATGTGGTCAACGCGGATGCCGCCCGCGTGTCGGAGTACTGTCCTGAGCATGTCCCGGTACGGCTTGTAGCCTGCCGCCGCCAACTGTCCGGGGTGCCATGGCGGCTGGGTCCAGTTCTGTCCCTGCTGGTTGAAGACGTCCGGCGGGGCGCCGACAGTGACGCCCTGGGCGAGTACGCCGCGAAGCATCCAGGCATCGGCCCCGGCTGTCTTAACGCCCACTGCCAGATCATGGACGATACCGATGGCCATTCCGCATTCCTTAGCTGTTCGCTGGGCGGTGGCCAGCTGCTCATCGCAGATCCACTGCATCCAGCGGTAGAACTCCAGCCGCTCCGCATGCGCTTCCCTTATGGTGTCGCAGTACGGGGTGTCCGGTGACGAAGCCTCGCCGGACCATTCGGGCGCCGTCGGTGGAAGCCGCTCCGCGAGCGTGCACCAGAGGGCGAAGTCGTCCAGTCCCTCGCCTTCCGCCTCGCAGAAGTTGTCGAACATGCGGACCCTGCCGGGGCTGCGACGCACTTTGAAGATGAGCTCAAGCGCCCGGAGTTTGGCTTGATAGCTGGCGTTTCTGTCCAGGAGGCCGTCCGCCGTGTTGGCGGCGTGCAGCAGGTCCGCGTTGTCTTCGATGCCGGCCCTGGACGCCGGGTCCAGATATGCATACTCGGGCACGTCCTCAACGCGGATGTAGAGCGGGTTGAAGAAACGGCGGGTGGTGGGCAGATACGGTGAATCTTCGATGGGTGGACGGGGCTCCCCGGCGTGCAGGGGGTTCACGAGGACGAAACCCGCACCGTCCTTTCCTGCAATCGCGGCCAGGTCTACGAGGTCGGAGAAATCCCCGATGCCCCATGAACGGGACGAGCGGACTGAATACAGCTGGGCCGTGAGGCCCCAGTGGCGCTCGGACTCCAGACGTCGGCTGGTCCCCAGACGCTCCGGTGTAACGATCAGCGCACATTCCCCTACTTCCCCGGCAGCGTCGGCGTAGAGCGTATGCCAGCCCAGGGGCAAATCGCCGCCAAGGGCGAAAGCCGCCCGGCCTGTGAGGACTCCGTTCACCTCCTGCGGATCTTCCCAGTTGTCGCGCTGCTCGGCGTCCACGCGGTTGCCGTCCTCCGTCACTGCCCACACACTGACCGGCGTCCCGTGCGGGACATGGACGGCAACGTGGATTTCCCGGCCCTCCCTGGAAACGACCGACGGCGGCAGCAGCCTCCGCCACGGCGCCAGTTCCGCATCGCGAAGGGCGTTTTGGAGCTCCTCCGGTGTCCCGGTCCGGTCCCCCAGCGCGGCCAGCACGCTGTGCAGCGTGCCGGCCGCGACGGGATGTTCCATGCCGTCCCAGCCGCGGAAAGACGTGCTTACGCCGCGGACTGCCGCCAGCTTGCGGAGCAGCTCGTCTGTTGTTCCTGTGTGGTCCTGTTCCGTTCCATCCGCCATGGCCCTACTCTATGGGGTCACCGGGCTACGGCACCGGCAGCAGCCGCACCCGTTTTCTTCCCAACCCTCGTCAGGCGTGGTGGCCATGTGCGCTTCCCCCCGGATGTGTGTGCCCGTCGCCCACCAGTTCGTGCAGCCCGGACACGGCTTCGGCCAGCGACAGCCCGGGCGACGCCGCCACAAACGGCATGAGAAGCCGGTTCTCTTTGTCCAGCTGCAGGGCAAAGATGCGTTGAATGGCGCCGGCGGCTACAGCGGCGGCCACGCCCCGCGCGCCACGAAGCTCCTCCACCAGGGCGACGATCACCTGGTGCTCTGCCAGCATGCCCTCAACCAGGAGCCTACCCTCGGCTGAATTCCGCGGCCCGCTGTACAAGGGGCCTTCTTCGGCGAGCGCATGGGGCACCAGTTCGTTCTCGCACCATTCCAGCAGCACTTCGTGTGCGTCATGCTCCGCGGAGGCGTCATGCTTCTCCACGGAACCCGTCACCGCATCTGCGAGCGCCGTGAGGCGTCTGAGCATGTTCGCGTGATGACGTTCCACCGCTTCCATGGCTTCGGCCTCCGCGGCGGGGTTCTTCTTCGACACATGGTTCATGGTGCCTCCCTTGCTCTTTGCGCGCCCGCTGTCCGGCGGGCGGCCCCACACCGGGCATGGACTGGCTAAACGCACTTTCACTCTACGGCCGCCCGGGCCGGCGGCAACGGGTCTTTGGGCCCTGCCACTCTTTAGGCTCGGCTCCTGTGGCGGGCTAGCCTTGGAAACTATGGTCGACGTCGAGAGGTTCAGGATCCTGCTGGAATCGGAGCGCGCCCGGAAAGCGCTATTGCTGCCGGCCCTTCGCGAGGACATCACCTCCGCGAACGCCGCTCGCCAAAACTCTAATGTTGACGATGAACATGATCCCGAAGGTTCGACTATCGCTTTTGAGCTCTCACAGGCTGCCGCGTTGCTGCAGCAGAGCAGTGCCACCCTGGTGCAGGTCGAGGCGGCTCTGGCCCGGATCGCGGACGGCAGTTACGGATACTGTGAAATCTGCCGCGAGCCCATTGCCGAAGGCAGGCTGGAAGCCCGCCCCTGGACGCCGTATTGCATCAATCACGCACGTGGCAAGACCGGGACAAAGCCATGACAGATGTTGCAGGCTCGCTGTGGCAAAGGATTGTTTCGGGATTCTCGCAGTCGCCGGCCCCTGAGGTGACGGCGACCGAACTGCTGATAGTCATCGTGCTCGCAACAGCACTGTCCCTCCCCCGGGCTTCCTGGCGCTATTTCGGGCTGCTGGCCACCGTCACCCACGAGCTGGGGCATGCATTTGCTGCCCTCATGACCGGACAGCGCCTTGGCGGCATCAGGCTGAGCCTGGACCATTCCGGGACCACCACCACGTACAGCAGGGGCCGCTTCCCGGCAGTCTGGTCCACGTTCTGGGGCTACCCCGTGCCGGGCGTTGTAGGAGCCGCCATGGTGTGGTCCGGATTCACCGGCTGGGGACCGGCTGCCATGTCCGTCGGCACGCTGATCCTGCTGGGCTCGTTCCTCTTCATCCGCAACGCCATGGGGTTGCTCATCACCTTTGCAGCGGTCCTGGGCTGCTCACTCCTTGTTCTCTTCGTCCCGCCCCGGTTCACCGGCCACGTGGTCATTGCACTGGGCCTCGCGCTGCTGGTCGCTGCCGTACGTGATCTGGCGAAGCTCTCGAATGTCCACTTGCGGCGTCGGGACAGGCTGTCCACATCGGACGCACATCTCCTCTACCGGGCCACCTCGGTGCCCGCCGTCATCTGGATCCTCCTCTTCGCGGCCGTCGTTTGCGGTTCCTGGTGGGTGGCCTGGCAGCCCATGGCACACGTGCTGGCACCGGGCGGCAGCCAATAGGGTGTATCCATGACTTCCGATTCCCGCCCCGCCGCCGACCATTCCTCCGATCCAGGGTTCAGCACCAGGGGGTCCTACGTGACCGGAGGTGAGGAATTCACCCGGGACACCAACTACATCGAGGACCGGATCACGAGAGACGGCGAGCCGGGCCGCAATGGGGAACCCGGCTGGCCGGCGGAGGCGGGACGTTACCGCCTCATCGCCGCCCGCGCCTGCCCCTGGGCCAACAGGACTGTCATCGTCCGCAGACTGCTGGGTCTTGAGGATGCCATATCCCTTGGGCAGCCCGGGCCCACCCATGACGCCCGGTCCTGGACCTTCGACCTGGACCCGGGCGGTGTTGACCCGGTCCTCGGCATCGAACGGATCCGGGACGCATATTTCCGGAGGTTCCCCGGCTATCCCCGGGGAATCACCGTACCTTTGATCGTCGACATACGGTCAGGCGGCGTGGTCACCAACAATTTCCCGCAGATCACGCTGGACTTCTCGACGGAGTGGACGGCGTTCCACCGGCCCGGTGCTCCTGAGCTCTATCCTGCCCACCTCCGGGAGGAGATCAACGAAGTAAACAAAAGGGTGTTTACCGAAGTGAACAACGGTGTCTACCGCTGCGGTTTCGCCGGTTCACAGGACGCCTACAACGCTGCGTACACCCGCCTCTGGACCGCCCTGGACTGGCTTGAGGAGCGCCTCACCGGCCAGCGGTACCTCGTGGGAGACACCATTACGGAAGCCGACGTGCGGCTGTTCACCACGCTGGTCCGGTTCGACGCCGTCTACCACGGCCATTTCAAGTGCAACCGGCAAAAATTGAGCGAGATGCCCGCGCTGTGGGCCTATGCCCGGGATCTTTTCCAGACGCCCGGCTTCGGCGACACCATCGATTTCGTGCAGATCAAGCAGCACTACTACATCGTCCACGAGGACATCAACCCCACCGGGATCGTTCCGCAGGGGCCGGACCTCTCCGGTTGGCTGACCGCGCACGGCCGTGAGTCACTGGGGGGCCGCCCCTTCGGAGACGGCACCGCACCCGGTCCCGTCCGCAGCGGCGAGGAAGTTACCGCGGGACACGGCGCAGGCTGATCGCCGCCGTCAACCGCACGCCGTTAGTCTTGTCCCATGCCACTTTCGTCCGGTTTTACCGTGCCCGAATTCCAAGCGGTCAGGGACCTGTTTGATTCGTTCCTCAGGAACGACGCGCAGTACAGCGCCCAGGTCTCCGTCTACCGTTCGGGCACGAAGGTGGTGGACCTTAGCGGAGGCCCGCACTTGGCAAAGGATTCGATCACGGGCGCCTACTCCTGCTCCAAAGGCGTGGCTGCCTTCGTCATCGCCCTCCTGGTCCAGGACGGATTGCTGAACCTTGACCGTACCGTGGCTCACTACTGGCCGGAGTTCGCCGCCAACGGAAAAGGGGAGATCACCGTACGGCAGGCGCTCTCCCACCGCGCAGGGCTGCTGGGTGTGGAAGGCGGCCTGGCACTCAGTGAATTTACGACGGCGGACGCAGCGCGGAAGCTCGCCGCCACGGCACCGCTGTGGCGGCCCGGAGCCACGTTCGGGTACCACGCCCTCACCATCGGCATCATCATGGAGGAACTCTGCCGCCGCGTCTCCGGTAACGCCCTGCAGGACTTGTACGGTTCCCGCATCCGGCGGCCGTTCGGCATCGATTTCTTCCTGGGGCTGCCCGAGGACCAGGAGTCCCGCTACCGGGACGTGCTGTACGCCGTCGATGCCGGCCAGCCGTGGCTGGACCCGCTGGGACTCGAGGGGCTCAACGGTAACGCTGCGGTGAGCACAGTCATGGAACTTCCCAACCACCGTGTCATTCGCAAGCACGGCATGAGCAGCGCCGGAGGTGTGGGATCAGCAGAAGGCCTCGCCCGGCTGTATGCCGCAGCCACTACTGGCGTTGACGGCGGTCCGGCGTTCCTGTCACCGGAAACCATCCGGACCATGTCCGAAGAGCAGGTATGGGGACTGGACCGCACCTCCGGACTCGACAACGCCTTCGCGGTGGTCTTCATGAAGCCGCACCCCAGCCGGAACTTTGGCAGCCATCGGGCGTTCGGCCACGAGGGTGCCAATGCCGCGTTGGGCTTCGCGGACCCCGGCTACGACCTCGCTTTCGGCTACATTCCGGGGACGCAGGAGGAAGGCAGAACCCCCGGCCGCGCCCACCGGCTGGCACACGCGGCTCGGCAGGCTGCAGCTTCCAGCGCGCAGGCATTGCCGGCCGGCGTTACCCGTGAGTAGGTTTGTCCATTTGTAGCATGTGGCATGCACCTTTATGGTGGGGCCAAATGGCAAATACAAAACAGCAGGACGAGGCCGCCCCGTCGCGGGTAGGAAAGATACGGCAGTCCGTGACGGACAGCGTGGCCGTAGCAGTTGCGGGTCCCCGCCTGCAGTTGGCCGCCAAGGCAGGACTCGCCGCAGGCCTGGCCTTTCTTATTGCACCCCTGATGCCGGGTGTCGCAGCCCAGTATCCCTACTACGCCCCGCTCGGTGCCCTCGTGGCGATGTACGAGAACGTGTCGGGCTCCATGAAGCAAGGCGTGCAGACGCTTGTGGGGCTCGGGATCGGCATTGGCCTGGCCTTCCTGCTGGTGAGCGTCACCGACCCTTCGCCGGTGACGGTGGCGATCGTCATGGGGTTGGGTGTCCTGCTCGCAGGGCTGCCGCGGCTTGGAGCCGGGCGTGACTGGATTCCGACGGCGGCGCTCCTGGTCCTCCTGGTGGGTGGCAACAACCCGGACGACTTCTCCTTCGGCTACCTCCTGCAGATGGGCGTAGGAGTCGTGGTGGGAATCACCGTCAACATGCTGGTTTTCCCGCCCCTGCATTTCAAGGCCGCCGCCCTCAGCCTCGCCGAACTCCGGTGGGCGCTCGCCAAGCAACTCTCGGACATGGGCGAGGCGATGAGGGAAACCTGGCCGCCCGAGCACGAGGACTGGGCCGTGCGATCGGAAGAGCTCGCGAAATCGGCCCGTGCCGTCCGGGCCGCCGTCCAGAAAGCCGACGCGAGCAGGCAGGTCAATCCGCGGCGCCGGCTCCACCCGCACGATCTGGACCGGGACTTCAAGGACCTCAGGGGCCTCGAGAGGGTGACTTTCCATATCCAGGACATGACAGAAGTGCTGGCAGATGTCATTTGGGACAAGGACGTTCCCTTCGTCATTCCGCTTCCCTACAGCGAGCCGCTGGCTGATGCGTTGGCCGCGGTCAGCGAGGTCCTCAGGTCCATGGAAGACGAGCACCCTGACCGGCAAAACGAACTGATCGCGGCCGCAACTGCTGCCGTGGACGCCTTGGCTGACCGGATGGCGTCCGATGACGTCAACCCGGATGCTCCGAGCGCCGCTGAATCAATCGTGCTGAACCTGCACCGCATTCTCAGGGTGGTCACGGCCGGTCAGTCCTGACCCGAGCCCGACCCGGACCGGAAGAAGCCACGACGCCGGAGCACCCCGGGAGGTAACCTCCGGCGTCGTGATTTCCGTTACTTTGCTTGGCGCGGCTAGAGCGCCGTTACGCTCCCGCTGAAGTGCCTCCGGCCGGACCGCGGATTCCACGCGGCGTAGTCGGAGTGCTGCCAGGTCCCCGAAGGGGAATGGACCGAACTGATGTCCAGCGCCACGCGCGCCGGCAGGAACACCGGCGCTTCGAAGGCAACCTCCCAGCTGAAGGCATCCCCCTTCACAGCGCCCACATCCGCCAGCGCCCGCGAGGCGAGGTACATGCCGTGCGCTATGGAACGCCGCATGCCCAAGGCTTTCGCCGAGAGGACGCTGAGGTGAATCGGGTTGAAGTCGCCGGATACGGCTGCATAAGCCCTGCCAGTGTCAACACCCAGCTGCCACAGTGCCGTAGGGTCTGGCGCCGAGAACGTTGCCGGCGGGGCCGGGGCCGAAGGCTTGTCGATGCCCGGCAGGAAGACACCTTTGGCCAGATACGTGGACGTTCCCTTCCAGATGACCCTGGAGTTCCCGGTCCGCCGGACCTCCGCGACGATGTCAACCTGCGTGCCGGCGCGGTGGCCGCGCAGGTTCTCGGCCCAGGAGGTGATGTCCAGCGCCTCAGTGAACAGGATGGTTCCGTGCTGTTCCACCTTGTTTTTCAGGTGCACCATTCCCAGCAGCGGCAGTGGGAAATCGTCACGGTTCATCACACTCATCGATACCGGAAAGGCCAGAGCGTGAATGAAGCCGGCAGGCAGGGTATCGCTGGCAGTCTCACCCACCAGGTGCTGGAAAGCGGTGAGGTTGTCCACCTCGGCCACCACTCCCCTGACCTCGTGACCGCAGGGCGGAAGCGAGATACCCGTGTCGGTACCGAGCACCCGGCGCCTGGCTGCGGTGGCCGCGGCGTTGACGTAGAGCTTGGACAGCGACGGCATGTCCCCGAGTATTACGGGCTGGGCACCGGTCATGCGCCCACCAGGTTCTGGCCGCACACCCGCAGCACCTCGCCGGTGATGCCGCCCGCGGCGTCGCTGGCAAGGAAGGCGATGGCTTCTGCAACATCGCCGGGTTGCCCTCCCTGCTGAAGGGAGTTCAAGCGCCGGGCTACCTCCCGCGTTGCGAAGGGGATCCGGGCCGTCATCTCGGTTTCAATGAAGCCAGGCGCCACGGCGTTGATGGATCCATGGTGTTCCGCGAGGAGGGGTGCCGTGGCGCGCACCATTCCAATGACGCCGCCCTTGGACGCCGCATAATTCGTTTGGCCGCGGTTGCCGGCAATACCGCTGGTGGAGGCGACTGACACGATCCGCGGGGAGTCGCGGAAGTGCTCGGACGCCAGCAGTGCCTCATTGATGCGCAACTGGGCTGCGATGTTCACCGCAAGGACCGAACTCCAGCGGCCCTGGTCCATGTTGGCGAGGAGCTTGTCCCGGGTGATTCCCGCGTTATGGATCACGATGTCCAGGCGCCCGTGCCTGCCCATCGCATGCTCGATGATCCGCTGCCCGGCGTCCTCCCGGCTGATGTCCAGCTGCAGCGCCGTCCCGCGGACCGCGTTTGCTACGGCGGCGAGGTGGTCTCCGGCTGCGGGGATGTCGACGACCACCAGGGTGGCACCGTCACGGTGGAGCGTGCGGGCGATGGCCGCCCCGATGCCGCGTGCGGCCCCGGTCACGACGGCCACCTTACCGGCAAGCGGCTTTTCGGGGTCGGCGGGAAGCTGCCCTTCCCCGGAGGTGACGGTGAGGGACTGGCCGTCGACAAAGGCTGACCGGCCGGACAGGAAGAAGCGCAGGGCTCCGAGGGAGCTGGGACTCGTGGTGGCCACCCCGTCTGCCAGAACGATGCCGTTGGCGGTGGCGCCGGCACGCAGTTCCTTGGCCAGGGATCGCAGCAGGCCGTCAACTCCCTGGCGCGCTGCTGCGGAAGCGGGCCCCGGCGCACTCCCCGGTGTGCGTGACACCGTTACGACGCGGGCATTTGGTGCCAGATCCCGGACGGACGCTGCCGCCGAGAGGACCGGCCTTTCAAGTTCTTCAGGGTGGGCCAGCTCATCCAGCACCAGGATGATGGCACCCAGCTTTTCCCGGGGCACCGCATGCCTCCGGACGTCGAGGTCCCAGGAAAGGAGGGCGGCCGCGAGTTCGTCAGCGCCGTCGCTGGAGCCCTGGACCAGGATCGGCCCCGTAACAAGGGGCTGCCCCGGCTGGTAGCGCCTGAGCACCACCGGCTGCGGCAAGCCAAGCTTCCTGGCAAGGTCCTTACCGATGCCACGGGATACGAGTTGTGTGTACTTGTCCGTCACTCCGGCCTCCCTAGGATGCTTCAAGAATGGCGACGACCCCTTGGCCGCCGGCAGCGCAAATGGAAATCAGGCCGCGGGCCGGTCGGCCGTCCACCGGGCCCTTGTCGTGAAGCATCTTGGCCAGTGTGGCCACGATCCTCCCTCCGGTCGCGGCAAAGGGGTGCCCCGCTGCCAGCGAGGAACCGTTCACGTTCAGCTTGGACCGGTCGATGCTGCCCAGCGCGCCGTCCAGGCCAAGGCGTGTCCGGCCGAATTCTTCGTCTTCCCAGGCGGCCAGGGTGCTGAGGACTGTGCCGGCAAATGCTTCATGGATCTCGAAGAAGTCGATGTCATCCAGGGTCAGTCCGTTGCGGGCCAGCAGGCGGGGCACTGCGAAAGCCGGCGCCATCAGCAGTCCGTCCTTCCCGTGGACGAAGTCGACGGCGGCCGCCTCGCCGTCCACGACCGTCGCGAGCTTGGGAAGTTCGTGGGCGTCCGCCCACTCCTCCGACGCGAGCAGCACGGTGGACGCGCCGTCAGTGAGCGGGGTGGAGTTGCCGGCTGTCATGGTTGCCTCGGCGCCCAGGTTCTTTCCGAAGACGGGCTTGAGCGTGGACAGTTTTTCAAGTGTTGTGTCGGCGCGCAGATTCGAGTCCCGGTTCAGTCCGCGGTACGGCGTGAGCAGGTCGTCGAAGAAGCCGGCATCATAAGCGGCCGCGAGGTTGCGGTGGCTGTTGTAGGCCAACTCATCCTGGGCCTCACGGGTAATCTTCCACTGCGCCGTGGTGAGGGCCTGGTGTTCACCCATGGAAAGGCCCGTCCGGGGCTCGCCCGTATTGGGTGCGTCGGGTGCGAGGTCCTTGGGGCGAAGGCGGCCCAGGACCTTAAGGCGCTGGGGCAGGGTCTTGGCGCGGTTGAGGTCCAGCAGGACCTCGCGCAGGCCCTCACTCACAGCGATGGGCGCATCGGACGCGGAGTCGACTCCACCGGCAATGGCCGAGTCAATCTGTCCCAGCTTGATCTTGTTGGCAAGGCCAAGGACCGTCTCCAGTCCCGTGGCACACGCCTGCTGGAGGTCGTAGGCGGGGGTTTCCGCGGATAGGGCCGAGCCCAGCACTGCCTCGCGGGTGAGGTTGAAGTCACGCGAGTGTTTAAGGACGGCGCCGGCGGCAACCTCGCCGATCCGTTCATCCGCCAGGCCGAAACGCGCAATCAGGCCGTCCAACGCAGCGGTCAGCATGTCCTGGTTGGAGGACTTGGTATACGCGCCGCCGGTCCGCGCAAACGGAATCCGGTTTCCGCCCACCACCACGGCCTTGCGCAGCGAGCCTACGCCGGGTGTGGCTACCGGGTCTGTGGATGATTCCTCTGGTCCGGTGGCGGACTGTCCGTCAAAGGACATGTGCTGTCTCCTTTTGCTCAACGCTGATTACCGATACCCAGCGTACCTGATACGCTGGGTATCGTGAACATCCTTCCTGCTGACCCTGACGTTTCCAGCGGCGGCAACTCCCCTGGCCGCGGCATTCCGGACACTTCCGCCGCAAGCGGCTCCGCCATCGACGGGCGCGCCGCCCGCTGGCAGTCGCACAGGGAAGAACGCCGTCGCGAACTCATCAAGTCCGCGCGGAAGGCGGTCCATGCACTGGGCAGCGACGCTTCCATGGAGGACATCGCTGCCGCCGCCGGCACGTCCAAGTCCGTGTTCTACCGCTACTTCGGCGACAAGGCCGGGCTGCAGCAGGCTGTCGGCGAGGTGGTCATAAGCCAGATGCAACGCCGCATCCAGGAGGCCGCCCAGGGCGCCCAGACGCCACGGGAGGGGCTTCTGGCCATGGTGTCCGCCTACCTTCAAATGGCGGAGACCAGCCCCAACGTCTACACATTCGTCACCGCGTACTCGGCAGGAGAACCCGCAACAACCACCGGGGGCATGGCGGCGACGGGCGCGCTCGGCCATTTCTTCGAAGAGGTCCGTGACATGATCGCCCGGCCCATGCGCGCACACCTGGGCACCGGCAAGGAAGCCGTGATCGGCTACTGGCCCACCGCGGCGATCGGGCTCGTAAGGAACGCCGGTGAACAGTGGCTAGCCACGCCGGAGTCGCCCGGCAAACCGGACCAGGAAACCATGGCACGCCAGATCACCGCCTGGCTGTGCGTCGGGATTGCCCCGGAGCTGGAGAACCTGGACCCTCACAATCCAAACCCTTAGTGAATTGTCAGAACCAAAGAAGGAATCGACATGACTGACGTAGTTGACCGCGCCGCCGGCCAGGCGCGCCGCCCCGCCGGAAGCGCACACCACCAGGCCGACGCGGCGCCCGCCGTCGACGTCGCTGCGCTGGGCGAGCAGCTCCTGGGCAAGTGGGCCCACATTCGCCGGCATTCGCGCGAGCTTTCAGGCCGTCCCGAACTGCACAAGACCGAGGGCCTCACGCACACCGAGCACCGGAAGCGCACGTTCGGCCAGCTCCAGTACCTGGTGGAGAACGGTGCCGTTCATCGCGCTTTTCCCGCATCACTGGGTGGTTCGGACGATCACGGCGGGAACATCGCAGGGTTCGAGGAACTCGTCACAGCCGATCCGTCGCTGCAGATCAAGGCTGGCGTCCAGTGGGGGCTGTTCGGTTCGGCTGTGATGCACCTCGGCACCGAGGAGCACCACGCCAAGTGGCTGCCCGGCATTATGAACATGGACATTCCCGGCTGTTTCGCGATGACGGAAACCGGGCACGGCTCCGACGTCGCCAGCATTGCCACCACGGCGACCTTTGACCCGGCCACGCAGGAATTCGTCATCAACACGCCCTTCCGTGCCGCCTGGAAGGACTACATAGGCAATGCCGCCATCGACGGTCTCGGCGCCGTGGTGTTCGCCCAGCTGGTGACCCGCGGCGTAAACCACGGGGTCCACGCGTTCTACGTGGACTTGCGGGATCCGAACACCAAGGAGTTCCTGCCGGGCATCGGCGGTGAAGACGACGGCGTCAAGGGCGGGCTGAACGGCATCGACAACGGCCGGCTGCACTTCAGCAACGTCCGTGTCCCGCGGGCCAACCTGCTCAACCGGTACGGCAACGTTGACGCGGACGGGGCATACACCTCTCCCATTGCCAGCCCGGGCCGACGCTTCTTCACCATGCTGGGCACCCTCGTCCAGGGCCGCGTCTCCCTGGACGGTGCCGCGGTGGCAGCCAGCAAGCTGGCCCTCAAGACCGCCATCCAGTACGCCACTGAGCGCCGCCAGTTCAACGCCTCCTCGCACACTGACGAAGAAGTGCTGCTCGACTACCAGCGCCATCAGCGGCGGCTGTTTACCCGGCTCGCCACCACCTATGCCGCAGGCTTCGCCCATGAACAGCTGCTGCAGAAATTCGACGACGTTTTCTCGGGTGCACATGACACCGACGAGGACCGCCAGGACCTTGAGACACTGGCCGCCGCACTCAAGCCGCTCAGCACATGGCACGCCCTGGACACTTTGCAGGAGTGCCGCGAAGCCTGCGGCGGCGCAGGCTTCCTGATTGAGAACCGTTTCGCCTCCCTCCGTGCGGACCTGGACGTCTACGTCACGTTTGAAGGCGACAACACCGTGCTCCTCCAGCTGGTGGCCAAGCGGCTCCTCGCGGACTACGCCAAGGAATTCCGCAACGTCGACGTCGGCGTGCTGGCACGCTACGTGGTGAGCCAGGCCGCCGGCGCCGCGGTACACCGGACCGGACTTCGCCAGGTTGCCCAGTTCATGGCCGACACGGGCTCGGTGCAGAAGGCCGCCATTGCCCTCCGCGATGAGGACACCCAGCGGCTGCTGCTGACGGACAGGGTACAGACCATGGTTGCCGAGGCCGGAGCAGCACTCAAGGGAACCAACAAGCTGCCGCAGCAGAAGGCCGCTGCGGCTTTCAACCAGCACCAGCACGAATTGATTGAGGCGGCGCAGGCCCACGCGGAGCTGCTGCAGTGGGAAGCCTTCACGGAAGCCCTTGCCGATGTGAAGGACCCGGGCACCAAGCGGGTGCTGACCTGGCTCCGGGATCTGTTCGGACTCTCGCTCATCGAGAAGAACCTGTCCTGGTACCTCATGAACGGCCGCCTGTCGATGCAGCGCGCCCGCACTGTGGGCGACTACATCAACCGCCTGCTGGTCAAGATCCGCCCGCACGCCCTGGACCTAGTGGACGCCTTCGGCTACGGCCCGGAGCATCTCCGCGCGGCAATTGCCACCGGCGCAGAAAAGACCCGCCAGGACGAAGCCCGTGCGTTCTTCCGGAACCAGCGCGCCGACGGTAAAGCCCCGGTGGACGAAAAGGTCCTCCTCGCCCGCCAGGCCCGGGATACGAAGGCTCCCCGCCGCTAGCCCCGGCGTACCGCCCGGGCATAACGAAAACAACGACGGCGCCGCACCCTGGGAGGGAGCGGCGCCGTCGTCGATTCCTGTTTAGGCAAGGACCGAGCGGTAAACCTCAAGGGTGGTTTGCGTAATGGAGTCCCAGGAGAAGTGCTCCTCCGCGCGGCGGCGGCCGGCCTGTCCCATGGCGCGGGCACGCACCGGGTCGGACACAACCTCGGTGAGGGCAGCTGCGAATTCGTTGACGAACTTCTCCGGGTCCAGCGGGGTCCCGGTGCCGTCAGTGACCTGTTCCAGCTCCACCAACAGGCCGGTTTCGCCGTGCTGAACAACCTCCGGGATGCCGCCGGTGGCGCTGGCCACGACTGCTGCACCGCATGCCATGGCTTCGAGGTTGACGATCCCCAGCGGTTCGTAGATGGACGGGCAGGCAAAAGCGGTTGCGTGGCTGAGCACCTGGATCAGCTCGTGGCGGGGAAGCATGCGCTCAATGAGGACGACTCCGCTGCGCTGGCTCTGCAGCTCCTCGATCAGGCGGGCGGTTTCCGCTGCGAGTTCCGGGGTGTCCGCCGCGCCAAGGCACAGCACAAGCTGGACATCCGCGGGCAGCTTGGCCGCGGCACGGAGCAGGTACGGAACGCCTTTCTGGCGGGTGTTGCGACCGACGAAAACCACGCTGGGCAGTTCAGGGTCGATGCCGAGGG
This sequence comes from Arthrobacter sp. PvP023, assembly GCF_017832975.1. Lineage (NCBI taxonomy): Bacteria > Bacillati > Actinomycetota > Actinomycetes > Micrococcales > Micrococcaceae > Arthrobacter > Arthrobacter sp. PvP023. The sequence continues at coordinate 2,619,463 of NZ_JAFIBI010000001.1, forward strand.
CGCGGACGGCGTCCTCGCCCTCATCACGGTTCCAGAGTTCGACGTCGATGCCGTTGTGGACCACGCGGACCTTGGCCGGATCGACGTCCGGGTAGCTGCGGAGGATGTCCTGACGCATCCCTTCGGACACGGCGATGATGGCGGCCGCGGCCTCGTAGGCGGTCTTTTCCACCCAGGAGGACAAGGCGTAGCCGCCGCCGAGCTGTTCAGCCTTCCAGGGCCGCAGCGGCTCGAGGCTGTGGGCGCTCAGCACGTGCGGGATGCCGTGAAGCAGCGATGCCAGGTGGCCCGCCATATTGGCATACCAGGTGTGCGAATGCACAAGGTCAGCTCCCGCAATATCCGGCACGATGCGCAGATCCACCCCGAGCGTCTGCACGGCGGCGTTGGCGGCGCCCAGATCCTCCGGGACCGAATAGGACGTCACCTTCGCCCCGTGGTAGTCGGGATCCCGGGGCGCCCCGAAGGCCCGCACCTGCAAATCCACATGCTTGGCCAGCACGCGGCTTAATTCAGCCACATGGACCCCGGCGCCACCGTAAATCTCGGGCGGGAACTCTTTAGTCACAATGTCTATTCGCACGATACCCAAGGTAGTCCTTACGGCGTATCTGTTCTAGTGTGAAGGAGTCCGGGCGTGCCGGACTTTTTGGGGAAGTTACGAAGGCGTACAGGAGCGACCACCATGCCGTTGAATAAGAAAGTCCTGGCTATTGTCCTCGCAGGCGGCGAGGGCAACCGGCTCATGCCGCTGACGGCTGACAGGGCCAAACCCGGCGTGCCCTTTGCCGGCAGCTACCGGCTCATCGACTTCGCGCTGTCCAACCTCGTGAACTCCCGCTATCTGCAGATTGTGGTGCTCACGCAATACAAATCCCACAGCCTGGACCGGCATATTTCCGAAACATGGAGAATGTCCACGCAGCTGGGAAACTACATTGCCTCCGTCCCGGCGCAGCAGCGCGTGGGCAAGAGCTGGTTCCTCGGCAGTGCCAACGCGATCTACCAGTCCCTGAACCTGATCCATGACGCCAACCCCGACATCGTGGTTGTGGTGGGCGCCGATCACGTCTACCGCATGGACTTCGCGCAGATGGTTGAGCAGCATGTCGCCAGCGGCGCCAAGGCCACAGTGGCCGCAGTCCGCCAGCCGCTGAACATGGCCGACCAGTTCGGCGTCATCGAGGTGGACCAGGAGAATCCCCAGAAGATTGCCGCCTTCGTGGAAAAGCCATCCTCAACCCCCGGGCTGGCAGCAGATCCCACCCAGTTCCTGGCATCCATGGGAAATTACGTTTTCGATGCCGATGCCCTGGTGGACGCCCTGCACGTGGATGCCGAGCGCCTTGACACCAAGCACGATATGGGCGGCGACATCATCCCTTACTTCGTCAATAAGGGCGAAGCGGGCGTTTATGACTTCACGCTGAATGACATTCCCGGCTCCACCGAACGGGACCGTACTTATTGGCGCGATGTCGGCACCATAGATTCCTTCTACGACGCCCACATGGACCTTATTTCCCCCATGCCGGTTTTCAACCTGTATAACTCGGAATGGCCCATCTACACGCGGCAGAGCATCTCCCCGCCGGCAAAGTTTGTGCGCGGCCAGGGCAACACCGTGGGTACGGCCCTGGACTCGATCGTGGCCAGCGGTGTGGTGATTTCCGGCGGCATCGTGGAAGGGTCGGTCCTGTCCAATGACGTTTATGTGGGCACGGCGAGCCGCGTGGTGGATTCAGTCCTGATGGACAAGGTCCAGATCGGCGAGGGTGCCGTGGTCAACCGCGCCATCATTGACAAGAACGTCAAGGTGCCCGCCGGCGCAGCGATCGGCCTGGATCCGGAGCGCGACCGCGCCCGCGGTTTCAAGGTCACGGACTCGGGCATCACGGTGCTGTCCAAGGGGCAGGCAGTTCCGGAACCGGACGAGGCCGAACGCGCGCTGTCAGCCGCCAACCTCCACCTGGTGCCCAACGCGATCAAGGCGGCAACGGAGAACTACCCGTCTGCCCGGGACTCGGCGGCCAAAGTAGGGGAAGCCCACGCTGCGGCCGTGGGAGTATCCACCGCCGACTAGGCGCCCACGCCGCTACCGCTGAACCTTGACGGCAGGCCGAGGGATTCCCAGGCTGTAAAATTGGACCAATGAACTCCTCCGATTTGACGCCTGAGGACATCCAGGCCTGCCTCAAGGTTCTTAACACCATCCACGCCTATGACGAGGAGCACCCGGACTATGTCTCGGTTCGGCGCGCCACCGGCAAGATGTTCAAGGCTGTCAAACGCCACCGCCGGGTCACCAAGCGCGACCTGATCGCCGAGTCCGATCGCGCAGTAATCGCGCAGACGGCCACGGCAGCTCCCGACCGGATCGATGATGAAACCCGCGGGAACAAGCTGGAACCTTCTGCGACCGGCAAGGTGGCCGGACACCTCATCAGGTCCCGCCCGTGCTACATCTGCAAGAATCACTACACCCAGGTGGATGCTTTCTATCACCAGTTGTGCCCTGAGTGTGCTGCGTTCAGCCACAGCAAGCGCGACGCCCGCACGGACCTCACCGGCCGCCGTGCGCTCCTCACGGGAGGACGCGCCAAAATCGGCATGTACATCGCCTTGCGGCTGCTCCGGGACGGTGCCCACACCACCATCACCACGCGGTTCCCGAAAGATGCGGCACGCCGCTTCGCCGCGATGGAAGACAGCGGTGAGTGGCTCCACCGGCTCAGGATCGTGGGCATCGACCTACGTGATCCCTCCCAAGTGATGGCCCTGACCGATTCCCTCGACGCCGCGGGCCCGCTGGACATCATCATCAACAACGCGGCCCAGACTGTCCGCCGCTCGGGCAACGCTTACAAGCCGCTGGTCGATGCAGAGGACGAGCCCCTTCCCGCCGCCCTCGACGTTGCCAACGGCGGACCGGAACTGGTGACCTTCGGCCACGCCCATGACAAGCACCCGCTGGCCCTTGCCAGCAGCGTCATGGAACACCCGGTCCTGGCCGGCGACGCCATCACATCCCTGGCACTTTCTACGGGTTCGGCTTCGCTGGAACGGATAGCCACCGGTACGGCCATCGACGCCGGCGGACTGGTTCCTGACCTGGCCGCCATCAACAGCTGGACCCAGGTGGTGGATGAAGTGGATCCGCTGGAAATGCTTGAAGTGCAGCTCTGCAACGTGACAGCGCCCTTCCTGCTGGTGAGCCGTCTGCGTGCCGCAATGAAGCGTTCCACCTCGCATCGGAAGTACATCGTGAACGTTTCTGCCATGGAAGGGCAGTTCTCACGCGCTTACAAGGGTCCGGGCCACCCCCACACCAACATGGCCAAAGCGGCGCTGAACATGATGACCCGCACCAGCGCGCAGGAAATGCTCGATTCCGACGGCATCCTGATGACCGCCGTGGATACCGGATGGATCACTGATGAGCGTCCGCACTATACCAAGGTCAGGCTCATGGAGGAAGGCTTCCATGCTCCGCTGGACCTCGTGGACGGTGCAGCGCGGGTCTACGATCCGATCGTCATGGGCGAAAACGGTGAAGACCAGTACGGCGTCTTCCTCAAGGACTACAAGCCCAGCCCCTGGTAGTCGGCGCTTCCCGGCCGCTAGCAGAGGCTGCCGGGGTGCCGCTAGGGGCCCTATGGCCCTAATGGGCGTGCCGGAGGGACCGTAACGTGGGTTTACATGAACATCATGACGCCGCCCGAGGGCCAGTTGTCCATTGACCAGTGCTGGGTAATGCTCGACACCGAGGTGGTCGGGAGGATCGCGCTCATTGTCGACGGCCACCCGGAAATCTTCCCGGTTAATTTCGTGCTCCAGCGCCGCACTGTCGTCTTCCGGACGGCCGGCGGGACCAAGCTGTGGGCAGCCATGACGGCCAAGCCCGTGGCTTTTGAGATTGACGGCTACGACGCTCATGAAGAGATGGCCTGGAGCGTGGTTGCCCGCGGCGAAGCCGAGCTAATCGAAACCCAGGACGAAAAAGACGAAGTGGACGCCCTGTTCCTGGAGCCATGGCAGCCGGGCGACAAGGACTACTACGTACGGCTGGCGCCCAAGGCACTCACCGGCCGACGGTTCAAGGTCAAGAAGCCGGACATGTGGAACACGCGGCTGTCCGATCCCCGTCGCGCCGCGTTCGAGTAGCCCGCTTCGCTAAAGAACCTCAGCGCTTCTCTGGGGTGTGCACAACCAGTACCGGGCAATGCGCGTGGGCCACACAGGCAGAACTCACCGAGCCCAGCAGCAGGCCGCCGAAGCCGCCATGGCCCCGCCTTCCGACTATGAGCATGTCGGCATCCCGGCTCGCGTCAATGAGGGTATTCCTTGGGCGTCCCTGCACCAGCTTGGTTTCGACGTTCGGCGGTGTTTCCGTCCCGAACGCCTTGGCCACTGTTTCCTGAAGGATCTCCCCGGCACGCACGTCGAAGTCGTTGATTCCCATGGCCACGTAGCCGTCGTACACGGGCGGGTAATCCCAGCATGCCATCGCGACGAGCTGTGCTCCAAGCTTGTCCGCAAGCCCGTGTCCCTGTTTCAGGGCCTCCACTGAGGCCTCTGAGCCATCGACTCCAACAATGATCGTCCGGACGTCCTTGGCCTCATTCATGTCTTCCCCTTTCGAGGGCGGATATCGCGGGAGGGCCCCGGCGGACAGGCAGGTGTCATTCAAGGATGTGTGCCGGAACCCGCCGTCGCTAGGGCCTAAAGTCATGGCCGCTGTGGGTCCAAGGACCCTTGCTGCACTTAGCACCGTCAACGAGAATTGCAGAGCCGGATGCCGGAAACCGGGTCCGGACAGAGATAATGGGATCTGCACCGCTCCGGCAAGCCGGTTGCGGACCGATTATGGCAGCTCCGGCCGCCGGACAGGAGGACCATGATTCCTCGGGCAGACCTAGGTCCCTCCGCGCCGGACATGAACAGCGGCCTCATCCGTGTGTTCATCCTCGACGATCACGAACTTGTCAGGCGGGGGCTCCAGGAGCTTCTGGAAGGCGAGGGTTTCCAGGTCGTGGGCAGCTCAGGTTCCGCTGTCGAGGCAACCCGTCGCATTCCTGCCCTGCATCCCGACGTCAGCGTGCTCGATGCCCGCCTTCCGGATGGAACGGGCATCGAAGTCTGCCGGGACGTCCGGTCCGTGGATCCGAACCTCAACTGCCTGATACTGACGAGCTTCGACGATGAGCAGGCCCTGCGCGGTGCCGTACTCGCCGGAGCCCGGGGATACGTCCTGAAGGAGATTGGCGGCACCGACCTGATTGGCGCCCTGCGCCGCGCGGCCGCCGGAGAGTCGCTTTTCGACGACGGCGTGGCGGCAAGCATCGTGGAAAGCCTTGTCGCACCCCAGCAGGTGGATCCGAGGATCGCCGGCCTCACCCCGCAGGAGCGGCGTGTCCTGGAACTGGTGGGCGGCGGCCTCACCAACCGGCAGATCGCTGCCGAAATGTTCCTGGCGGAGAAGACCGTCAAGAACTATGTGTCATCGCTACTGGCAAAACTGGGCTTTGAACGGCGCACGCAGGCCGCGGTATATATTGCCAACAACTCGGTGCCGGCACCGTCTGCTTCAGGGCACGCCGGTGCGGCCCATTCAGCCGCGGCGCACGCCGCCGGCAGCGACTCCGACGGGCACCGGCGCTAGAGCGGAACCGACCACACCAGGCTGGTTCCGGTGTCCGCCGCGCCGGTGATGGTGCAGGTGCCGTTCAGCATCCTGGCGCGCTCCTCCATGTTGTTCAATCCGTTGCGATTCGCGGAATCCTTGAACCCGCTGCCGTTATCGGTCACCAGAACGGTCATCCTGCCATTCAGGGCCGAGACGGAGACCTCGATTGAATCAGCTCCGGAATGCCGGATGGCGTTGCTCAGCCCCTCGGAAACAACGGCCACCACATGGTCGGCCTTTTCCTGCTGGATAGAGTCAACCGGGCCTTCCAGGCTGAGCCTCGGCGCAAAGGGCATGGACTTTGCAGCGCTCCGCGCGACACTCCGCAGCCTCCCGCTGAGGAGTTCGCCATCGCCGTTGCCGGTCCTGAGCGAGTAGATGGTGTCGCGCAAGCTGCGGATGGCCTCGTCCAGTTCACCGGTGATGGCACGGATCCTCTCCAGTGCAAGGTCTTCCTTCGTGAACCGGTTCAGGCTCTGGACACTCAGCCCTGCGGCGAAGAGCCGTTGGATCACGAGGTCATGGAGGTCGCGGGCAATCCGGTCGCGGTCAGTGAAGACCAGCAGTTCTTCCCGCAGCCGGTGGACCCGGGCCAGTTCAAGCGCCAACGCCACATGGGATCCGAAAACCGCTCCCATCTCCACATCAGTGCGGCCGTACGGGCCCGCAGTGGCGTCCCGGACGAGGAGGAGCAGGCCGTGGTGGGCTCCCTGGGTGCTGAGCGCCACTGCAAGCAGCGGACCGGCCACGGTCCCCTCCAGCACTCCCAGCACGTCGGCGGCGTTGTCCACGAGTAGCGGGTCCCCGCCGGCAAGCACCCCCTGGAGGACTTCCGAATCCAGGCACAGCGTCAGGCCGGCGAACAACTCCGAGCCTTCACCGTCAGCGCCGGCAACGACATATCCCACGCCGTCCGCGGCGGGTTCCACTATTAGGGCCAGTCGGGACCCGGACTCCCGCAGCGCCCTGCCTGCAATTGGATCAAGGCCGGCAGACGACGACGGTTCGGTCCCCAGCATCAGCCCGGAGACATCCATGCAGGCCTCAAGCCATTGTGCGCGCCGGCGGGCGTCATCATATAGCCGTGCGTTCTCGATGGCGACACCGGCAGCGGCCGCCAGGGCTACGGCCAGCTCCTCGTCCTCGACCGTGAAGTCGCCGCCGCCCTCCTTCTCCGTCAGATACAGGTTTCCGAAAACAACGTCCCGTACCCGGACGGGAACGCCAAGGAACGACTGCATGGGCGGGTGGTGCTCGGGAAAGCCGTACGCCTCGGGGTGGCTCCGCAGGTCATGGAGCCGCAGCGGCCTCGGATCGGTGATCAACAAGCCCAGCACCCCATGGCCGGTAGGGAGGGGGCCGATCCGTGTGGCCAGTTCGCCGTCAATCCCTACCGTGATGAAGTGGCTGAGGGCCCGGTCATCGCCAATGACGCCCAATGCCCCGTAGCGGGCGCGCAGCAACTGGCAGGCGGACTGAACGACACGCTCCAGGACGGCGTCGAGACTCAAATCCTCCGCAACTGCCACGACCGCTTCAAGCAGGCCGCCCATTCGCTCCTGGAACTGGAGGAGTTCGCCGGCCCGGGCGACGAAATCCTTCAGCAGATCTTCAATCCTCGTACCGCTCGCAGCCGTGTACCGTTCGGGACTGTCGCCATCAGCATGCATATCCACAACCCAACTCCTGAGCGCGTACGGCCGCTCCGGCGGCGTGAGGCCAGAATACCGTTAAGCAGTTCGTCCCGGGGCAGAGGTCGTCGGTTTTCCGCGGCATGGGGACCTTGGGCCCTAGCTTTCCGAAGGTTCCCTGGCTTAGGCTCGGCGTCATGAGCACTGATCCGAAACCCGGCGCCGAGCACCCACACGAAGTCGAAAACCTCGACAATCACGAATGCTGGCGCTTGCTGCGCAGCGTCTCCGTGGGCCGGCTGGCCGTCTGGGTCGAAGACCACCCGGACATTTTCCCCATCAACTACAAGGTGGACCACGGGACACTGGTGTTCCGCACGGCCGACGGCACCAAGCTGCAGGCAGCCACCGGCGACACCCCTGTAGCCGTCGAGGCCGACGGTGTGGACGCGGACAGCGGCGTCGCCTGGAGTGTCGTCATCAAGGGGCAGGCAGCTCCCGTCAAGAACCAGCAGGAAGTTCTGGACACGGTGGGGCTGCTGCTCTTTCCGTGGCAGGCCGGCAAGAAAGAGCACTTCGTGCGCATTACCCCGGACATTGTCACCGGTCGGCGTTTCAAGGTCACTCCCCCGTTGACCTGGTGGACGCCGCTGGACGACGCCACCAGGTCCGGCTACGAGTAAAGCGTGCCGGCCTAAGCCAGACGGGTGATTTCCACGCTCACGTTCAACGCGGAACCGCCGCCGCCCGACAGGATGCCCTTAAGCGGCGGCACATCCCGGTAGTCGCGGCCACGTGCCACAGTGACGTGGAAGTCACCAGCGGGTTTGTGGTTGGTCGGATCCCAGCTGCGCCATTCACCGTCCCACCATTCCAGCCACGCATGCGACTGGCCGGCCACCGTCTCGCCGATGTCCGCCGTCGAACGCGGGTGAAGGTAACCGGAGACATACCTGGCGGGAATTCCGCAGCTGCGCAACGCACCGACGGCGAGGTGCGCCAGGTCCTGGCATACCCCCTGGCGCTGGCCCCAGGCCTGCGCCGCGTTGGTGGTGACCCCGGTGGAGCCCTTCATGTAGGTCATCTCTCCGCGCATCCATTCGAAGATGGCCATGGCGGACTCGTAAGGGTTCCTGCCTTCGACGATCCCCGGAATGATGCCGAGGACTTCATCCCCCGGACCACTCAGCCGGGACTGCGGGATCCAGTCGCTGAACTGGTTGAGCGTCTCAGGCGCCTGCAGCACCTCCCAGGAGACGATGTCGCCTTCGGCCGGAACGCGCTCCACGCGGTGGACTTCCACCGTAGTGGTGGCGACCACCTCAAGGTACTCATGCGGCATCTGCATGTCGAAGGCAGTGACACGCGTGCCCCAGTAGTCGCGGTAGCTGCTCACTGCGGCCTGCGACGGCGCAACCTTCATGGACGATTCCAGCACCACCTGCTGCGGATCCGTCAGCGGTGTCATGCGGGCCTCGTTGTACGAGAGCGTGACGCGCTTGTTGTACTTGTAGCCGGTTTTGTGAATGATGCTCAGCCGGGTCATGAAACTTCTCCCACCCAGGCCAGTTCGTCCGCCTGATTGAAGTACTTACGGGAAATGGCGTCGGACGCCTGCGACACGGCCTTCTGTACGCGCTCCATGTGCTCCGGCAGTTCGGACATAAGGTCGTCCGTGCGGTGGAACTCCAGGAACGTGCGGGCCTGGCCCACAATCCGGCGTGCATCATTGATGAACCCCACGCGCTGTGCGGACGGGTCAAGCTTTGCCAGGCACTCGTCGGCGTCCCGCAGGGCGTAGACAATGGAGCGCGGAAACAGCCGGTCCAGCAGCAGGAATTCTGCGGCGTGCTGGTCGCCGAATGCAGCCCGGCGCGTCCGGAGGAACGACTCGTAAGCACCGGCACAACGGAGCATGTTGACCCATGACATGCCGGCGGAAAGCACATCGCGGGTGGAAAGCATGCGGGCCGTCATATCGGCGCGCTCCAGGGAGCGCCCCAGGGCGAGGAACAGCCAGCTGTCATCGTGGCTGACGGTAGTATCCGCCAGGCCGCTCACCATGGCCGTGCGTTCCAGCACCCAGTGGCAGAACCGGTAGGTGCCCACCACGTCCTTGCGGTGCTGGTTCAGGCCGTAGTAGGTCGTGTTCAGGCTCTCCCAGAGCCCGGAGGAAACCGTTTCGCGGGCGCGGCGGGCGTTTTCACGGGCAGCACCGAGCGAACCGGCGATCGACGTCGCACTTTGTTTGTCATAGGCGAGGGCGTGCAGCAGTTCCTCAAGGCCGAACTCATCGCTCTCGGGCCGGGCTCCCATGACAGCCAGGAGTTCCCGGGCAACGTTGTCCCGCTCCTCCGTGGGCAGGTGGTTGAGACGCTCAAGGTGGACATCCAGGATGCGCGCGGTGCCGTCCGCGCGCTCCACATAGCGGCCGATCCAAAATAGGGACTCGGCAATACGGCTAAGCATTTGCGGCTACCTCCTGCGGGTCCGAAATCTGCATGAACATAAAGGGGCAAACTGATGCGGGCTGCACCGGCGGGCGGCGGCTCACTGCTGCTGCTCCGTCTGGCGGTCGCGCCAGTTGCTTTCGACCGGCCACACTGAAACGCGTTCCCGGACGGTGACGGACGGCCTTGGCAGGGCTTCCACCGGAACCTCCGGAGAGTCAGAGAGCACCCAGGTGTCCTTGGACCCGCCGCCCTGGCTGGAATTGACGATCAGCGAACCCTCCTTGAGGGCCACGCGTGTCAGTCCGCCGGGGAGCACCCAGACGTCGTCGCCGTCGTTGACGGCAAACGGCCGCAGGTCAACGTGCCGAGGGCCAAACTTATCACCGCTGAGGGTGGGAACCGTAGACAGCTGCAGGACCGGCTGGGCAATCCAGCCCCGGGGGTCGGCGATGACGCGCTTGCGCAGCGCGTCGAGTTCCTCCTTGGACGCATCGGGCCCGATGACCAGGCCCTTGCCGCCGGACCCGTCCACCGGCTTGACCACCAGTTCATCCAGCCTGTCCAGGACGTGCTCGCGCGCCTCCTTCTCCTCCAGCCGGAACGTGTCCACGTTGGCGATCACGGGTTCTTCGTTGAGGTAGTAGCGGATGAGGTCCGGCACGTAGCTGTAGACGAGCTTGTCGTCAGCCACGCCGTTGCCCACGGCATTGGCGATGGTCACGCCTCCGGCACGGGCCGCATTCACCAGGCCCGGGCAGCCCAGCATGGAATCGGCCCGGAACTGCAGCGGATCGAGGAAGTCGTCGTCGATCCGCTTGTAGATGACGTCAACGCGCTGTTCGCCGGCGGTGGTCCGCATGTACACCCTGTTGCCGCGGCAGATCAGGTCACGGCCCTCCACAAGTTCAACGCCCATGAGACCGGCAAGCAGCGTGTGCTCGAAATATGCGCTGTTGAACACGCCGGGGGTAAGGACCACTACCGTGGGGTCGTCGACGCCGGAGGGCGCCGTCTTGCGCAGGGCGGAAAGCAACCGGCGCGGGTACTCCTCCACCGGACGGATCAGCTGCTGGCCGAAAGCCTCAGGCAGGCCCTTGGCCATGGCCCGGCGGTTTTCCAGCACATAGCTGACGCCGGACGGGACGCGCACGTTGTCTTCGAGCACCCGGAATGTTCCCGCAGCGTCGCGGACGACGTCGATGCCGGAGATGTGCACGCGGACGCCGCCGGCCGGCTCGAAGCCATGGACCTGGCGGTGGAAGTGGGCACTCGTGGTGACGAGCTGGCGCGGAATGACGCCGTCAGCCACCACGGTCATCTTGTCGTAGACATCGTTGAGGAAGGCCTCCAGGGCGCGGACCCGCTGGGCCACACCCTTCTCCAGGACGGTCCATTCGTCGGCCGGGATCACGCGGGGGACGATATCCAGCGGAAACGGGCGTTCCTCCCCTGCGAAGTCGAAGGTAACACCGCGGTCCAGGAAAGTCCTGGCCATCGAATCGGCCCGGGCGGTCACATCGGTGAGGGAAAGCTCACGGAGAGCCCCGGCGACCTGCCCGTAGGACTTCCTGGCTTCTTGGCCGGGGGTGAACATCTCGTCGTAGGCACCGGTGCGGCCGGCGGCCTCGGAGTAATCCTGGAATAGGTCAGACATGGTCATTAGCCAACCACCTTTTTGTTTCGAATTCATTACTGATGCCCATTGTGGCGTGTTGGCGCCACCCCCGCCGGTTCGTGTTTTTCCGCACTGTTCCGGCAGAGTATGTGAGTGCCCTTGCCCAGATTCCCCGCCGCCCCTGAGGGACGGATCTCCGCACGGATCCCACCCCTGGTGCCGGGACTGCTCGCTGCCGTTCTCGCCGTCGGGGTGGCCTTTACCGTACACGCAATGGTGCCGGTCCTGCCCGCCATGACCGCCGCCGTCGTCCTCGGCCTGCTCGCCGCGAATCTTCCCGGCACGGGAACGTGGACGGCGGGACGTGGGCGCGCCGGGCTCGACTTCGCCGGCAAGCACCTGATGAGGGCCGGAATTGTGTTCCTGGGGCTAAAAGTCAGCGTGATGGATGTCCTGGGCCTCGGCTGGCAGTCGCTGCTGCTGATCGCGGGCGTGGTTCTGGCAAGCTTCGCCGGTACCTACGGGATATCGCGGGCGTTCCGGCTGACCCGCGACGCCTCCCTGCTCATCGCCACCGGCTTCTCAATCTGCGGGGCCTCGGCTATTGGTGCGATGGCGGCGGTCCGCAGGATCCGCCACGTGGACACAGTCCTCCCGGTAGCTCTGGTCACGCTGTGCGGCACGCTCGCCATCGGTGTCCTGCCGCTCCTGCTGCACCCCTTGGATCTAACTCCTGAGGTTTTCGGTGCCTGGACCGGGGCGTCGGTGCATGACGTCGGCCAGGTGGTGGCCACCGCGCAGACCGCCGGAACCGGGGCCCTGGCCATCGCCGTCGTGGTCAAGCTGACACGGGTGATCCTCCTGGCCCCCATTGTGGCGGCAGCGGGCATCCACCAGAGGGCGGCCCTCAGCCGCGGAGCGAACGCAGCCGCCTGGAACGGAGCCGCCCGGAACGGAGCCGAACCTGCCCGTGCAGCCAAGCCCTTACCCGACATCGACGGCGCGGACGTCAGGATGCCGCCGATTGTTCCGCTGTTCGTCATCGGCTTTGTGGCCATGGTGGGTTTGCGGTCAACGGGGTGGCTGTCCCCCGGGTGGCTGGAGGCGGGGGCCGCCCTGCAGGACGTTCTGCTGGGCATGGCACTCTTCGGCCTGGGCTCTGCGGTTCGAGTGCAAACCCTGCTCCACACCGGTGCCAGGGCGCTGCTGGCAGCCCTGGCGGCATGGCTTCTTATTGCCGCACTGGGCCTTGGGGCAGCCGTGCTCATCATTCAGCCGCACTGATCGCCCGGCCGCAGGGACGGTCCGGCCCGGCCCATGATTCAATAGCGTGGTGTCGAATGAGAACCTGCAACGCGATGAAGCGGCAAACCGCTCAGCCCTGATCACCACCCACAGCTATGACGTGTCCCTCGACGTCCGCCAGGCGCAGGATCCGGGGGTCACGGGTTACACGAGCCGCAGCATCATCACGTTTTCGGCCCGGGAACCCGGCGGGTCCACTTTTCTGGACTTCATCAGCAGCGAGGTGCACAGCGTCTTCCTGAACGGCAAGGGGCTTTCGGTCACCGACGTAGTGGACGGCTCCCGCATCCGGCTGGACAACCTGCAGGCAGAAAACCAGGTGACCGTCACGGGAACAGCCCTCTACAGCACCTCCGGCGAAGGCATGCACCGTTTCTTCGATCCGGCCGACGGCCAGTGCTACCTCTACACCCAGTACGAACCGGCCGACGCCCGAAGGGTGTTCGCAAACTTTGAACAGCCGGACCTCAAAGCTGAGTTCACCTTCCATGTGATGGCTCTGTCCGACTGGCAGGTGGCCTCGAACGGCGCCGAGGCCGGCCGCACGCAACTCACGAGCGACCCCGCAACGAGCCGCTGGGACTTCGCGCCGACGCAGCGGATGTCCACATACATCACCACGGTGCTGGCGGGACCGTACTTCAAGGCGGAGGACCACTGGAGCGGAACACTGGAGGACGGCACCGCCCTCGAGGTCCCGCTGGCCCTGTACTGCCGCGCTTCCATGGCCGGATCCTTTGACACCGGGCACCTCTTCCAGCTCACCAAGCAGGGGCTGGGCTTCTTCAACGGCCTCTTCGACTATCCGTATCCGTGGGGCAAATACGACCAGGCCTTTGTGCCGGAGTACAACCTCGGCGCCATGGAGAACCCCGGGCTGGTCACCTTCACCGATAACTACGTCTTCACGTCCCGGGCAGCCGATTCCCAGTACCAGGCCCGCGCCAACACCCTGATGCACGAAATGGCGCACATGTGGTTCGGCGACCTCGTCACCATGCAATGGTGGAACGATCTCTGGCTCAAGGAGTCCTTTGCCGACTACATGGGCACCCTCGGCGTTGACCGCGCCACGGACTGGGATACGGCCTGGGTGAACTTCGCCAACAACCGCAAGGCCTGGGCCTATGTCCAGGACCAGCTGCCCACCACCCACCCGATCGTGGCCGACATTCCGGACCTCGAGGCGGCCAAGCAGAACTTCGACGGCATCACTTACGCCAAGGGTGCGTCCGTTCTGAAGCAACTGGTGGCCTACGTCGGCTTCGAAGCATTCATCGCCGGCTCGCGCCGGTACTTCCGGGACCATGCGTACGGCAACACCACGCTCACCGACCTGCTGGCGGCCCTGGGCGAGGCGTCAGGCCGCGACCTGGCACTCTGGGCCCGGCAGTGGCTCCAGACCTCGGGGATTTCCACCGTATCTGCCGAGATCAAAGAGCACGACGGCGTGCTGGGCCCGGTAACCCTCGTCCAGGACGCGGTGGACCCCGCCACGGGACGCCAGGAACTGCGCCCCCATCGGCTCCGCGTCGGCCTCTACGATTTCGACGCCGACGGCCTGCTGGTCCGCGTGGACAGCGTGGAAACTGACCTGACCGGCCGGAGCACGGTCGTCCCGGAGCTTGAGGGCAAGCCGGTGCCGGCGCTCCTCCTGGTCAACGACGACGACCTCAGCTACGTGAAGGTGCGGTTTGATCCGCGCTCCGAGGCGACGGCGCGCGCGTCCCTGGGCGCCCTGCAGGATCCGATGGCGCGGGCGCTGTGCTGGACGGCACTCTGGGACGCGGCACGCGACGCTGTGGCACCGGCGGACCGCTACGTTGCAGCCGTGGAAGCCTTTGGTCCTGCCGAAACGGGCATCGGTGTCCTGCTGAACGTGCTGGGCAACGCTTCAACCGCCATCGACCGGTATGTCCCCGCGTCCCGGCGGGCTGCCGTCAGGGACGGTTTCCTGGAGGTGGCTGCCCGGGAACTCAGCGCAGCCCGGCCCGGTTCGGACCACCAGCTGGCCTGGGCAAGGAGCCTCGCCAGTACAAGCAGGAAGACAGCAGGACGGCTTGACCTCGTAAGGGGAATCCTGGACGGCACAACCGTGCTCGAAGGCCTTGCCGTCGACCCGGAGCTGCGCTGGAGCCTGTGGCACGCCCTGGCAGCGAACGGACAGGCAACCGAGGCCGAACTGGACGCCGAACTTGGCCGTGACACGACCGCCTCCGGCCGTGCCGGCCATGCCACTGCGCTGGCAGCCCGCCCCGAGGCCGCGGTCAAAGCCGCTGCGTGGGACGCCGCCGTCAGGGGCACCGCGCTCTCCAACCTGCTGCTCAGCGCCACGATCGCAGGCTTCAACACGGCACCTGACGGCCTGCTGGAGCCGTTCGTGGAACCCTACTTCGAATGCCTGGAAGGCGTCTGGGCGGAGCGCAGCATAGAGATCGCCAGCCGGATTGTCCGCGGGCTCTACCCGGCAGGACAAGACCTCGACGGCGGCAGTCCGGACACGAATGCCGTGATTGTCCTGACGGACGGCTGGCTCGCGGGGCATCCGGATGCCCCGCGCGCGCTGCGCCGGATCATCATTGAGCAGCGGAGCCACCTGCACCGTGCCCTTTCGGCACAGGCAGCCGCGCTGCCGCACGCCTCCTAGTTCTTCCGGATCCGGAGAGCTCTAAGGCACCCGGTGCAGCCACTCCTCGGTGCCGAACTTGGCCGCCACGCGCTCATGGGCGGCGGCAAGTTCGGCCTCCGTCAGGACTGACGGCGTGGCCCCGTACAGGCCGCTGAAGACATCCATCATGGCCTCCACGATGTCAGCCCGGGCCAGGCCGGTCTGACGGCGCAGCGGATCCACGCGCTTCTTGGCACTGGTGGTGCCTTTATCCGAAAGCTTTTCCTTGCCGATCCGCAACACCTCCACCATCTTGTCGGCGTCGATGTCATAGCTCATGGTCACGTGGTGCAGCATGCCACCGTTTGCGAGGCGCTTCTGGGCCGCACCGCCGATCTTGCCCTGTTCCGTGGCAATATCGTTAAGCGGTACATAGAAGGCGCTGATGCCCAGTTTCTCCAGTGCAGCCATGACCCAGGCGTCCAGGAACGCGTAGGAATCGGCGAAGCTGATGCCGTCCACCAGGGTCTGCGGAAGGTACAGCGAGTAGGTGATGCAGTTGCCTGCTTCCATGAACATGGCTCCCCCGCCGCTGATGCGGCGGACCACGCTGATGCCGTGACGTGCCACGCCGTCGGGGTGGACCTCATTCCGGACCGACTGGAAACTGCCGATCACCACGGACGGCTCCTCCCAGTCCCAGAAGCGGAGCGTGGGATTCCGGCGCCCTGCGCCCACTTCCTCGGTGAGGACCTCGTCCAGGGCGACATTGACGTGCGTCGGCAGCACGGACGGGGCAATGACGTTCCAGTGGTGGTCCCCCCAGCCTGTCGCCTTCGCCAGCGCACGGCGTACGGCGATGGACACGGCATCGGCGGAGAAACCAAAAAGGACGGCATCCTCGGGCAGGGCCGCGTTCACAGCGGCCGAGATATCCGCGGCCGTGGCCGTTTCCGATAGGCCCGTCAGGGCACGGTTGATGTCGAGTAGCGCTTCGTCGGGTTCCAGGAAGAAGTCACCACTGACGGAAACATGTGAGAAGTGTCCGCCCACGACGTTGAAATCCACCACCACAAGCTTCCCGCCAGGAACCTTGTACTCACCATGGCGACGGCCGCCGTCGTCGTGCGTGCCGTCCGCCGGACGGGTCTCAAAAGGAGGAATTGTCATGCAACCCATCCTGCCCCAACAACGCAAAAGCCCGCATCTTCCAGAAGTTCCGGAAGATGCGGGCTTTCCAATTGACCTTGGGGAGAAGTTGTTACTTCTTGCCGCCGAAGCCCTTGAAGCGAGCGTTGAAGCGCTCGACGCGGCCTGCAGAGTCCATGATGCGCTGCTTGCCCGTGTAGAACGGGTGGGACTCGGAGGAGATTTCGACGTCGATGACCGGGTAGGTGTTCCCGTCTTCCCACTCGATGGTCTTCTTGGAAGACACGGTGGACTTGGTCAGGAACTTGACGCCGGAAGCCAGGTCGTTGAATACAACAGCTTCGTACTTCGGGTGGGTATTGGACTTCATAATTGGACCTTTGTTCGCACAACTGGATTTTGCCAGTTGCCAGGTATGAATGGGATGGGGCCGCAGGACAACGATGGATGCCACAAGCTTGCAAACACCGGGAGTCCGGACCAACACTCAATCCTAGCCTAAACAGGCTCCCGGCACGAAACGGGTGGAAAGCGCGGGCGGGCGGCGTCAGTCCTTCGGGCGCAGTTCCCAGAACGCGACGGCGGAAGCAGCCGCAACGTTGAGCGAGTCAACCCCGGCCCGCATGGGAATCCTGACGGCGAGGTCCACGGCGGAAAGCGTCTCCGGGCTCATGCCCGCCCCTTCCGTGCCGAGAACCAGGGCTAGCTTGTCCAGATCCCGGGCGGCAAGTTCGTCGACGTCCACGGCGTCGTCGGTGAGCTCCATGGCCGCCACGGTGAAACCCTGTTCCTGAAGCACGGCAAGGTCGCCCGGCCACGACTCCAGCCGGGCCCACGGGACCTGGAACACCGTGCCCATGCTCACGCGGACACTGCGCCGGTACAGGGGGTCGCCGCACCGCGGCGAGACCAGAACTGCGTCCACGCCCAAGGCGGCCGCGGACCGGAAGATGGCACCGACATTCGTGTGGTCCACGATGTCCTCGAGGACAGCCACCCGGCGCGCGCCGGCCAGCAGTTCGGGCAGCGGCACGGGCGACGGACGGTGCATGGCCGCCATGGCCCCGCGGTGCAGGTGGAATCCGGTGATGTCTTCCAGCAGGGCGGCGCTGCCTATATAGACCGGAACGTCCGGGAACCGGTCGAAGACGTCGCTGAGGTCCTCAAGCCATTTCTCCGCAAGAAAGAAGGACCGCGGCTGGTGGCCGGCCGCCAGGGCACGCCGGAGCACACGCGACGATTCCGCGATGTACATGCCTTCAGCGGGCTCCCGGAGCTTGCGGAGGTGCACGTCCGTCAGCCGGGTGTAGTCGGAGACACGCGGATCGTCAGCGGATTGGAGATGGTGGAAAGTCACTGGACATCATTTCGGCCGGTCATTTGAGCAGGTTTGCGATCATGAAGCCCAGCGCCACAAGGCCGAGCGCAAAGATGACTCCACGCAGCACCGGCGGTGACAGCCTTCGGCCCACTTTGGATCCGACAACGCCTCCGATCAGGGAGCTTACCGCGATGATTCCCACGACGGCCCAGTTGATGCGGCCAAAAGCGAAGAGCAAGTAGGACGCCGCGGCCACAATGTTCACGCCCAGCACAAGGATGTTCTTCATGGCATTGGCGTTCTGGATGGTTCCGGTCATGAATACACCCAGAATCCCTACCAGCAGTATGCCCTGCGCGGCCACGAAATAACCGCCGTAGACGCCTGCCAGATAAACCAGCACGATCAGCAGCACGCCGTGGCGTTTGTCCCTTATGGCGTGCTCCGGGTTGGCTTCCCGGTTCCTTACCCACTGCTGGAGCCGGGGCTGGAAGACCACCATGAGGAGGGCGAGCACAATCAAGGCAGGGGCGGCGTAGTGGAACACCTTTTCCGGGAGATGCAGGAGCAGCCAGGCGCCACTGATGCCGCCCAGCAGCGATGCAGGCAACAGGCGGAGCAGCTGCTTGCCCCGGCCCGCGAGTTCCTTCCGGTAGCCCCAGGCGCCCGCGGCGTTTCCCGCCACCAGGCCCATGGCATTGCTGATGGAGGCTGTTACCGGGGCAATTCCCAGGGCAATAAGGACAGGGAACGTGACAAGGGTGCCGGAACCCACAACACTGTTGATGGTTCCGGCCCACAGCCCCGCAAAGAAAATGAAGACGCCGTTGAGTAACTCCACGCTCGGATGCCCGCCGGGTTAGCGGCGTGCGGTGGCGGCGTAGCGTCCCGCGTTGACCGTGACGTCGAGGGGCAGCCCGAAGGTGTCACTCAGGTGTTCGGACGTCAGGACGTCGGCGATGGGCCCTGCGGCCACCACCTGGGCGTCCCGCATCAGCATTGCGTGGGTGAAGCCGGGCGGAACTTCCTCCAGGTGGTGCGTCACCAGCACAATAGCCGGGGCAGTTTCGTCGCGCGCCAGTTCGCTGAGGCGGTGCACCAGGTCTTCGCGGCCGCCAAGGTCCAGGCCCGCGGCGGGTTCGTCCAGGAGGAGCAGTTCGGGGTCGGTCATCAGGGCTCGGGCAATCTGGACCCGTTTCCGTTCGCCTTCGGAGAGGGAGGCGAACGAACGGTTGAGGAGCGGACCCATCCCCCAGTCGTTCAGGAGCCGGAACGCACGGCGTTCGTCGTCCTTTTCATAGCCTTCGCGCCAGCGTCCGGTCACTCCGTAGGCGGCTGTCACCACAACGTTGAGCACTTTCTCGTGCTCGGGAATCTGGTTGGCCAGCGCGGCGGAGGACAGGCCGATGCGGGGCCGGAGTTCAAAAACGTCAACAGCCCCCAGCATTTCTTCCAGGATGCCGGCCATACCGCTTGTGGGGTGGAGCCGTGCCGCCGCAATCTGGAGCAGAGTGGTCTTGCCGGCGCCGTTGGGTCCGAGGATTACCCAGCGTTCGCCTTCCTTGACCTGCCAGTCCACTTTGTTGAGGAGCGTTTTGGCTCCGCGGACAACGCTGACGCCAGCCATTTCAAGAACATCACTCATAGGAGTAGACACTAGGACAAAACAGGGCGCGACTGATAACTGATACACCGCCTGACCGATCGCCGTTGGCGACGCCGCACCGGCCGCGATGAAACGAATTCGGGCGCCGCGAAAGCGCTGGCTAAGATTGCAGCCATGAGTTCGAACGTGACTGCGGTCAGCTACGGCGTGAAATTGTCCCCTTCGGAACTGGAACACCTCCGGTCCCTGCTGACCGGATCAGGCGCTTCCTTCTCCGCCGAATCCCGCACCGGCGACCACCGATTTGAGGTGTACACGGTGGATTTCTCCGTGGAATCCGGCACGGCTGCCGAGATCGCCGCACTGCGCCATGAGGTGGCCTCTGCCGGCTTCACCGGAATGGACACGGCAATCGTCCCGGCGTCCCTCCGCGAGGCGCCCCGCAAGTTCCTCATCATGGACGTCGATTCCACGCTGATCCAGCAGGAGGTCATTGAGCTCTTGGCCGCCTACGCCGGCAAGAAGGAAGAGGTCACGGCGGTCACCGAGGCGGCAATGCGCGGCGAACTCGACTTCGCCCAGAGCCTGCATGCGCGTGTGGCGGTCCTCGCCGGGCTGCCGGCCGACGTCGTCGATTCAGTGCGCGCCGAGGTGGAACTCAGCGAAGGCGCCGCAGACCTCGTGGCGGCGTTCCAGGCTGCCGGCCACGCTGTTGCCGTGGTATCGGGAGGGTTCAACCAGATCCTGCGCCCGATCGCGGAGGACCTCGGGATGAATTACTGGATCGCCAACGAACTGGAAATCGTCGACGGCGCACTGACGGGCAAGGTCCTCGGCGCGGTGATCGACCGCGCGGCCAAGGAGAAGTACCTCCGCGAGTGGGCTGCCGCCGAGGGCATCCCCATGGAGCACACCATAGCCGTGGGTGACGGCGCCAACGACCTGGACATGCTCAGTGCCGCCGGGATCGGCGTCGCTTTCAACGCCAAACCGGCCGTGCGCGCAGCCGCCGATGCGGCGGTAAACCTGCCCTACCTGGACGCCGTACGGCACATCGCCGGGGTCTGAGGGAGCGGCGGAGCACCGTCATCAGCGGGGCTCCCGCTTCGACGAAGAGCTTGACGCGACACAAAACTTGCCGTGACACAAAGAAGGCCGGGCATCTGCCCGGCCTTCATTCATGCTTACACTGGCGGCTGTCTCAGCCTTCCTGGCCGGTGCTCTTGCCGAAGTAATCGGCTCCGCCGGCGTACTCGGTGTGGCCGGTCTCGACGTCGGCGGTGACCATCTTGGCAATCTCCGCGGCGAACTCCGCCACTGAATACAGTTTGCCGGCCTCGGCCCTGCGGGCTTCGATGGCGCCCGGGTTGGACCGGTCAAGCAGCGTGGCGGTGACGGTTCCTTCGATCATGTCCCCCGAAACCACCACGAAGGAAATGCCCTTGTCCGCAAGGTTCGGGATGAGGGCGCGCAGGGCGTCCTCGCCTGCGCGCTTGCTGCGTGCCACCGGTTCGTACTCCGGCATCGTGGGCACGGTATCGATGAAGTGCGCCTGGTGGCTGGTGACGAACACCACGCGGGAACCTTCGCGCATCAGCGGCACTGCTGCATTCAGCATGTTGACCTGGGCATCACGGTTCAGCTTCAGGGCGTAGCCCTCTTCCATGCCCGATTCCATGCCGCCGGAGGCGTTGAGGACCAGGACGTCGAGCGAGCCGAAGTTCTCCATGGCCGCGCTGGCCAGTGCCTGGACACCTTCCTGCGTGGTGAGGTCGGCGCCTACCGCTGCGGCCCGGCCGCCGGCGGCCTCGATTTCAGCCACGACCTTGTTGGCCCGCGGGGCCTTCTGGCGGTAGTTCACTACGACGGCGGCACCTTCGGCCGCGAGGAGCTTGGCGACGTCAGCGCCGATCCCCCTTGACGAACCGGTCACAATGGCAGTCTTGTTGTCCAGCAATCCCATTCGAGCTCCTTTGTTCCAAACGTCCAAAATCTGTGGGTCTGCCATCCATCATGCCAGCGGACGGGGAGATTTCAGTTGTTTGACGTCAACAAAGAAGCTGACCCCGGCTAGTTCCGGCCGGCCGCCGGCCGGTCGCCGGTCATTGCCGGGGCGACGGGCCAGGCCTTTCCGGCCGGCCCGCTGCGCCTCGGTTTAGACGGGGTTCTGCGGTGGTTCGTCGGAGCGGGTTCCCGGCTCAGTGGTGATCTGGATCTTGCGTGTCCCGGCGGCCGGTGGCGCCTGCTCGGGCGCCGGCGCTCGGACTTCGAGAACGCCGTCCTTGTAGGAGGCCGTCACGTCTTCCTCCCGGGCACCCGGGGGCAGCGAGACACTTCGTGCGAACGAGCCGTAACGGAACTCCGAACGGTAGCCGGCCTTGCTCTTATGCTCGGTTTTTTCCTCGCGCTCCGCTTTGATGTGCAACATGCCGTCTGCCACGGAGACGTCCACGTCCTTCTCGGGATCGAGACCGGGCACCTCAGCCCGCACCACGAGCGTGTTTCCGTCCAGAAACTGTTCCACGCGGATTGACGACATTGTCAGGTCTCCGTCGAGGAAGCGCCGGATGGGTTCCAGGACGTCCGACGGCGTCCATTTGTTGAGATCGGCCATGATAGCTCCCTAGTCTTGTTCCCCGTGATCTGTGGCCGGTCCGGGTGCGGGTCCGGCCGGTATGCCCATTACACACCCGCCGGCGGGGTGTGTAATGGGCAAAAGGTCCCCTTCATGGCCATGGGTTTGGAGCGGGTCGGGGTGGCGCGCGGAGGGTTAGTGGCCCATGCCGAGGCCGCCGTCAACGGGGATGACGGCGCCGGAGATGTAGGACGCTTCATCACTGGAAATCCAGCGCACCACGTTCGCCACTTCGGCGGCTTCCGCGAAGCGTCCCGCCGGTACCTTGGACAGGTAGTCCTTCTGGGTGGCCTCCGGCAACTCCGCCGTCATGTCGGTGTTGATGAAGCCAGGTGCCACCACGTTGGCTGTGATGCCGCGGCCGCCGAGTTCGCGGGTCAGCGAGCGGGCAATTCCCACCAGCCCGGCCTTGGAGGCGGAGTAATTGATCTGGCCGGGCGCGCCGTAGAGCCCCGAAACGGAGGAAATCAGCACAACCCGGCCTTTGCGCATCCGGATCATGCCCTTGGACGCCCGCTTGATGACACGGAACGCTCCGGTGAGGTTGGTGTCGATGACCGAGGTGAAGTCGTCTTCGCTCATCCGCATCAGCAGCGTGTCCTTGGTGATTCCGGCGTTGGCGACCAGCACCTCCACCGGCCCGTGCGCAGCCTCGACGGCTGCGAAGGCGGCGTCGACGGAGGCCTCATCAGTGACGTCGGCCTTGACGCCCAGGATTCCCTCCGGGAGCGCCGACTCGCTGCGGTACGTCACGGCAACCTTGTCACCGTTGGCCAGGAATGCCTCGGCAATGGCGAGGCCGATGCCGCGGTTGCCGCCGGTGATCAGGACGCTGCGGCCGGTCGATGCTGCTTCAGTCATAGTTTGCTCCGGGATTCTGCGGCATGGGGCACCGCGGTAAGGGGCGGGATTTTTACTGCCTCCGATCTTAGCCTCCGTTTGGGCGGCACTGGCGAGGGTGAGAGAATTGGGTTAAGCCTTGGGAGCGTGATTAAACAGCCGTGACACTTGCAAAACGACCCGGACCTTCGACGTCCGGTGAACCGGACGCTGTTTCCGGCGATGCCCAGGTGCACAGCATCACGGATGCCGCCACTGCCCACTCGGAAGAGATGCGCGTACGGATGATCAAGTACGCGGTGGCCATGGGCATCCGCATGGTATGCCTGATCCTGGTGTTCGTTGTTGATGGCTGGTTCAAGGTCCTGCCGATTGCCGGTGCGGTGTTTCTTCCGTGGATTGCGGTGGTCATAGCCAACGGCAGCGACAAAGCGGAGATCCACAGCGATTACCTGTTGGACGCCGCACCGCTTGCAGAGCTCGAAGCACCGGACTCGCCGGCTGCCGTCGCGGACGACGGGCCCACGGTTCTCCAGGGCGAACTCATCGAGGACGAAGACGATATCGACGGCCAGGAACGGGCAGCTTCATGAACATTTTTGACCTGGCCGGCGGCGACGCCGGGCCTGCGGAAACCGCTGCACCGATGTGCTCGCGGAAGGCCTGCCGGGCGGGGGCAACCTGGCAACTGCTGTGGAACAACCCGAAGATCCACACGCCCGAACGCCGCAAGACCTGGCTGGCCTGCGATGACCACCGGCTGTGGCTCGAAGACTACCTCCAGACCCGGGGCCTCTGGAAAGAGACCCTGCCGCTGGATCTTGCCACTGCCTCAGGCAGGGACAGCTGAATGTACCGTTTCCTCTTCTCCAGCAAATGGCTGGGTTATCTGTTGCTGGCTGCGATCTTCGCCACTGCCTGCGTGTTCCTTGGCCGCTGGCAGATGGACCGCAGGGCCGAAACCCTGGCCGAGATTAACCGGGTCACGTCCAATTACTCGGCAACTCCCCTGCCCTTCGCAGCTGTGGAAGCCCAGTTTTCCCGGCTGGATGCCGACAAGGAATGGACCCAGGTGGAGTTGATGGGCCGCTACGACGTCAGCGGCCAACGCGTGGTGCGTAACCGGCCGCTCAACGGCCAGCCCGGCTACGAAGTGGTGGTCCCCTTCAAACTCACCACAGGACAGACGGTTATTGTGGACCGCGGCTGGCTCCCGATCGGAAACAACACCCCTGGCCGCCCGGATTCCGTGCCGGAACCGCCTGCGGGCGAAGTCACTGTCGTAGTGCGCCTGAAACCAGGCGAGCCGGAGCTTCAGCGTGGCGCTCCCGACGGGCAGCTTGCCTCCATCGATCTCCCGGCCTACGCCGCCCAGCTTGGGTACCCCGTGCTGACCGGCGCTTACGGGCAGCTTGCCTCCGAAACGCCGGCGGCCGCCACCATGCCGTTCCCGTTCCCGAAGCCCTCCGTGGAAGAAGGAACACACTTGTCCTATTCCCTGCAGTGGTTCGCTTTCGGCGTCTTGATGTTTGTTGGCTTCGGCTACGCGGCGCGGCAGCAGGCGCGCAACGAGGAGATCGATGCCCAGGACGCCGCCGAGGATGGCGCGCCCGAGTACGCCGTGGCTGCGAACCGGCGCCGCCCGGCTCCCCGGAAGCGCAAGAATCCGACGGCGGAGGAAGAGGAAGACGCCATCCTGGATGCCCAGGGGTACTGACCGATGGGTTTTGACACGATTCCGGAACCGGTGGCCAACGTCAAGCGCACCCTCACCGCGCTCGGCGCGGACGACACCGTGACGGTGTTCGACTCGAAGGTCCCGACGGCGGCAGCTGCCGCCACCACCACGCTGGGCTGCGACGTCGCGGCTATCACCAACAGCCTGGTGTTCGACGTCGACGGTGTTCCCCTGCTGATCCTGGCCAGTGGTGCGGCGAAGGTGGACACCGCGCTGGTGGCAGCCCGGTTGGGAACAGGAAAGATCCGCCGGGCCTCCCCCGAGTTCGTCTTGCAGCACACAGGGCAGGAAGTCGGAGGCGTGGCCCCGGTTGGCCACCCGGAGAAGATCAAAACCCTGCTGGACGAGTCCCTCAAAGCCCACAACCTCCTCTGCGCCGGAGCCGGAGACCACAACTCGATGTTCTCCATCACCTACCAGGACCTGCGCAGGATCACCGGCGCAGAAGAAATGCCCGTCCGCTAAGCAGCGACGAAGGCAGCCTAAGCCAGCGTGATCAGGTCCAGGTAGTCTTCGTTCCAGTGGTCCTCGACGCCGTCGGGCAGCAGGACAACGCGCTCGGGGTTGAGGGCTTCGACGGCACCCTCATCGTGGCTCACCAGGACGACGGCGCCGGTGTAGTTGCGCAGGGCGCCCAGGATCTCGGAGCGGCTGGCGGGGTCGAGGTTGTTGGTGGGCTCATCGAGAAGCAGCACGTTCGCGCTCGACGCCACGATCGTGGCCAGCGCAAGGCGCGTCTTCTCGCCGCCGGAGAGCACGCCGGCGGGCTTGTCGACGTCGTCGCCGGAGAACAGGAACGAACCCAGGATGCCACGCACCTCGGAGTCGTTCATGTCCGGCGCGGAAGAGCGCATGTTCTGCAGCACGGTTCGGTCGACGTCGAGCGTCTCGTGCTCCTGGGCGTAGTAGCCCACCTTGAGCCCGTGGCCGGCGATCACTTCGCCGGTGTCCGGCTTGTCAACGCCGGCAAGCATCCGCAGCAGCGTGGTCTTGCCGGCACCGTTGAGACCCAGGATGACCACCTTGGAGCCGCGGTCGATGGCCAGGTCCACGTCGGTGAAGATTTCCAGCGAGCCGTAGGACTTGCTGAGTCCGTCCGCGGTGAGCGGGGTCTTTCCGCAGGGCGAGGGGTCCGGGAAGCGCAGGGCTGCGACGCGGTCATTTTCGCGCACGGCCTCCAGCCCGCTGAGCAGGCGTTCGGCGCGCTTGGCCATGTTCTGCGCTGCGACGGCCTTGGTGGCCTTCGCCCGCATCTTGTTGGCCTGGTCAAACAGGACCTGGGCTTTCTTTTCAGCGTTGGCGCGTTCCCGCTTGCGGGCACGTTCGTCGGTTTCACGCTGCTGGAGGTAGCGCTTCCAGTCCATGTTGTAAAAGTCGATCTGTGCGCGGTTGGCGTCCAGCAGGAAGACTTTGTTGACGGTGGCTTCGAGCAGTTCCGTGTCGTGGCTGATCACGATCAGGCCGCCCTGGTGGTTCTTCAGGAAGTCGCGCAGCCAGGCGATGGAGTCGGCGTCGAGGTGGTTGGTGGGCTCATCGAGGAGCATGGTCTCGGCATCCGAGTAGAGGATGCGGGCGAGTTCCACGCGGCGACGCTGCCCGCCGGAGAGCGTCTTGAGCGGCTGGTTCAGCAGGCGGTCCGGGAGGGCGAGGTTCGAGCAGATCGCGGCCGCCTCGGCTTCGGCAGCGTAACCGCCTGCCGCCAGGAACTCGGATTCAAGCCGGTCGTAGCGGTTCATCGCCTTGCGCTGGACGGCGGCGTCCTCGCTGGCCATTTCTTCGTGGGCCAGGCGGAGCTTGCCGACGGCGATGTCCAGGCCGCGGACGGACAGAATCCGGTCGCGCGCGAGCTGTTCCATGTCCGGCGTGCGGGGGTCCTGGGGAAGGTAGCCGATCTCGCCGCTGCGGGTGACCTTGCCGGCAGCCGGCAGTCCCTCGCCGGCGAGAACGCGGGTCAGAGTGGTTTTACCTGCACCGTTACGGCCCACCAGGCCGATCTTGTCTCCCTTGTCGATCCGGAAGCTCACCTGGTCCATGAGGAGGCGGGCGCCGGCGCGCAGTTCGAGATCCTGGACGGTAATCAATGCAGCTAAAGCCTTTCACAACAGGGAACGCCGCGGCACAACGGATGGAATCTGGGCGGGGCCGGGGCAGTGTGGCCGAGAGAATGGCCTCTACCAGTCTACCGGCACCGCTCCTTCCGGATTACCTCGGCTGCAGGCACCCGCCGCCATCCATTGGCCATCTTGTCCAGAGCCAGCTCGCTCCGTTAGTAGATCCCCTACAAAATAGGCCCGGCACCGGAGACGTATCGTCGGAATTGACGGGAATCGGCCGCCGGCGTGCGGCCTCCCCTCCCCGTTGCTTCGCACTTGCACTCACTGACAGGACCTCCCCATGACCAAGACTGACAACGCCGTCACCGGCCAGGCTGCAGCCGGCCGTCAGCCCGGCGGCAAAACGGCCCGGAACCGCTGGAATGCCACGGATCTCGGCCTCATCGCCGTCTTTGCCGCCCTCGTGGCCGGCTCTGCGCTCATCGCGGCCATTCCGGTGGGGGGACTTGGCGTCCCCATCACACTGCAGACCCTCGCCGTGATGCTTACCGGACTGGCGCTGGGCCCCGGACGGGCGTTCGCCGCCGTCGGCCTGTATACCCTGCTGGGGCTGGCCGGCCTGCCGATCTTCAGCGGCGGACGCAGCGGGCTGGGGATCCTGGCCGGCCCCTCCGCCGGCTACATCATCGGGTTCCCGCTCGCTGCCCTGGCGGTCGGCTGGCTGACCACCATCGTGCTGCGCCGCACCGTGAAATACCGCGGGCTGTTCCTCTTCGCCGCGGCCATGGCCACGAGCATCGTAGTTGTCCACGGCCTGGGCGTGCTGGGCATGATGGTCAACGGCAAGCTGGACCTTTCCAAGGCGTTCGTCCTTGACCTCGCCTACTACCCCGGCGACATCATCAAAAACGTCCTGGCTGTCACCATCGCACTCGCCCTGCACAAGGCATTCCCGGATCTCCTGATCCGCCGTCCCGGTATCCGTAACCCCGGGGCAGGCCAGGCCGGCCACTAGCATGGGCGGCATCCTGCTGGACGCAGTCGACGTCCTTGTGGCGGTGGATGGACGGCCGCAGCCCAAGACACTCCTCGACGGAATCTCGCTGAACCTCACCGAACAGCGGATCGGCGTGATCGGAGCGAACGGATCGGGGAAGTCCACCCTCCTGCGGCTCCTGAACGGACTGGTTGCACCGAGCCACGGAACAGTCACCGTTGACGGTGATGATACGGTCCGGTCCGTCCGTGCAGTGCGCCGCAAGGTCGGTTTTGTGTTCACGGACCCGCTCTCCCAGCTCGTGATGCCCACCGGCCGGGAAGACGTGGAACTCTCGCTGCGTCGTTCCATCCGAAACACGCGGGAGCGCCAGGACGCTGCCGCGGCCATCCTCAACCGCTTCGGGCTGATGCCGCTGGCCGACCAAAGCATCTACGAGCTGTCCGGCGGCGAACGGCAGTTGATGGCCCTGGTAGCCGTCCTTGCCGTTGAGCCTGCGGTACTGGTGCTGGACGAGCCGTCCACGCTGCTGGACCTTCGGAACCGCGAGCTTCTCCGCCGCACCATCGCCGGCCTCAGCCAGCAGATCGTGATGTCCACGCACGACCTCGATCTGGTCCGGGACATGGACCGTGTCCTGGTGGTGGAATCCGGACAGGTGGTATTCGACGGCGCCGCCGCCGCCGCCGTCGAACACTACCGGGCGCTGTCCTCAGCAGGCCTCCCGCCGGTGGACACTGCCGCTCCGCGGGTCAGTGCCGCTGCGGTGCCGCGCAGTGCGGAGGGCACGTGAGCGGCCACGGATTCCTGCTGGTCAACTACGTTCCCGGCACATCGCTGGTGCACCGGGCACCGCTCTGGCTGAAGTTCATCCTGGTGGTCGGCTGCGGCATGGCCTCCTTCCTGGTGGTGGACTGGGTGGTTGCCGTAGCGGCGCTGGGCCTGATGTCTGCACTGTTCCTCGCCAGCGGCGCCGGCCCGGCACGTCTGTTCAAAGCCGTCCGACCCATCCTTCCAGTGATGGCGGCCATCGGGTTGTTCCAATGGTGGCAACTGGGCGGCCCCGTCGCGGCGCGGATCGTCCTCAACGTCCTGGTCTGTGTGGTGGCCGCGTCCATACTGACCGCCACCACGCCGATGCAGCGGCTCCTCGACGGCGTCGTCTCCCTGGCTGTGCCGTTACGGCGGTTTGGCGCGGATCCGGAACGCTTCGCACTGACCATCGCCATCATGCTCCGCAGCATTCCGTTCATCGCCGGAGCCTACTCCGAGGTCAGGGATTCGGCCCGCGCGCGCGGGCTCGAACGCAACCCCCGGGCACTGGTCCTGCCGGTCTTCATCACTACGGTGGCCTATGCGCGCCAGACCGGCGATGCCCTCGCTGCCCGGGGCCTGGGCGAGCCCGGCACGGCTGACGACGACGATCAGCCAAGCCGCTAAGCGCTGTCCAGCCGTTCGTACCGGAAGAGGGCAGCGGTTCCCATGCCGCCGGCAATGCTGATCATTGCCAGCGCGAGCTGCCCGGCCCGGCGGCCCGGTGCAGAAATCCCGCGCGCCTGTGCGAGGAGCCTCGTCACAAGCACAGCCCCCGAGGCACCGTACGCATGGCCCAATGCCAGCGCACCGCCGTCGAGGTTTGCCCGCTCCGGGTCGATGCCTAGGGCGTCGAGGCAGGCGAGCGTCTGAGAAGCAAAGGCCTCGTTGAATTCCACCAGGTCAAGGTCGGGCGCCCGGATGCCGCGCTCCCCAAGCAGGCGGCCGGCCGCTGCCGCGGCACCCATGCCCAGCACACGCGGGTCCACGCCCGCGGTATCGGTGCCGAGGACAAGGAGCCCGTCCGTTGCGCCCAGCTCCCGCGCACGCTGCAGGGAAGTGACCACGACGGCGGACGCCGCGTCCGCGTCGAAGCATGAGTTCCCGGCGGTGACGGTGCCGCCCTCGGCGAACGCCGGCGGGAACCGCGAGATCAGGGCGGCCGACATCCCGGCCCGCGGACCGTCGTCGGATGCCACGGTCCCGGACTTGGCCTGCAGCGGCACCGTCTCGCCGGCGAAGCGTCCGGAAGCTGCGGCTGCCAGGGCCAGGCGGTGGCTGCGTAGCGCAAACCGGTCCTGCCTGTCGTGGCTGATGCCGAATTCGGTGGCCACGTTTTCCGCGGCGCTCCCCATGTCCGGATCGCCGAAACTGAGCGGGACGAACTGGGCGCGGCGGAAAAAGGCGGGACTGCCGTCGGCGGACCTGTTCGCACGCAGCGGCGCGGTGCTGATGCTCTCCACGCCGCCCGCGAGGAAGGCGCCGTTGCCACCGGCTGCGACGAGCCGCGACGCGAGCACAATCGCGTCCAGCCCCGACCCGCACTGCCGGTCCACGGTCACGCCGGGAACGCTGACCGGCAAACCCGCTTCAAGGGCGGCAAGGCGCGCGACGTTACCCCCTCCCCCCACGGCGTTACCGATCACCACGTCCGAAACAGCGCTTGCCGGCAGGCCGGTATCCGTCAGGAGGCTGCGCAGCACAGGGGCCAGGAGCTCATGCGCGCGGAGCTCCTTGAAGGCGCCGTTGACCCGCCGGACAGGAGTACGCAGGGCTGCAATGACCACCGGCTGCCGGTCCGCCGGCAGCTCTTCCCCGGCGGCCTTAGCCAAGGCGGCGGATCCTGGTGTCCCCGCGTTCGATCCAGTCCAGCAGAAGCTGCCTGCTGACTTTCCCGCGGTCCGTCACCGGCAGTTCCGTGAGGGCAAAATACTGCAGCGGCCTCTTGTCCCGTGGCAGCACATCGTCAAGCCCGGCCTTCAGCTGGGTTGCCGTGACACCGCCGTGGGAAGGGACCACGCCGGCAACCACCCGCTGCCCGCGGACATCGTCCGCCATGCCAGACGCCACGGCGGCAGCAACGCCGGGGACGGACGCAAGGGCCAGTTCCACCTCGTGCGGGTAGACGTTCTTTCCGGAGGTGATGATCATGTCGGCCCGCCGGCCCAGTATATGGAGCTCACCGTCCAGCAGGTAGCCCTGGTCCCCTACGGTGTACCAGCCCTCGAAGCAGCGCAGCGCCTGCCCGTCGTCGCCCCACAGGTAGCCGTTGCTGACCATGCCGCTGCGGACGCAGATGTTGCCGTCCGTTCCGTCGGGAACCCGCTCGCCCGCGTCGTTAAGGATTCGGACGTCGACGCCGGGGAAGGGTTTGCCGATGCCGGTTCCTCCGGCGTCCAGCGGCGCACCGGAGCGCAGGCCGGCCCCGGAGACGAAGCTCAGTTCGGAGGCGCCGTAGTACTCGAAGATGGTGGCTCTCGGTGCCCAGCGGCGGGCGGCTTCCAATGTCCGGGCATCCAGCTTGGACCCGGCGCAGATGATCGATGTGATGCCGGAAGCATCCACGCACCCGGACAGTCCGCGCTCACTCAGCAACCGGAGCATGGTGGGAACCAGGACAAGGCGGGTGATGCCGTCGTGCGTGATGGCGGCGTGCACCTCGCCAACGTCGAACGATTCCAGCGTGTGGAACTCGGAGCCGGCATAGAGGCACTCAGAGAGCGCATACAGGTTAAGGCTGGCCGCCAGCGGGCCCGGGGCGAGGGTCTTGTCCTGCCGGGTAAGACCGAAGAACTCGATGGACGCATCGAAGGAAAGCTGCCACGAGCGCCGGGACCTCGTGAATGCCTTGGGCACCGAGGTGGTGCCGGAGGTCAGTCCGACCAGGAAGGGGGATTCCGGGGTGCCGTCGCGGAGTTCAACGGAAGCCGGCCGGCCGGATTCGGCAGTAGCGCCAGTGTGCAGCCGGGCCGCGATGTCCGCTTTAAGCTGCGCAGGCCAGGTGGGGTCTAGGACGGCACATTGCCTGGCGCCGGCAACCGCGGCGGCATAGGACACGGCAAAATCCACGGAATTGGGCTCGGCCAGCACGGTTACCGGTCCGGTGTCCGGGGTCCGGGCTGCGGCAGCGTCCCGAAGCGCGCCCCAGCTGAGGTGCCGGCCTGCCACGACGACGGCGGTGTCGTCGGGGCGGTCATCGGCCCAGCGTTGGAGTCTGTTGAGGAATGGCATCGGATCAACTTTACCGGCGTCCACGGGTACGGGCTGGGCCGGTACGGCTATTGTGACTTTATGAGTTTCAATGACAACGTTCAGCTGGATCCGTCGCAGGTCCAGGACCGGCGCGGGATGGGCCGCGGAACCAAGATCGGCGGCGGCATCGGCGGCGGAATCATCCTCCTGCTGGCCGCCTTGTTTGGGGTCAACCCGCAACTGCTGGAAGGCCTGACCGGCACGGTGCAGGAGCCGCAGAGCACGGGCAGCGCGCCTGCCTGCCAGACCGGCGCCGACGCTGATGCCCGGCTAGACTGCCGCATCACCGGAACGGTGAACAGCCTCAACGCGTTCTGGCCCGCCTACCTCGCCCAGTACAACACGGAGTATCCGCGTCCCACGACGGTGATCTTCAGCCAGGCCACCAACACCGGCTGCGGCGGGGCAACCTCCGAGGTGGGTCCGTTCTATTGCCCGGCCGACACCACCGCCTACTTCGACCCCGGCTTTTTCCAGGACCTGGTGGACCGGTTCGGATCTTCAGGCGGCCCGCTGGCCCAGGAATACGTTGTGGCGCACGAGTTCGGCCACCATGTCCAGAACATCATGGGCAACCTTGACCGCGCCCAGCAGGATCCGCAGGGCCCCGAATCCGGTGCCGTCCGTGTCGAACTGCAGGCCGACTGCTACGCCGGCCTCTGGGTACGGTACGCCACAACGCAAAAGGACCCGAACACCGGCCAGCCGTTCCTTGAACCGCTGACCCAGCAGGACCTGAACGATGCGCTCTCCGCGGCATCCGCCGTTGGTGACGACCGCATCCAGAAAGCGGCAACCGGCCGGGTCTCCCCTGAGGCCTGGACGCACGGCTCCAGCGCCCAGCGGCAGAAATGGTTCTACCAGGGCTACCAGACCGGCGACATCAACAAGTGCGACACCTTTAGCGCCGCCACGCTCTAATTAGACGAAAAAACGACGGCGGCCGGTCACCTTCCCGGGGAAGGTGACCGGCCGCCGTCGTATGTTAACGGGTGCTAGATATTGAAGCCCAGCGCACGCATCTGATCGCGTCCGTCTTCGGTGATCCGCTCCGGACCCCATGGCGGCATCCACACCCAGTTCAGCCGCCAGTCGTCCACGACGCCGTCGAGGGCCTTGCCGACCTGTTCCTCGATGACGTCCGTGAGCGGGCAGGCCGCCGTGGTGAGCGTCATGTCGATCAGGAGGGCGCCGTCGTCGTCCGAGTACTTCAGGCCGTACAGCAGCCCGAGGTCAACGATGTTGACGCCCAACTCGGGGTCGATGACGTCTTTAAGTGCCTCTTCGACATCTTCGAGGCCCGTGCGGGCCGCTTTGATTTCGGTCATGGCGTTGTCCTAACTAGCCCTGGACTGCAGCGTCGGCTGCAGCGATGGTGGCTGCGCCCGCACCCTTGGCGTAACGGTCGTAGCCTTCTTCTTCGAGGCGGTCGGCAAGTTCCGGGCCGCCCTCTTCGACAACCTGGCCGTCGACGAAGACGTGGACGAACTCAGGCTTGATGTAGCGCAGGATCCGCGTGTAGTGCGTGATGAGCAGGGTGCCCATGTTGCCTTCGGCGTGGGCGCGGTTGACGCCTTCGGAAACGACCTTCAAGGCGTCGACGTCCAGGCCGGAGTCGGTCTCGTCCAGGACGGCGAACTTCGGCTTGAAGAGCTCCAGCTGGAGGATCTCCACGCGCTTCTTCTCGCCGCCGGAGAAACCTTCGTTGACGTTGCGCTGGGTGAAGTCGGCGTCGATGCGCAGCTTCTGCATTGCAGCCTTGACGTCCTTGGTCCAGGTACGCAGCTTGGGAGCCTCGCCGTCGATGGCGGTCTTGGCGGTCCGCAGGAAGTTGGTCATGCTGACGCCGGGAACCTCCACGGGGTACTGCATGGCCAGGAACAGGCCGGCGCGGGCGCGCTCGTCCACGCTCATGGCCAGGACGTCTTCACCGTCGAGCGTGATGGTGCCGCTGGTGACGTTGTAGCGCGGGTGGCCGGCAATGGTCGACGCCAGCGTGGACTTGCCTGAGCCGTTGGGGCCCATGATGGCGTGGGTCTCGCCGGTCCTGATGGTCAGGCTGACGCCCTTCAGGATCTCCTTGGTGCCCTGCTCCGTCTCAATGCTGACGTGCAGGTCCTTGATCTCAAGAGTTGACATGCTCTTCTTTCTTTCGTTCGTAAGTCTTGTGAAGCCGGGCGCTCAGTAGTTGTTGACCGTGGCGCCGTTCAGAACATTGGTCACATCCACGTAGACGTCGTCACCGTGAAGCTGGACAGCGAAGACCGGTACGGGATCGTAGGCAGGAAGCTGAAGAGGCTGGCCGTTGCGCAGATCGAACTGGGAGCCGTGGCCCCAGCACTCGATCGCACAGCCTTCCACTTCGCCTTCGGACAGCGAAATGTCCGCATGCGAGCACGTGTCTCCGATGGCGTGGATTTCGCCCATCGAATCCTTGACGATGGCTACCGGGTAGTCATCGATCAGGATCCGCAGCGCCTGTTTCACCTGGATGTCGTTGGCATTGCATACCAGCTCACCCTTGGGTTGTTCACTCATGCGTTCCTGCCTGCCTGTTTCAGTTCTCGCTCGCGGCGAGCTCGCGCTCAACAGCGACAGTCAGGCGCTCTTCGAGTGCCGGAACCTTGATCTTCTGGATGATCTCGTTGAGGAAGCCGCGGACAACGAGACGGCGGGCAACATCCTCGGGGATGCCGCGGGCCATGAGGTAGAACAAGTGCTCGTCATCGAAACGTCCGGTGGAGCTGGCGTGGCCGGCACCCTCGATGAGTCCCGTTTCGATTTCAAGGTTCGGAACCGAGTCGGCACGGCAGCCGTCCGTCAGAACCAGGTTCTGGTTCTTCTCGTAGGAGTCGGTGCCGACGGCCTGCTTCTGGATCAGGACGTCGCCCACCCATACGGTGTGTGCGTCCTTGCCCTGCAGGGCGCCCTTGTAGAGCACGTTGGACTTGCAGTTGGGCACGTTGTGGTCAACGAAGGAACGGTGCTCCAGGTGCTGGCCCGCGTCAGCGAAGTAGAGGCCCAGCAGCTCGGCCTCGGCACCCTCGCCCGAGAAGCGCACGTTGGAGTTCAGGCGCACGATGGAGCCGCCCAGGGAAACGGCGATGTGCTTGTACACAGCGTCCTTGCCCACCTGCGCGTCGTGCTGGGCCAGATGCCTGGCGTCGTCTTCCCAGAGCTGCACCGAGATCACGGTGAGGTGCGCGCCCTCGCCGACGATGACTTCCAGGTTGCCGTTGTGGTCGGCAGCACCGGTGTGCTCCAGGATCACAACGCTGCGCGAGTTGGCGCCCGCTTCCAGCACATAGTGTGCGTTCGAGCGGCGGCCTGCGGCTGCGCCGTGGACCAGTATCCGCAGCGGCTCGGCCGGCTCGGCTTCAGCGGGGATGACCACGTGCAGTGCCTCGTCCGTGTTGGCGGACGCGACGGCGGCGGCCCGGTCGGCCGGGACCAGGACGGTTCCGCGGGGCGCGGCTCCGGGGGCCAGCGTGCCGCGGACGTAGCCTTCCGGCGCTTCGACCGTGAAGTCGGCGGCCGGAACGGGTTCGAGGTCCGTCGCGGTGTCGGAGAGCAGGGTGGCCAGGGCGCGGACGGGGCTGAAGCGCCACTCCTCCTCGCGGCCCGTGGGCAGCGGGAAGTCGGCAACATTGAAGCTCGTGAGGCGTTCGGCGCGGGAGGACATCACGGTCACGCCGTGATTGTGGCTGTGGTCCACCTTGGCGGCGACCAGCCCCTCGCCTTCCTCGGTGAAGCCTGCGATGGAAGGCGCTCCGATGCGGGCCTTTTCAGTAGTAATTTCGGCAGTCATTAACCGACGGATCCTTCCATCTGGAGTTCAATGAGGCGGTTCAGCTCGAGGGCATATTCCATCGGCAGCTCACGGGCAATCGGCTCGATGAAGCCGCGAACGATCATCGCCATGGCCTCGTCTTCGCGCATGCCGCGTGACATCAGATAGAAGAGCTGCTCTTCGGAAACGCGCGAGACGGTTGCCTCGTGACCCAGCTGGACGTCATCTTCACGGATGTCGATGTACGGGTAGGTGTCCGACCGGCTGATCGTGTCGACGAGCAGGGCGTCACAGCGGACGGTGTTGGCCGAGTGCTTAGCGCCTTCGCGGACCTGGACCAGGCCGCGGTAAGCGGCACGGCCGCCGCCGCGGGCCACGGACTTGGAGACGATGGAGCTCTTGGTGTTCGGCGCAATGTGCACCATCTTCGATCCCGTGTCCTGGTGCTGGCCTTCGCCGGCGAACGCGATGGAAAGAGTCTCACCCTTGGCGTGCTCGCCCACGAGGTAGACGGCCGGGTACTTCATGGTGACCTTGGAGCCGATGTTGCCATCGATCCACTCCATGGTGGCGCCCTCTTCGCAGATGGCGCGCTTGGTGACCAGGTTGTACACGTTGTTGGACCAGTTCTGGATGGTCGTGTAGCGGACGCGGGCGCCCTTCTTCACGATGATTTCCACAACGGCGGAGTGCAGCGAATCCGAGGTGTAGATCGGCGCCGTGCAGCCTTCGATGTAGTGGACGTAGGAGTCCTCGTCGGCGATGATCAGCGTGCGCTCGAACTGACCCATGTTTTCCGTGTTGATGCGGAAGTACGCCTGCAGCGGGATGTCCACGTGGACACCCTTCGGAACGTAGACGAAGGATCCGCCGGACCATACGGCCGTGTTGAGCGACGCGAACTTGTTGTCGCCCACGGGGATGATGGTGCCGAAGTACTCCTGGAAGATCTCCGGGTGCTCGCGCAGGGCGGTGTCCGTGTCCAGGAAGATGACGCCCTGGGCTTCCAGGTCCTCGCGGATCTGGTGGTACACAACTTCGGATTCGTACTGCGCCGCCACGCCTGAAACCAGGCGGCTGCGCTCGGCTTCCGGGATGCCCAGCTTCTCATACGTGTTGCGGATGTCCTCGGGGAGGTCCTCCCACGTGGCGGCCTGCTTCTCGGTGGAGCGCACGAAGTACTTGATGTTGTCGAAGTCAATGCCGGAGAGGTCTGCACCCCAGGTGGGCATGGGCTTGCGGTCGAAGTACTTCAGGCCCTTCAGGCGGAGATCCAGCATCCACTCCGGCTCGTTCTTCTTGGCCGAAATGTCCCGGACAACTTCGTCGTTGATGCCACGACGCGCGTTGGCTCCGACATCATTCTTGTCGGCCCAGCCGTACTCATAGGTGCCGATACCGTGGAGCTCGGGGTTCTTCTCCAGAATCTCCGAAATCACAGTAGTTTCAGCAACCTTATTCTCTGATAGTTGGTCCGTCATCACGGCCTTTCTTGCAGATGGTTGGATACTTCGCCCAGGCTGTCCGTGGTGTGTCCGGGACCCGAGGGCCCCTTGGCGGCCGGACGGCCTGTAGGTATGTGGGTAGTGCAGACGTGCCCGCCCCGTGCAAGGGTGGACAGCCTGCGCACGTCGACGCCGACGAGCCGGGAAAATACTTCGGTCTCGACGTCGCAGAACACGGGGAACTTGGTGGCCAGCTGCTGGATGGGGCAATGGCCCTGGCACAGCTGAACGCTGGAGAGCGCGGCAGGCAGTGGCGCTTTGGCTTCGATGGAGGCAGCGGAGGCCACGAACCCGTCTCGGCTCAACGCTGCGGACAGGGCCTGCGCCCGTGCAGTGATGTCCGTTCCGGCGGCTTCGATCTCCGGGGCATAGCGACGCTCCATGTCGGCAAAGCGCTCGACGGCGAACTCGCGGACGGCGTCGGGTCCGGCGATCTCGCCCAGTCGCTGGAGGGCCTGGCCCGCAATGTCGAGGTAGTCGTCTCCAAGGCTGGACTGGCCCTGGGAGCTGAGGACGTAGCGCCGGGCGGGACGTCCGGCGCCGGCACCCGCTTTGGCGACGCGCTTGACTTCAATAACGCCGTTGCGTGAGAGGTGGTCCAGGTGGCGTCGCACGGCGGCGGGAGTGAAGCCGAGCAGGTCGCCGAGTTCGGCAGCGCTGACGGGCCCGTGCTCCAGTACGGCATTCAGTACACGGTCGCGGGTGCGCTCGTCGGAGTCCGCCGGCAACGTGTGCGGCGCCGGCGCCTGGCGTGTTGCAGGCGCAGACGTCCCGGGCCGGAACGAACCGGCGGCGCCGGCAGGCGCGGCTTGCCCGGTCCGGCGCGCAGAAAGTCGAGTGCTCATGGAATACACAACACAATCATGTCGTAATTTACTCCCCCGTTCCAGTAAGGCGAGGCTGACCTGCGGTCACATCCGGTCGGGTGGCGTGCGTACTACATCCCGTAGAATGCTTTGGTGCGATCTCCCGATTCCCCCGTCCTGTCCATTACGGGACTCATTAAGGACGTTGGCCCGCTGGCCTCCCTTGACGGCAAGATGCTCAGGGTGGTCAGCGGCGTATCCCTCACCGCGGAACGCGGACAGGTCACTGCCCTGCTGGGAGCCAACGGTGCCGGTAAAACGACCACCATCGAATGCGCCCAGGGTTTGCAGCGGCGGTCCGGCGGTGCGGTGTCCCTGCTGGGCCAGGATTCGGACGCCTCGGGGGCGTCCCTCCGTTCCCGCGTTGGCGTGATGCTGCAGGACGGCGGGTTGCCGCCGTCGGCCCGTCCCATCCCCCTGCTGAAGCATATCGCCGGAATGTACCAGGATCCATGGCCGGTGGATGATTTGATCGGACGCCTTGGCATTGACACTTTCAGCCGGACCACGGTCCGGCGCCTCTCGGGCGGCCAGCGGCAGCGGCTGGCCCTTGCGGCGGCCCTGGTGGGAAACCCCGAGGTCCTCTTCCTGGACGAGCCGAGCGCCGGGCTGGATCCGCAGTCGCGCCAGCTTGTCTTCCAGCTCATTTCCGAATTGCGGGACGCCGGCATGGGAATCATCCTGACGACCCACCTCATGGACGATGCCCAGCGGCTGGCCGACTACGTGTACATCATTGATGCAGGCCGGAACGTCGCCGAAGGTACCGTGGCCCAATTGCTCCAGCGGAACATCGGTGCTGACTCCGCCCAGGAACATGTCCGGACGCTGCTCTTCGAGGCGCGGCCCGGACTCGACTTCGCGGGCGTGCTGCCTGCCGCCGTCGACGTCCGCGAGACCCGCGCGGGGAGCTATGCCGCAACCGGCGCGCTGACACCTGACGACCTGGCAGCGCTGACAGCCTGGTGGGCCGCGCACGGCATCATGCCCGGTTCCATGAGCCTGGAGGCCCGAAGCCTCGAAGACGTATTTTTGGACATTTCGGGAAGGGAGATCCGATGAGCCGGGTTCTCGGCAGCGCTCCTGCCCCGCTGCTTCGCCGCATTCTGCTCCAGGGCAAATACGAAGCTCTCACTATGCTCCGGAACGGCGAGCAGCTCATTCTGGCAATCGTGCTGCCCCTGCTGGCATTGGTGGGCCTGACCGTCACTCCGCTGCTGGACGGCCTCGGCGGCAGCCGCGTTGACGTGGCGGTACCGGGCATCCTCGCCCTGTGCGCGATGTCCACCGCCTTCACCGGGCAGGGCATCTCCACCGGCTTCGACCGCCGTTACGGGGTGCTGCGCTTCCTGTCCACCACTCCCCTGGGCCGCACGGGCCTGATCGCAGGAAAGATCCTGGCCGTGCTGGCCGTACTGGTCCTTCAGGTACTCGTGGTGGGCACAGTTGCTTTCGTGCTTGGCTGGCAGCCGACGACGGCGGGCTGGGTGCCTGCGCTGGTACTGCTGGTTCTGGGGGCGGCAGCGTTCACGGCCCTGGGGCTTCTGGTCGCAGGCACGGTCCGGCCCGAGGCGACCCTGGCCATCACCAACCTTTTGTGGATCCTGCTCGGAGCCCTGGGCGGCATCGTGCTGCCCGCCGAACGGCTGCCCGGCCCGGCCCGGGAATTGGTGCACTTCCTGCCCTCCGGGGCATTGGGCGAGGCGCTGAGGGACGCCTTCCTTGCCGGCAGCTTCAATGGAGGCGCCACCCTAATCCTGCTGCTCTGGACGGCAATCGCCGGCGCAGCGGCCATCCGTTGGTTCAAGTGGAATTGAGAAAAACGTGAGTACGGCATCGCGCCTCCCCCAGATACTCGGACGCATGACGTCCAAGCTGCCAGTCACGGTGGACTCGACCGTCCGCAGGCTGGCCGTCCTCTCCCTCATCGGACAGACGGTGCTCGTGGTGACCGGCGGCGCAGTCCGCCTCACTGCGTCCGGGCTCGGCTGCCCCACCTGGCCGCGCTGTACTGATGCGTCCCTGGTCAACACTCCGGAGA
The DNA here is from genome assembly GCF_017832975.1 of Arthrobacter sp. PvP023. NCBI lineage: Bacteria > Bacillati > Actinomycetota > Actinomycetes > Micrococcales > Micrococcaceae > Arthrobacter > Arthrobacter sp. PvP023. The sequence continues at coordinate 2,659,368 of NZ_JAFIBI010000001.1, forward strand.
TGGGCATCCACGGTTTCATCGAATTCGGCAACCGGCTCCTGACGTTCGCGCTGGCGGCGATTGCGGTGCTCATGCTGGTGTATTTGTGGAACCTCCGCAAAGAGCGCAGGGACCTCTTCCTGCTGGCACTGGGCCTGCTGGCAAGCATCCCGGCCCAAGCGGTCATCGGCGGCATCACGGTGCTCACCCAGCTCAACCCGTGGGTCGTCGGTCTCCACTTCCTGGTCTCGATGGCCCTCGTTGTTATCGCCACGCTGCTGGTCAACCGGGCCTACGGGCGTACGGGACGGTTCCCCACCGTCGCGCTTCCCGCCCTTCCCGGCGCCGCCCGCCCGGTGATGGCCGCCGTCGCGCTGTTTTCTGCCGTCGCCGTGATGCTCGGGGTGGTGGTTACCGGAGCGGGGCCGCACGCGGGTGACGCCGACGCTCCCCGGAACGATCTTGACTGGGATCTCTTCTCGCACATCCACGCCGTGCCCGCCTACCTGGTCACCGCCGGGGCACTGTTCGGCGTGTTCCTCGTATTCCGCGGCCGAATCACAGGACCGTTCCGCTCCGCTGTCCTGATGCTGCTGGGTGTCACGGTGATCCAGGCAATCATCGGCTTCACACAGTATTACAACGGCATTCCCGCGCTGCTGGTTGGCGCCCACATGCTCGGTGCGGCTCTCCTCATGAGTGCCGCCACCAACGCGGCGGACCTCGCACGGTTCAGCCCGGTCAAGTAGGGCTTACCGGCTGGCAAGACTGCCGGGCCCGGTTAGGCAGTGCCATTCGAGCAGACGGCTCGAAAGAAACACCCCGGTCCGCATGGTCCGGGGTGTTTCTTAACCCCGGGAAAGTAGCACCACCGCTTCCCCCTCCCCGACGCTCTCTCAGATCCTGCAGGTTTTCCCCCGACGCTCTCTCAGTTGTGGCGGCAAAGCAGAACGCTCCCTCACCTGTGCGGTTCCACAGAGTGAGAGAGCGTCCGGGTTTAAGCGGCAGGAAGTGAGAGAGCGTCTAGCCCATGATGGCTGAACCCACGAAGGGGTCGACAGCCAATGCAATGAAGAGCAGGGTCAGGTAGCTGATGGAACCGTGGAAGACCTTCATGGCCCCCTTGTTGGAGACGTCGCCGCCCTGGGCCCGGTTATAGAGGGCATGCGATTCGTACAGGAACCAGGCGCCGGCGACGACGGCGGTCACAGTGTAGACCCAGCCGGCCCCGCCGGCGGGGATCAGCAGCAGCGAGCAGGCAACCATGGCCCACGCGTACAGGACAACCTGGACCGAGACTACCTTTGCGCCGGCGATTGCCCCGAGCATCGGCACGTTGGCGTTGCGGTAGTCCTCGCCGTAGCGCATGGACAGCGGCCAGTAGTGCGGAGGGGTCCACAGGAAAATCACCATGAACAGGACGATGGCCGGCCACTCCACCGTGTTTGTCACGGCGGCCCAGGCGATCAGCACCGGGAAGCATCCGGCCGCTCCGCCCCAGACGATGTTCTGGGCCGTGCGGCGCTTAAGGATCATCGTGTAGATGACAACGTAGAAAACGATGGCGCCGAGGCCTAGCCACGCCGAGAGCGGGTTGGCGCCGAACCAGAGGATCGCGATGGCGGCCGCACCCAGCAACCAGGAGAAGACCAGCGCCTCGCGCGGAGTCACTTCACCCGTGACCAAGGGCCGGTTCTCGGTCCGGTGCATCAACTTGTCGATGTCGCGGTCGATATAGCAGTTGAATGCACCGGCACTACCGGCAGCGAACGCTCCGCCCACGAGCGTTGCAAGGATCAGCCCGATGGAGGGGAATCCGCGTTCAGCGTAGATCATAGTGGGCAGCGTGCTCACCAGCAGGAGCTCGATGACCCGCGGTTTCGTGAGGGCAAGGTACGCCTTGGCTTTGCGGGCTATCCCGATCTTTCCGGGGAGCCGGGAGGCGTTCAGCGGCGTATCTGTTGTGCTCACGGTGGCAGTCACTCTGTTCTGTCTGGCTGTTCAGTCCGGCTGGTTCTCGCAGCGGCGGCGGCCCAAAAAGGGCCCGCTCCCTCCGGCGGTGGCCTCCGAATATCATACCGTGGCTCTTCGGCGCCCAAAGCCCCCATGATTCCGGCAGGTTAACCGATCCTCACGGCAGCGGCGCAGCGTGGTGATTCATATAAGGAAAATTCAGTCCACTTAGTGAGATATACGCTGACCAGCCCTTGGAATGGGGCTAAGCTGTCTGCAGATCAGCACGCAAGGAATGCCAATGGAATGCGCATTCCCGGAATCTCGAACGCGACTGAATGAAGATCAACGTTTCAATGGTGAACGGCTGGTACTAACCGCAGCGGGCGCCATTATGTGTGTCCCCGCTCCGGCCTGTTCGTACCACCTGCCGTCAGCACAGAGAGGGGCCCGGTTTTCGTGCCACATTTGGAAGAGCAAGAACTGTCATGGACCAGTTTGGACCAGCGAGCCGTTGACACGGTCCGCATTCTGGCCGCGGACGCGGTCGAAAAGGTAGGCAACGGCCACCCGGGGACGGCGATGAGCCTCGCCCCGGCCGCGTACCTTCTCTTCCAGAAGCTGATGCGCCACGATCCGAAGAACCCGGACTGGATCGGCCGCGACCGGTTCATCCTCTCCCCAGGTCACACGTCCCTGACGCTGTACATCCAGCTGTTCCTCTCCGGCTACGGCCTGGAACTGAAGGACCTTAAGGCGCTGCGGACCTGGGGTTCGCTGACTCCGGGACACCCGGAGTACAAGCACACCGCCGGTGTGGAAATCACCACCGGCCCGCTGGGCCAGGGCCTGGCGTCCTCGGTCGGTTTCGCGTACTCCCAGCGCCGCCAACGCGGACTGTTCGACGCCGATGCTCCCGCCGGCACCTCCCCGTTCGACCACACGATCTGGGTCATTGCCTCCGACGGCGACCTCCAGGAAGGCGTGACCTCCGAGGCTTCCTCGCTGGCCGGCCACCAGGAACTCGGCAACCTCGTCGTGGTGTACGACGAGAACCACATCTCCATTGAAGACGACACCGACGTCGCGTTCACCGAGGACGTCCTCAAGCGCTACGAAGCCTACGGCTGGCACGTCCAGCGCGTGGACTGGACGAAGACCGGCGAATACAAGGAAGACGTGCAGGAACTGTATGCCGCCCTCCTCGCTGCAAAAGCGGAGACCTCCAAGCCCTCGATCGTGTCGCTTCGGACCATCATCGGCTACCCGGCGCCGAAGAAGCAGAACACCGGCAAGATCCACGGCTCCGCCCTGGGTGCCGAGGAAGTCGCCGCGCTGAAGAGCGTGCTGGGCTTTGACCCCGCGAAGACGTTCGAAGTTGACGAAGAGGTGCTGGCCCACGCCCGCGCCGTCGTGGACCGCGGTGCGGCCGCCCGCAGCGAATGGCAGGACTCCTTCGAAGCGTGGCAGGCCGCCAACCCCGACGCCGCCGCGCTGCTGGAACGTGTCGAGGCCCGCAAGCTCCCGGTGGAACTCGATTCTGCCCTGCCGGTGTTCGAAGCAGGCAAGGACGTCTCCACCCGTGCCGCCTCCGGCAAGGTCCTGAACGCGATCGGGCCGGTCATGCCGGAACTGTGGGGCGGCTCGGCCGACCTCGCCGAATCCAACAACACCACCATCGAAGGTTCGCCCTCGTTCATCCCCGTGTCCCGGTCCACCGATGCGTGGAAGGGCAACCCGTACGGCCGGGTGCTGCACTTCGGCATCCGTGAGCATGCCGCCGCCTCGATCGTGAACGGCATCGCCCTGCACGGCAAGACCCGCGCGTTCTCCGGTACCTTCCTGATCTTCTCCGACTACCAGCGCCCGGCCATCCGCCTCGGCGCACTGATGGGTGTCCCGTCCCTGTACGTCTGGACGCACGACTCCATCGGCCTCGGCGAAGACGGCCCCACCCACCAGCCGGTGGAGCAGCTGGCCTCCCTGCGCGCCATTCCGGGCCTGGACGTTGTCCGCCCCGGTGACGCGAACGAGGTTTCCGCCGCTTGGAAGGCCATGCTCGAAAACCACGAGAACCCGGCCGGCATCGTCCTGACCCGCCAGAACATCCCCACCTACGCCCGCGGCGAAGGCGACGCCGAGGGTGACACCTTCGGTGCCGTCTCCGGCGTGGCCAAGGGAGGCTACGTCCTGGCCGAAGCCTCCAAGGACGGCAAGACCGCCGACGCCCAGGTCATCCTGATCGGCACCGGTTCCGAGGTCCAGCTGGCCGTGAACGCCCGCGAAGCCCTCCAGGCCGAAGGCATCGCCACCCGCGTGGTGTCGATGCCGTGCGTGGAGTGGTTCAACAAGCAGGACGCCGCCTACCGTGACGCCGTCCTGCCCCCCGCCGTGAAGGCGCGCGTGTCTGTCGAAGCAGGCCTGGCCCTGGGCTGGAAGGAATTCGTCGGCGACGCCGGCCGTTCCATCAGCCTGGAGCACTTCGGCGCCTCCGCGGACTACAAGCGCCTCTTCCAGGAATTCGGCATCACGGCAGAAGCAGTAGCCGCCGCGGCCAAGGAATCCCTCGCCGGCCTCTCCAACTGATCAACCCCCACGGTTCCGGGGGACGTTGCGCCCCCGGAACCCCTGATTTCCAGGAGTTATGACATGACTACCCCTACCCAGCAGCTCTCGGACGCCGGCGTCTCGATCTGGCTCGACGACCTCTCCCGCGGCCGCCTGCAGACCGGCACCCTGCGCAAGCTCATCGAAGAGAAGAACGTCGTTGGTGTCACCACCAACCCGTCCATCTTCCACGCCGCCATCACCTCCGGCACGGACTACGACGCCACCATCGCTGAGCAGGCAGCAGCCGGTGCCACCGTTGAAGAGACCGTCTTCGAAATCACCACCACTGACGTTGCCGACGCCTGCGACCTGTTCGCCCCCGTCGCCGCAGCCACCAAGGGCGTCGACGGCCGGGTGTCCATCGAAGTGGACCCCCGCCTCGCCTGGGACACCGCCGGCACCATCGCCGAAGCGAAGCACCTGTACAAGAAGGTCAACAAGGACAACGTCCTCATCAAGATCCCGGCAACCCTCGAAGGCCTCGAGGCCATCACGGCCACCCTGGCTGAGGGCATCAGTGTCAACGTGACCCTGATCTTCTCGCTGGAACGCTACCGCGCAGTCATCAACGCGTTCCAGTCCGGCCTGGAACAGGCCAAGGGCAACGGCCACGACCTCTCCAAGATCCACTCGGTCGCATCCTTCTTCGTCTCCCGCGTCGACGCCGAAATCGACAAGCGCCTCGACGCCATCGGCACCGACGAAGCCAAGGCACTCAAGGGCAAGGCCGGCCTGGCGAACGCCCGCCTGGCCTACCAGGTGTACGAGGAGCTCTTCTCCACCGAACGCTGGGCACTGCTCGCCGAAGCCGGCGCCCTCCCGCAGCGCCCGCTGTGGGCCTCGACCGGTGTGAAGGACCCGGCCTACCCGGACACCCTCTACGTCACCGAACTCGTCGCACCCGGCGTGGTCAACACCATGCCGGAGAAGACCCTCGACGCCACGTTCGACCACGGTGTGGTCACGGGCGACACCGTCACTCGCGGCTACGACGACGCAAACGCGACGCTGAACGCCCTCGACGCGCTGGGGATTTCCTACAACGACGTCGTGGCACTGCTTGAGTCCGAGGGCCTGGATAAGTTCGTGGCCAGCTGGAAGGAACTGCTGGGTGACGTCGAAGGCGCCCTGGCCTCTGCACGGAAGGCTTCCTAACCCATCATGAGCACACTCAGCTACGACGCCACCGGCGCAGCCCGTGAGGCACTTGAGCAGCACCTCCCCGCGCTGCTGGAAGACCGCATCGCCACCAGGATTTTCGCGAAGGACCACACCTTGTGGGGGCCCGACGCCGAACAGGAATCCGCTATCCGGCTGGGCTGGGTCGAGGCGGCCACCGTCTCGCAGCCGCTGGTCAGCGACATCCTGGAACTCCGCGACGCACTGAAGGCCGAGGGCGTCACGCGCATTGTCCTCTGCGGCATGGGCGGATCCTCGCTTGCGCCCGAGGTCATTGCGGGCACCGCTGGCGTCGAGCTGACTGTGCTTGACAGCACCGACCCTGAACAGGTCAGTGCTGCTTTGGTGGACCGCCTTGGCGAAACCGCCATTGTCGTTTCGTCCAAGTCCGGCTCCACCGTCGAAACGGATTCCCAGCGGAGGATCTTCGAGCAGGCCTTCACCGATGCCGGAGTTGACGCGAAGAGCCGTATCGTCATCGTCACTGACCCGGGTTCGCCGCTGGACAAGGCATCGCGGGAGGCCGGCTACCGCGCAGTCTTCAACGCCGACCCCAACGTCGGCGGACGCTTCTCGGCACTGACCGCCTTCGGACTGGTCCCCTGCGGGCTGGCCGGCGTGGACATCCAGGCGTTCCTGGACGAGGCCGAAGAGGCAGCAGAGATCCTTAACGAGGACGCCCCCGAGAACATCGGCCTCGCCCTGGGCACCGCGCTGGGCGGCACCAACCCGCTGCGGAACAAGATCGTGATTGCGGAGGACGGATCCGGGATCGTCGGTTTCGCCGACTGGGCCGAACAGCTCATCGCCGAATCCACCGGTAAGCTCGGCACCGGAGTTCTGCCGGTCGTCGCCGGTCCGTCAGCACCGGAGGTCACCTCCGGCGCTGCCGACGTCCTGGTGGTGCGTCTGGTAGCTGCCGACGCCGACGACGTCCAGCTCGGTGACAACGAGGTAGCCATTGCCGGCGGCCTGGCGACGCAGATGATGGTGTGGGAATTTGCCACCGCCGTCGCCGGGCGCCTGCTGGGCATCAACCCGTTTGACCAGCCCGACGTCGAAGCCGCCAAGGTGGCCGCACGCGGCCTGCTGGACGCTCAGCCGGAACCGACCCCGGCCAACTTCGTCGACGGCGCCATAGAGGTGCGCGGCGGCGACTGGCTGGGAGCTGCCTCGACGGCGTCTGCCGCAGTGTCCGCGCTGCTCGCCCAGCTCGCCGACGACAGCTACCTCAGCGTCCAGGCCTACTTCGACCGGCTGGCATATGCCCCGTTCGAAGGTGTCCGTGACCAGCTCGCAGCAGTCAGCGGACGTCCTGTGACGTTCGGCTGGGGCCCGCGCTTCCTGCACTCCACCGGCCAGTTCCACAAGGGCGGACCCGCCATCGGTGTGTTCCTGCAGGTCACTGCCGAGTCCGCAACGGACCTCTCCATCCCGGAGCGGCCGTTCACGTTCGGCGAGCTGATCTCGGCCCAGGCCGCCGGCGACGCCCAGGTTCTCAGCGACCACGGCCGTCCGGTCCTCCGCCTGCACCTCACAGACCGCGCCGCAGGCGTCAAGCAGCTGCAGGATATTTTTTCAGAGCTTGCCGGCCAGGCAGCATCCCACACTGAAAGCTAAGGCACCGAACCAACCATGCCAGAAACTGAAAACGGCAGCAGGAAGTCAGCAGGGCGGGGACGCAACCCGTTGCGGGATCCCCGGGACCGCCGGCTGAACCGCATCGCCGGTCCCTCCTCGCTGGTCCTCTTCGGAGTGACCGGCGACCTTGCCCGCAAGAAGCTCATGCCTGCCGTCTACGACCTGGCCAACCGCGGCCTGCTGCCGCCGAGCTTCGCCCTGGTGGGCTTCGCCCGGCGGCAGTGGGAAAACGAGGATTTCGCCGCCGAGGTCAAGGAGTCCGTCAAGGCCTACGCACGTACGCCGTTTGATGAGGCTGTGTGGAACCAGCTCTCCGAGGGCATCCGCTTTGTCCAGGGAGAGTTCGACGACGACGAAGCCTTTGAGCGGCTCGGCGACACGATCGACGAGCTGGACGAGCAGCGCGGAACGCGCGGCAACCACGCGTTTTACCTCTCGATTCCGCCGAAAGCGTTTGAACAGGTCTGCCGACAGCTGTCGAAGCACGGCCTGGCGCAGGCTGAGGGTGACAAGTGGCGCCGTGTCGTCATTGAGAAGCCGTTCGGGCACGACCTCGAGTCCGCCCGGCAGCTCAACGACATCGTGGAGTCTGTCTTCCCGCCCGACGCGGTCTTCCGGATCGACCACTACCTGGGCAAGGAAACAGTCCAGAACATCCTGGCCCTGCGGTTCGCGAACCAGCTGTTCGAACCGCTCTGGAACGCGAACTATGTTGACCACGTCCAGATCACCATGGCCGAGGACATCGGTACGGGCGGCCGGGCAGGCTACTACGACGGTGTGGGCGCGGCCCGCGACGTCATCCAGAACCACCTGCTCCAGCTCCTGGCGCTGACGGCCATGGAGGAACCCATTTCCTTCAACGCCGATGACCTTCGTGCCGAGAAGGAAAAGGTCCTGGCCGCGGTTAAGCTCCCGGAGGACCTGTCGACGCACTCGGCGCGCGGTCAGTTCGCCGGCGGCTGGCAGGGCGGCGAGCAGGTCCTTGGCTACCTGGAGGAGGAAGGCATCCCTGCCGACTCCACCACGGAAACCTACGCCGCCATCCGGGTGGACATCCACACGCGCCGCTGGGCAGGTGTGCCGTTCTACCTCCGTGCCGGAAAGCGGCTGGGGCGCCGGGTGACGGAAATCGCCGTCGTCTTCAAGCGCGCCCCCAACCTTCTTTTCCGCGATCACGGCGAGGACGACTTCGGCCAGAACGCCGTGGTGATCCGGGTGCAGCCTGACGAGGGCGCCACGATCCGGTTCGGTTCGAAGGTTCCTGGGACGCAGATGGAAGTCCGCGACGTCACGATGGACTTCGGCTACGGGCACTCGTTCACCGAGTCCAGCCCCGAAGCGTACGAACGGCTCATCCTGGACGTCCTGCTGGGCGAACCGCCGCTGTTCCCGCGTCACCAGGAAGTGGAACTGTCCTGGAAGATCCTGGATCCCTTTGAAGAGTACTGGGCCGGCCTGGGCGAACAGCCTGAGCCGTATGCCCCCGGAAGCTGGGGCCCCGCCTCGGCCGATGAGCTGCTTGCCCGCGACGGACGAACCTGGAGAAGGCCATGATCGTAGATCTTCCCGACACAACAACCTCCGCCATCTCCAAGAAGATCATGTCCCTGCGCGAGCAGGGCGGCGTGATCGCGCTCGGCCGGGTGCTCACCCTTGTGGTGGTCACCAAGTCCGGGCTGGAGGAGGAGGCTATTGAAGCGGCCAACGAAGCCAGCCGGGAACACCCCTGCCGGATCATCGTCCTTGCCGATGCCGGAGCCAACTCCCCCACCCGGCTGGACGCCCAGATCCGCGTGGGCGGCGACGCCGGCGCATCCGAAGTGATCGTGCTCCGCGGGTACGGCGAGCTCGCCGAGGAAAGTGAATCCCTCGTTGCCGCCCTCCTGCTCCCCGATGCTCCGATCGTGGCCTGGTGGCCGCACGGTGCGCCCAAGAGCGCCTGTGAGACGTCCATCGGGCGGATTGCGCACCGCCGCATCACCGACTCCGCCAATGAGGAGGACCCGCAGAAGGCACTGGACAACATCCGGAATACGTACAAGGCCGGCGACACCGACCTCGCCTGGACCCGCCTCACCAACTGGCGGATCCAGCTGGCCGCTGTCCTGGACCAGGTCGACTCTTCGCCCGTCACGGCCGTCGCCGTGGAAGGCGCCTCGGACTCCCCCAGCACCCTCCTTCTTGCAGCCTGGCTGACACTGGCCCTCGATGCCCCGGTGACCATCGTGGCAGACCCCGCCGGGACCGGCATCCGGCGCGTCCGGCTCAGCCGCGCCAGCGGCGACGTTCAGCTGTTCCGCCCGGGATTGTCTGTGGCTGAACTGACGCAGCCGGGCCAGCCCGCACAGCGCATCTCGCTGCCGCGCCGCAGCCTCAGGGACTGCCTTGCCGAAGAACTGCGGCGGCTGGATCCCGACGAAGTCTTCGGTGAAGTGATTACTATTGGACTGCCCCGCACAAATCTAAGGAGTGTCCGTCCCAGTGAGCGCTGATCCCAGAGTAAGCATCCACCCTGACTCATCCGTACTGATGGCTGCCATCGCGGCCCGGCTCATTACCAAACTCGTGGACGTCCAGGACAAACACGGTGAGGCAACGGTGGTGCTCACGGGTGGCACTGTGGGCATCGGCACCCTCAGGGCGGTTGCTGACTCGGCGGCCTCTCCGGCAGTGAACTGGTCCAAGGTCAACTTCTGGTGGGGCGACGAACGCTTTGTCGGCAGCTCAGACAGCGATCGCAACACCCTCCAGGCGCACGAGGCGCTGCTGTCGCACATCCCCGTGGACCCGGAACGGGTGCATGAACCCGGCTCCACGGACGACTTCGACAGTCCGGAAGATGCCGCTGCTGACTACGCGCGGCGGCTTGCCCAGGCAGCCGCGGCGGAGCATGCAGCGGACATGTCCGATGACCGTCCCGAGAACCCGGGGACGCTTCCCCGCTTCGACGTGGTCCTCCTTGGCGTAGGCCCGGATGCCCATGTGGCCTCGCTCTTCCCCGAACAGGCAGGCATCAGGGAGAAAGAGCTCACGGTTGTGGGCGTCCGGAATTCCCCGAAACCGCCGCCCGAACGCATTTCGCTGACATTGCCGGCGATCAACACGGCGAGCGAAGTGTGGATGGTCGTTGCGGGCGAGGATAAGGCAGGTGCCGTGGGCCTTGCCCTGGCAGGCGCAAACCCCGTACAGGTCCCCGCGGCGGGACCTACCGGCCGCTCTCGGACGCTGTGGCTAATCGATGAGAATGCCGCGTCACGGGTTCCCGAGCAGCTAGTCCGTAAAGGTCCCGCGGGCTCGTAGCCGCTCCAGCGCTCCGGCCAGTACGTCTTCGGCGTCCTGGCTGGAGCGTCGCTCTTTAACGTACTCAAGGTGGCTTTTATAGCCCTCGTCGGAATGGTGCGGCAGCTCGACGCGGGCCTCGTCCCGTGACGCAGTGCCGCCGCAGCGGCGGCAGTCCCAGACCACGGGGATCTGGTCTTCCGGGAGCTTAATGAAAACAGGCCGCGTCTCGTGTCCTTTGGCGCACCAATAGGAAACACGAATACGCGGCAAGCGTTCACCGACAACGTCGTTTGGCTGAATTTTCGGGGCTGACCCTTCGGCCACCCCCACACGGGTTCCCCGGAACCCAGAAGCAGCATGCACCATCGGGAACTCCTGGCTACTCGACTGACCGGTTGTTGGAAGCCAACAGCCACAGTTTAGTGCGGAGTTCCCGACGGCGGCAGGGCCGTTAGTACCGGGAGTGTAAATTCCGGGAAAACTCCCGGCCGGTATTGTTCAGGCGGACTGCTAGGAGTCGCCGCCTCCGGAGAAGCGCATCAGAAGGCCAAGGGCGATGATGACGACGCCCCAGGTGACACCGAGGATGACCGTGAACCTGTTGAGGTTGCGTTCCGCCACGCCGGACGAGCTGAGGCCTGAGCTCATGCCTCCGCCGAACATGTCCGACAGACCGCCGCCCCGTCCCTTGTGGAGCAGGATGAGCAGCGTCAGCAGGAGGCTGGTGATGCCCAGGAGGATCTGCAGAATGACATGAAGAACGTCCACGACGGCCTTTCAGAAGTTGATGATTGCGGGGGTCAAGGCTGTGTCCGGACTAATCCGTCAGCAGGTGACTCTCGAACCTGACAATATTAGCAAACTCGGCGGGATCGAGGCTGGCGCCGCCTACCAACACGCCGTCGACGTCGCGTTCGTTCAGGATGGCGGCCGCATTGTTGGCCTTGACCGAACCGCCGTACAGCAGGCGGACCTTCGCGGCAACCTCGTCGCCGAACAGGGTGGTGAGCTCGGCGCGGATGGCGGCGCACATTTCCTGTGCATCCTCCGGTCCTGCCACTTCACCGGTGCCGATGGCCCAGACGGGCTCGTAGGCGACCACGAGCTCGGCCGCTTCGTCGGCGCTGAGGCCTTCGACGTTGGCACGGAGCTGGTCGAGCGTGTGCTGGACGTGCGTGCCGGCCTGCCGGATCTCGAGGCCTTCGCCGACGCAGAGCACCGGGGTGACTCCGTGGCGGTATGCGGCCTTCACTTTAGCGTTGAGGACCTCGTCGGTCTCGTTGTGGATGGTGCGCCGTTCGCTGTGGCCGACCAGGACGTACTTGCAGCCCAGCTTGTTCAGGAACTGGCCGGAGATGTCACCGGTGTAGGCACCGGAATCGAACTGCGAAAGGTCCTGGCCGCCGTAGACGACTTCCAGTTCGTCGCCCTGGACGAGGGTCTGGACGCCGCGAAGGTCGGTGAAAGGCGGGAAGACAGCTACCTCGGCGCGGCTGTAATCGTGCTTGGCATCGGACAGGGTCCAAGCGAGTTTCTGCAGCAGCGTGATGCCCTGGACGTGGTCCATGTTCATCTTCCAGTTGCCGGCAATCAGGGGCGTGCGGTCGAACTTGCCATTCGTTGACGTAGTCACGTGTTCTCCAAAAAGTGCGTGTGATATGAACAGCCGGCAGGGCCCCGACCTTTCAGTGCGGTGCCCTGCCGGCTGGAGGATCTAGCGGTCCAGAACGCTGAGGCCCGGCAGTTCCTTGCCTTCGAGGTACTCCAGGCTGGCGCCGCCACCCGTGGAGATGTGGCCGAACTGGTCGTCGGCGAAGCCCAGGGTGCGGACGGCAGCTGCGGAGTCTCCGCCGCCGACCACGGTGAAGGCATCCGCTTCGGTGAGGGCCTGCGCGATGGCACGGGTGCCGCCGGCAAAGGCGTCGAACTCAAAGACGCCCATGGGGCCGTTCCAGAACACCGTCTTGGCGCCCTTGATGCGGGCGGCGAACGCGGCCGCCGATTCGGGTCCGATGTCCAGCCCGATGCCCTGCGCGCCGAAGCTGCTGCCTTCGATGGCGTCGGCGCTGACCGTCTCGTGGTCAGCGTCAGCAGCGAACTTGGCCGCGACCACAACGTCCGTGGGCACAACGAACTCAGTGCCTGCGTCCGCCGCGCGCTTCAGGTAGTCCTGGACCACGGGGATCTGGTCTTCCTCGAGCAGGCTGCCGGCAACCTTGTGGCCGGCCGCTGCCAGGAACGTGAACAGCATGCCGCCACCCACCAGGATGGTGTCGGCCTTGCCAATCAGGTTGTCGATGACCGCGAGCTTGTCCGAAACCTTGGAACCGCCGAGCACCACCACATAAGGCCGTTGGGTCTCCGTGGTGAGCTTGCGGAGCACCTCCACTTCGGTGTGCACAAGGTCGCCCTGGTACGACGGCAGCCGGGTGGCGACGTCGTACACGCTGGCGTGCTTGCGGTGGACGGCGCCGAAGGCGTCATCCACGAAGGCGCCGTTCCCGCCCGTCAGCGACACCAGTTCGTCCGCGAAGGCGCCGCGCTCGGCGTCGTCCTTGCTGGTCTCACGGGCATCGAAACGAACGTTTTCAAGGACCAGGACTTCGCCGTCCTGCAACGCAGCGGCATGCTCCTTTGCCGAGGCACCGACGGTGTCTCCGGCCAGGGTGACCTTGAAAGGAGCCAGCTCGGCCAGCCGCGTTACGGCAGGCTTGAGGGAGTATTTTTCCTCCGGGGCGCCCTTGGGGCGTCCGAGGTGGGCTGTGACCAGCACGCGGGCACCGGCGTCCGTGAGCTTCGTCAGTACTGGCAGGGACGCTTTAATGCGGCCGTCATCAGTCACGTCAGAGCCGTCGAGCGGCACATTCAGGTCACTTCTGACCAGAATGTACCGCCCGCGGACACCATCAGCGATCAGTTCGTTGAGGGTGTGGAATGTCATGTGTCTAACCCTAGCCCAGCTTGGATGCGACGAGCTCCGTGAGGTCGACCAGGCGGTTCGAGTAGCCCCATTCGTTGTCATACCAGGAAACAACCTTGACCTGGTTGCCGATGACCTTGGTCAGGCCGGAGTCGAAGATCGACGAGGCCGGGTCGCCCACGATGTCGGAAGAGACGATCGGCTCATCCGTGTAGGTCAGGAAGCCCTGGAGCGCCTCGGACTCGGACGCCTTCTTCAGCGCTGCGTTGACTTCCTCAACGGTGGTCTCGCGGGAAACGGTGACCGTGAGGTCGGTTGCGGAGCCGGTGGGGACGGGGACGCGGATGGCGTAACCGTCCAGCTTGCCCTTGAGTTCCGGAAGCACCAGGCCGATGGCCTTGGCCGCACCGGTGGAGGTGGGGACCATGTTGATGGCGGCGGCGCGGGCACGGCGGAGGTCGCTGTGCGGGCCGTCCTGCAGGTTCTGGTCGGCCGTGTAGGCGTGGACCGTCGTCATGAGGCCGCGCTCGATGCCGAACTCGTCGTTGACGACCTTGGCCAGCGGGCCGAGGCAGTTGGTGGTGCAGGATGCGTTGGAGATGATGTGGTGCTTGGCGTTGTCGTACAGCTCGTGGTTGACGCCCATCACGATGGTGATGTCCTCGTCCGAGGCCGGGGCGGAGATCAGGACCTTCTTGGCGCCGGCGTCGATGTGCTTCTTGGCGGCAGCGGCCTTGGTGAAGAAGCCGGTGGACTCGATGACGATGTCAACGCCCAGCTCTCCCCAGGGGAGGTTCGCGGGGTCGCGCTCGGCGAGAACCTTTACGACATTGCCGTTGACGACGATGTTGCCGTCCTTGACCTCGATGGTCTCCTTGAGGCGGCCGCCTACGGAGTCGTACTTGAAGAGGTGGGCCAGCGCTTCGGGGCTGGTGAGGTCGTTGACTGCAACGATCTCGAGGTCAGCACCCTGTGCCAGTGCAGCACGGAAGTAATTGCGGCCAATGCGGCCAAAGCCGTTGATACCAATACGGGTCGTCACTTTTTCAGTCTCCTTGGTGCTTGTTGAAGCACAACTAGTTGAGCGGGCGTTCAAGCCAACTAACAGATCCCGCACGCCATTGGGCAGAGATGATTACCAGATCGGAGGGCGACCAGCCACATTGCTGAAGGCTAACCGCCTTCCGTGATCCATCTTACGTTTAAGAAGGTCCGCCCCCGCAAGTGCGGGGGCGGACCGTCCACGATTCGGCCCGAAACGGACTAAATGTGAAGTTTGTTACAGGGTGATGTCTTGCCCGTCACACCTGAACGGCGTTACAGGGTGATGAGGCCCGTGGCGTTCTTGCGTGCACCGTCGAAGCGCTTGGCGACGTCGGCCCAGTTCACGATGTTCCAGAAAGCCTTGACGTAGTCAGCCTTGACGTTGACGTAGTCCAGGTAGAAGGCGTGCTCCCACATGTCGAGCATGAGCAGCGGCGTGGTGCCGAGTGCAACGTTGCCCTGCTGGTCGTAGAGCTGCTCGATGACCAGGTTTCCGCCGATGGGCTCGTAGGCCAGGAATCCCCAGCCGGAACCCTGCAGGCCCAGCGCGGCAGCGCTGAACTGCGCACGGAAGGCGTCGAAGGAACCAAAAGCGTCATCGATGGCTGCGGCCAGCTCACCTTCGGGCTTGTCGCCGCCGTCCGGGGACAGGTTGTTCCAGAACACGGAGTGGTTGACGTGGCCGCCGGTGTGGAAAGCCAGGTCCTTCGAAAGCCGGTTGATGTTGGCGAAGTCGCCCTTTTCGCGTGCCTCAGCCAGCTGGGCCAGCGCGTTGTTGGCACCGGTCACGTAGGCAGCGTGGTGCTTGCTGTGGTGCAGCTCCATGATGCGTGCGGAGATGTGGGGCTCCAGCGCTGCGTAGTCGTAGCTGAGTTCAGGCAGTACGTACTCGGTCACAAAATCCTCCAATGTCGTGGACAGGTTGTCCGGTTTGGTAACTCTCGGATTGTGCATCCGGATGACAGGTCACCCGGAAATCTATAGGGACGGAATCCAGGCGGAGCGGTGGCTCCCTTGGGGCACAACCTCCGGCCGCCGCGAGGTATTTCCGTTACCCGGTCTCGATTCTAGGGGCGCCTTTACTCGTCCAGCATTTCCGGCGTCACATTGGCCTCGGTCCCGGGGATTCCCAGGTCCAGCGCTCGTTTGTCCGCCATCGCCAGGAGCCTGCGGATCCTGCCGGCAATCGCATCCTTGGTCATGGGCGGATCGGCCAGCCGGCCAAGTTCGTCCAGGCTCGCCTGCTTGTGTGCAACGCGGAGTTCACCGGCATACTTCAGGTGGTCCGGGACGTCGTCGCCGAGGATCTCCAGTGCGCGGTCCACCCGGGCGCCGGCGGCAACTGCTGCCTGGGCCGAACGGCGCAGGTTGGCGTCGTCGAAGTTGGCCAGCCTGTTGGCCGTCGCCCGCACCTCCTTGCGCATGCGGCGTTCTTCCCAGACCATGAGCGCGTCATGGGCACCCATCCGGGTGAGCAGCGCGGCGATCGTGTCTCCGTCGCGGATGACCACCCGGTCCACTCCCCTGACTTCGCGGGCCTTGGCCTGGATGCCGAGGCGGCGGGCCGCGCCCACCAGCGCCAGGGCCGACTCGGGCCCCGGGCAGGTCACTTCCATGGCGGAGGACCGGCCCGGCTCGGTCAGCGATCCGTGGGCAAGGAAGGCGCCGCGCCACACGGCTTCGGCGTCGGCGGCGGAACCGTTGACCACTGCCGACGGCAGCCCGCGGACAGGGCGGCCGCGCGCGTCCAGCAGCCCGGTCTGGCGGGCAAGGGCTTCGCCGTCGCGCACCACCCGCACCACATACCGGTTGCCGCGGCGGAGCCCGCCGCCGGAGACGACGATGATCTCGCTTTGGTGGCCGTATACCTCGGCGATCGCGGCCCTGAGGCGGCGTGCCGTGGACGCGAGGTCAACCTCGGCCTCAATCACGATGCGGCCGGAGATGATGTGCAATCCGCCGGCAAATCGCAGCATCGCCGAGACTTCTGCCTTGCGGACCGAGGACTTCTTAATGTCCAGGCGGGACAGTTCTTCTTTGACTGATGATGTCAGTGCCATGGCACCTTCCTAACTGTTCCCGAAAATATCGTGGTACGCCGTTGCCAGACGCAGGGGGTCGTGGATCGGACGGCGGCTCGACGCCCCTACTTTACCCAACACCACCTCGGCACCGAGCATCCCTGCGGCCCGCTTGAACTCCTCGACGTCCGGCACGGACACAGGGTCAGCGAGCACGACGTCGATACTGAAGTCTGGAGCGTAGCTGCGCAGCACATGCAAGTGGTCGGCAGCGGACATCCCGGAGGTCTCCTTGGTGTCCGTAGCCAGGTTCATGGTGAGGCACCGTTTGGCGGGGGTGTCGGAGAGAGCCTGCCGCATCTCGGGCAGCAGGAGGTGCGGCAGGACGGACGTGTACCAGGACCCCGGGCCGAGGATGACCCAGTCGGCCAGTTCGATGGCCGTCAGGGCTTCGACACATGCACGCGCCGACTCCGGCAGGAGCCGGACGCTTTCCAGCGAACCTGCCACGGCGCACTTGGCCTGCCCCCTGACCGTCTCCAGGGTGTACGTGCCGTCGGGGCCGGGTACCCGGACGTCGCCCTCGATCGTCAGTGGCTCGCCGGACATGGGCAGGACCTGTCCGCGTGCGCCGAGCAGGGCGCCGGCCCATTTCAGGCCGCCCACGGTGTCTCCCAGCAGTTCCCAGAGGGTGACGATGAGCAGGTTGCCCATAGCGTGGTCATCGAGCGAGCCGCCGCGGCCCGCGCCCGGCTTGAACCGGTGCTGCATGACGTCCCGCCAGGTCCGCCCCCAGTCGGTGTCGTCACAAAGGGCCGTGAGGGCCATCCGCAGGTCGCCGGGCGGCAGGACGCCGTACTCCTCGCGGAGCCGGCCGGAGGATCCGCCGTCGTCCGCTACGGTGACGATCGCCGTCAGTTCGGAGGTCAGCAGCCGGAGGGCCGACAGCGAGGCGGAGAGCCCGTGGCCTCCGCCGAGGGCGACGACGGACGGACCTTTGTCCAGTTGCCCGCCGCCGGTGCCGGCTGCCGGCGGAACCAGGGGCAGGGGCCCGGTAAGAAGTCCCATTACTCGCGGCCCAGGTCCCGATGGGTGGTGGTCACCGTGACACGGGGGTACTGCGCCAGCTTCTTGGAGAGTTCCATGGCGACGGCCACCGAGCGGTGCTTGCCGCCGGTGCAGCCCACGGCAATGGTGGCGTAGTGCTTGTTTTCGCGGCGGTACCCGTCCAGGACCGGCTCAATGGCCAGCACGTAGCGGTCCACGAAGCTCTTGACGCCCTCGGCCTCGAGGACGTAATCGCTCACGTCCTTGTCCAGGCCGGTATGCGGACGAAGCTGCGGGACCCAGTGCGGATTCGGGATGAAGCGGGCATCGACAACAAAGTTCGCGTCCACCGGCAGCCCGTACTTGAATCCGAAGCTCATGACATTCAGCCGCAGGGCGACGGGACCGGTCTCGCTGAAGAGCTCGGTGATGGCGGTGGCAAGGGCGTGGACGTTGAACTCGGACGTGTCCAGCACGATGTCCGCGGAATCCCGGAGTTCATGCAGCAAATCCCGCTCCGAGGCGATGCCGTCGAGGATCCGCCCGCCTTCCTGGAGCGGATGCGGACGGCGGCCCTGCTCGAAGCGGCGCACCAGGACGTCGTCGTTGGCGTCCAGGAACAGGACACGGAACGTGACGCCGCTGGCCTCGAGGGTTTTCAACGCCGCCCGGATGTCGGCGAAAAGAGCCGTGCTGCGGACATCGACCACCACGGCGAGCTTGGGGATGGACTGCGGGGCGTGGGACACAAGTTCGGCCAGGGTGCCGAGCATCTGCGGCGGAAGGTTCTCAACGACATACCAGCCGTGGTCCTCAAGGGCGTCCGCAGCGGTACTGCGCCCCGCCCCGGACATACCCGTCACCACGAGCAGTTCCGCTTCAACGGGCCTGACGGGCGTCATGCCGTCCTGTTCCGCTTCGGATCCTGCCGTTGACTCTGCCATGAGTAAAGCCCCATTCCTGCTATGTAATTCGACGCAACCGCGCGTTCCGCTTCAGGTCCTTACCCTAGCTAAGTTTCAATGATTTCGCCGGTCGTCATATTGATTGACGGCGCTTCCGCATCGGAGGCCGCGGCGCCGTTGCTGAAATGACTGACGATTGCGTCCGCCAGCGATGGGCCGATGCCCTTGGCCGTCGTTAGTTCGGCCGCGCTGGCGGTCCGGATGCTCTTAACCGAGCCGAACTGCGCAAGCAGCGCTTTGCGCTTGGCCTCCCCCAGGCCGGGAACGCTGTCCAGGGCGGAAACCGTCATGGCCTTTCCGCGCTTCTGCCGGTGGAAGGAGATGGCGAAACGGTGGGCTTCGTCGCGGATGCGCTGGAGCAGGTAGAGGCCCTCGGACGTCCGCGGCAGGATCACCGGAAAGTCGCTGTCCGGCAGCCAGACCTCTTCGAGGCGCTTGGCCAGGCCAACGACATAGACGTCATCAATCCCGAGTTCCGCCAGGGCGCGCGCAGCGGCGTTCACCTGGGGCTTTCCGCCGTCCACCACTACGAGGTTGGGCGGGTAGGCGAACTTTGCGCGCGGCGCGGGCGTGGTGGTGTCCTGCATGGAGGCCACCGCCATGGCCTCGAGCGCTGCCTGATGTCCGGGAAGCTGCGCCGCTTCCGCCTGG
Organism: Arthrobacter sp. PvP023; assembly: GCF_017832975.1. Taxonomy (NCBI): domain Bacteria; kingdom Bacillati; phylum Actinomycetota; class Actinomycetes; order Micrococcales; family Micrococcaceae; genus Arthrobacter; species Arthrobacter sp. PvP023. Next base: position 2,678,663 of record NZ_JAFIBI010000001.1, read on the forward strand.
GAGGCCTTCTCCTGCAGATAGTTCCGGAAGCGGCGGGTGAGGACATCATGCATGGCAGCTGTGTCGTCCACGGCGGCGGCGCCGGTGATGGAGAACTTGCGGTAGTCGGACTTTTTCGGAAGACCGTCTTCCACCACCACCATGGACGCCACCACATTCGTGCCCTGCACGTGGGAAATGTCGAAGCACTCGATACGGAGCAGCGCGACAGGCAGGTCCAGGGCCTCCTGGAGCTCCTGCAGCGCGAGGGACCGGTTCGTCAGGTCCCCGGCGCGCCGCGATTTGTGCAGCTTGAGTGCGTGCTCGGCATTTTCCCGGACCGTGGACATAAGTGCTGCCTTGTCTCCGCGGCGCGGCACCCGGATGTCCACTTTTGCACCCCGCAGGCCGGCAAGCCACTGGGCAAGCTCGGCAGCGTTGCTCGGCTCCTCGGGGACCAGGACCTCGCGGGGCAGCCGCCCCTGCGTTTCGCCTTCCTCGCCATAGACCTGCTGGAGCAGGTGCTCCACAAGGTCCGGCGTGGTGAAGTCCTCGACCTTTTCCACCACCCAGCCGCGCTGGCCGCGGACCCGGCCGCCACGGACATGGAAGACCTGGACGGCGGCCTCCAGCTCATCCTCATGCAGCGCGAAAACGTCCGCGTCGGTGTCTTCCGCCAGCACCACGGCGTTGCGTTCGAAGACCTTTCGCAGCGCAATGATGTCATCCCGGACGCGGGCGGCCCGCTCGTAGTCGAGCTCGGCAACTGCCGCGGCCATATCCTTTTCCAGCCGTCCGATGAAGCGCTTGGCTTCACCGCCCATGAAGGAACAGAAGTCTTCCGCCAGCGCCCGGTGCTCCTCCGGCGTGACCCGGCCGACGCACGGTGCGGCGCATTTGTCGATGTAACCAAGCAGGCAGGGCCGTCCGCTGGCCTGCGCCCGCTTCAGGACGCCCGGGCTGCAGCTTCGGACGGGAAAGACGCGCAGCAGCGTGTCCATCGTTTCGCGGATGGCCCCGGCCGTGTACGGGCCGAAGTAGCGGGTGCCTTTGCGGCGTTCGCCGCGGAGAACCTGGACACGCGGAAACTTCTCCCCCATAGTGACGGCCAGGTAGGGGTAGGTCTTGTCGTCGCGGAAGACGACGTTGAACCGCGGCTTAAACTCCTTAATCCAGGTGTATTCCAGCTGCAGCGACTCCAGTTCGCTTCCGACGACGGTCCATTCCACGCTGCTGGCGGCGTGGACCATGGCGTAGGTCTTGGGCAGCAGTCCGCCGGGATTGGCGAAGTACGAATTCAGGCGGGATCGCAGGCTTTTGGCCTTGCCGACGTAGATGACGCGGCCGTGCGGGTCCCGGAAACGGTACACGCCCGGGTTGGTTGGAATCTCACCCGTTTGGGGTCGGTAACTAGCTGGATCTGCCACGATTCAAGTCTACTGACGCTGCAGGGAACATCCGGACAGGGGGTCCCCGGGCGCCCTACTCAGCGGCTTTGCTCTGGTTGTAGCTCGTTGATCGCTCCTGGCCGCTGAGCTCCGCAATGGCGTCCATGATGCGGTCCGTCACTTGGCGGCGTGCGGGCAGGGAGTGGTCCGGTCCGGTCTTCTCAAAGTACAACGGCTCGCCGACCTTCATGGTGAAGTGCTGCGGCTTCACGCCGTTCTGGCCGGCCGGCTGGAGGTTTTCGGTCCCGATGAGGCCTACGGGAATGACCGGCGCCCCCGTGGTCAGCGCGAGCCAGCCGACGCCGGTGCGGCCCCGGTAGAGGATGCCGTCCCGGGAGCGGGTGCCCTCCGGATAGATGCCGATGCCTTTTCCGGCCTCGAGGATGTCCAGCAGCGTCTTGAGGGCCGCCACGCTGGCAGCCTGTTCCCCGCGTTCCACCGGAATGGATCCTACGGATTCGAAGAAGGACTTCATCACCTTCCCCTTGACGCCCCCGGTGGTGAAATATTCGGCCTTCGCGAAGAAGGCCACCGGCCGGGGCATCAGCGCCTGGACAATAACGCTGTCCAGGAAGGACAGGTGGTTGGGCGCGACGATGAACGGGCCTTCTTTGGGAACGTTCTCCAGCCCGATGACGGTCGGCCGGCACGTTCCGGAGATCAACGTGCGGGTGGTCCAGCGGATCGCATCAAACAATGCCATCGTTGTTCACCCCGCTCAGGGCTGCGGCGCGCACGGCGTCAAGGCTTTCCACGACGGCCAATAGATCCGTGGTGGTGTGCACGATTGCCATGGCGCCTGCCTCATGGAGTTCACCGTCCGGGGCGAATCCCCAGCTGACGCCGATGCAGTCGAGGCCGTTGGCCAGGGCACCGGCCACATCCTGGGCACGGTCCCCCACCATGACGGCGTGCTGGGTGCGGAGGTCGGACAGGGCGGCGGCAACAATTTCAGTCTTGCCGAGCGGAACCTGGGCGTGCGCGGCTTCGTCCGCGGCGGAACCGCGGATGAAGCGGAACGAGGACGCAATGCCGTGGTGTTCCAGCACGATCCGGGCCAGTCCCTCCGGCTTCTGTGTGGCCACGGCTATCGGCCGGCCCGCGGCGGCGTATTCCTCAACGAGCTCGCGGATGCCCGGGTACAGGCGGCTCTGGGCGATGCCCGTTTCGAGATAGTAGGACCGGTACAGGCGGATGACCTCGCCCAGCTGCTCCTGCGGAACTCCCGCGATGTTGAGCAGGGAGTCGCTGAGTTTCGGACCGATCATCGCGTTCAGCAGGGCAGGGTCGGGAACCCCGATGCCGAGTTCGGTAAGGGCCGCGGAGATTCCGTCCGTGATCCCCCCTGCCGGGTCGACAAGAGTGCCGTCCAGGTCGAAGATCACGGGCACTGTTGAAAGGGTCACCGGGTTAGTTTCCCACAAGTGCGCGAATGGCTGAAACTCGCATTCCCCGGCAGGAATACTTCTTCCCGCCGGATCAGCAAGCTCCAGCCATTCGTCGCAGTCCGGCAGACGCTAGCCCAGGATCTCCGCCAGGAAGGACGCCGTGTAGCTTGTGGTGGACTTTGCGACCTGTTCCGGGGTTCCGGTTGCGATGATCTGGCCGCCGCCGGAACCGCCGTCCGGCCCCAGGTCGACGATCCAGTCCGCGCTCTTGATGACATCGAGGTTGTGCTCGATGGTGATCACGGTATTGCCCTTGTCCACCAGGCCCTGGAGGACCATGAGCAGCTTGCGGATGTCCTCGAAGTGCAGCCCGGTGGTGGGCTCGTCCAGGACATAGATGCTGCGTCCGTTGGATCGCTTCTGGAGTTCCGCGGCCAGCTTGACGCGCTGGGCTTCACCGCCGGACAGCGTGGTGGCCGGCTGCCCCAGCCGCACGTAGCCCAGTCCGACGTCCACGAGCGTGCGGAGGTGGCGGGCGATGGGGGTGAAGGCGGCAAAGAACTCCGCGCCCTCCTCGATGGGCATGTCCAGGACGTCGGCGATCGTCTTGCCCTTGTAGTGGACTTCCAGGGTTTCCCGGTTGTACCGCGCACCGTGGCAGACCTCGCATGGCACATAGACGTCCGGCAGGAAGTTCATTTCGATCTTCAGCGTGCCGTCGCCGGAGCACGCCTCGCAGCGGCCACCTTTCACGTTGAACGAGAACCGCCCGGGCTGGTAGCCGCGGACCTTGGCTTCGGTGGTCTCGGCGAAGAGCTTGCGGATGTTGTCGAACACGCCTGTGTACGTGGCGGGGTTGGAGCGCGGCGTCCGGCCGATGGGGCTCTGGTCGACGTGCACCACCTTGTCCAGGTGCTCCAGGCCCTGCACGGACTTGTGCCGGCCGGCCACCTGCTTGGCGCCGTTGAGCTTGTTGGCCAGCACCTTGTAAAGGATTTCGTTGACCAGGGTGGACTTGCCGGAACCGCTCACGCCGGTGACCGCCGTCAATAGGCCCAGCGGGAAGGCGGCATCCACGTTGACGAGGTTGTTTTCCCTTGCGCCGATGACCTTCAGCTCTCGCTTTTTGTCATACTTGCGGCGCTTCTTCGGGATTTCAATCTTTTTGCGCCCGGAGAGGTAATCGCCGGTGAGGGACTCGGTGTTTTCCAGGAGTTCCTTGTAGGAGCCGGAGTGCACCACCTGGCCGCCGTGTTCACCGGCTCCGGGCCCGATGTCGACTACCCAGTCGGCTTCCTGGATGGTGTCTTCGTCGTGCTCCACCACGATGAGGGTGTTGCCGAGGTCGCGTAGGCGGGTAAGCGTTTCGATCAGCCGCCGGTTGTCCCGCTGGTGCAGGCCGATGGAGGGCTCGTCCAGGACGTACAGGACCCCCACGAGGCCGGAACCGATCTGGGTTGCCAGCCGGATGCGCTGGGCTTCGCCGCCCGACAACGTGCCGGAGGGGCGCTCCAGGTTCAGGTACTCCAGCCCGACATCCAGGAGGAAGGTCAGGCGCGCCTGGATTTCCTTCAGGACCTGGTGCGCAATCTGTGCCTCGCGGCCGGTCAGCACCAGGGTGTCCAGGAAGTGCGCGCATTCACGCATGGGCATGGCAGCAACGTCGGCAATGGACTTGCCGTTGATCAACACGGACAGCGAGGCCGGGTTCAGGCGGGCGCCGTTGCAGGCAGGGCACGGGATCTGCCGCATGTATTCCTCGTAGCGGTCCCGGGCAGAATCCGAATCCGTTTCCAGGTGCTTGCGGTGCACGTACTGGATGACGCCCTCGAAGCCGGTGCTGTACTTGCGCTCCCGGCCGAAGCGGTTGCGGTACTGCACCACGACCTTGTGGTCCTTGCCGTGCAGGACGGTCTGCCGGATGTCCTTGGGAAGCTTCTGCCACGGCGTCTTCATTGAAAAGCCGAGCTCTTTCGCCAGCCCGGACAGCAGCCGGTTCCAGTACTCGCTGGTGGCCGTGCCCAGCGACCAGGGCGCGATGGCACCCTCATTCAGGGAAAGCTCCCCGTTCGGAATGATGAGTTCCTCGTCAACTTCCAGCTTGGTGCCGATGCCGCTGCATGCCGAGCACGCCCCGAAGGGGTTGTTGAACGAGAACGAGCGGGGCTCGATTTCATCGATGGCAAGCGGGTGTTCGTTGGGGCATGCGAGGTGCTCGGAGAACGCCCGGATCCGCTCCGGATCATCGGCTTCGAGGTCGACGAACTCGGACAGGACGCGGCCCTCAGCCAGTCCGAGTGCCGTTTCGACGGAGTCGGTCAGTCGCTGCCGGATGCCGTCCTTGACCACGAGCCGGTCCACCACGACTTCGATGGTGTGCTTGAACTGCTTGCCGAGCTTGGGAGGATCGCTGAGCTGGATGAGGTCGCCGTCCACCCGGGCCCGGGAGTAGCCCTTGGCCGTGAGTTCCTTGAAGAGGTCGACGAATTCGCCTTTGCGGCCGCGCACCACGGGAGCGAGGACCTGGAAACGCGTGCCGTCCGGCAGTTCAAGGAGTTGGTCGACGATCTGCTGTGGCGTCTGCTTGGCCACTTGCTCGCCACAGACGGGGCAATGCGGACGGCCTACACGAGCCCAGAGCAGGCGCATGTAGTCGTAGATCTCCGTGATGGTGCCCACGGTGGACCGGGGGTTCTTGCTGGTGGATTTCTGGTCGATCGAAACAGCCGGGGACAAGCCCTCGATGAAGTCCACATCCGGTTTGTCCACCTGCCCGAGGAACTGGCGGGCGTACGCAGAGAGGGATTCAACGTAACGGCGCTGCCCCTCGGCGAAGATGGTGTCGAACGCCAGGGACGACTTGCCGGACCCGGACAGCCCGGTGAAAACGATCATGGAGTCGCGCGGCAGGTCCAGGTCCACGTTCCGCAGGTTGTGCTCCCGTGCCCCCTTCACCACGAGGCGGGAAAGGTCGGGGCGCGCCGGTTTTCCTTGTTTTAAGGGGACGACGGCGGAGCGGGCATCAAGGGCTGGTTCTTCAGCTACGGCTTTAGGCACTCACTAATGCTAATCGAAAACTTCTTCGAATTTCTATTGCGGGCGCCTATTCCGCGTCGTAGGCGGCCGCAAGCAGCTGCACTGCCTCCGCGAAGCTGGCGCCCTGGGCCTTCGCCGCCGCGGCGAATTCCGCCGCCACTGCGGTCAACGATGTCCAGGCCTCGTCCCTGGCGCAGATCACGGTGCCGTGCCGGCCACGGGTGGCAACCACCCCGGCCGCTTCCAGCTCCTTGTACGCCCGGGCGACGGTGTGCGGTGCGACGCCCAGTGCGGTGGCGAGGCTCCGCACTGCGGGAAGGCGGGTACCAGCAGCGAGGGCCCCGCTGTCCGCCCGCTCGATGATGTTCAGGCGCAGCTGTTCGAAGAGCGGTACCGAACTGCCCTGGTTCGGTTTCCAGGTCCCCGGGAACTCATTCGCGCCGCTCACAGCTCGGACGCCCCTGACCGCAGGGACTCTTGCCCGCCGGCAAACTGGGCATCGTAGAGCCTGCTGTAGTGGCCGTTGGCCGCCAGCAGCTGTTGGTGGTTCCCTTGTTCAACGATTCGTCCGTGGTCCATGACCAGAATTAGATCAGCGTCCCGCACCGTGGACAAACGGTGGGCAATCACGAAGCTGGTCCGGCCATGGCGCAGCCGTTGCATCGCCTGCCGGATCTGCACCTCCGTGCGGGTATCCACGGAACTCGTTGCTTCGTCCAGCACCAGGATGCTCCGGCCGGCGAGGTGGGCCCTGGCGATGGTGATCAGCTGCCGCTGCCCCTGGCTCAGGGTGTCGCCGTCGTTGCCCAGCATGGTGGCATAGCCGTCGGGGAGGGCCCGCACGAAGTGGTCCACCAGCGAGGCTTCGGCGGCCGCAACGACGTCGGCCTCGCTCGCGCCGGGACGGCCGTATTCGATGTTTTCCCGGATGGAGCCGGTGAAAACCCAGGCGTCCTGCAGCACCATCCCGATCATGGAACGCAGCTCGTCGCGGGAGCGCCCCGCGATGTCCGCACCGTCGATGGTGATCCGGCCGCTATCCAGCTCGTAGAACCTCATGAGCAGGTTCACCATGGTGGTCTTGCCGGCTCCGGTGTGGCCCACGATGGCCACGGTCTGCCCGGGCTCGGCGGTGAAGGACAGTTCCCGGACCACCGGAGCCCCGCTGGTGTAGCCGAAGGTGACGGCGTCGAACACCACCCGTCCGCCGCTGGCACCTGCCCCGGGCTGGCGGGCGCCTCCCGGTTCCGCCCCGTCCGGTTCTACCCTGTCCGGCGGAATCTCCGCCGCATCCAGCAGGGCGAACACACGCTCCGCCGACGCAATGCAGGACTGGATCAAGGTGACCATACCGCCAATCTGGCCGATGGGCTGGCTGAAAAGCCTGCTGAACTGGATGAACGCCTGGACCCCGCCGATGGTCATGGCCCCGGCCGTGACCTGCAGGGCCCCCACCACAGCCACGGCAATGTAATTGAGGTTGGAGACGAACACCAGGAGGGGCTGCACTGCGCCGGAAACATACTGGGCGCGGGCGCTGGTCCGGAAGAGCCTGTCGTTGCTGTTGGTGAAGGTTTCGGTGGCCAGGCCCTGCCGGCCGAAAGCCTTGAGTACCTCGTGGCCCGTGATGTACTCCTCAAGATGCGCGTTGAGTTCGCCTGTAGTGCTCCATTGCTCGGAAAAATGCGCCTGCGACTTCCGGGCCACCAGCACCGTGACCACCGTGGAAAACGGCACGGTCACGAGCGCAATGACCGCCAGTAGCGGCGAAAGCCACAGCATCATGGACAGGGCACCGAGCAGCATCAGCACCGACAGGATCAGCTGGTTCAGCAACTGGTTCAGGGCCTGCGAAATATTGTCGACGTCGTTGGTTGCCCGGCTCAGGACGTCGCCGCGGCGCTGCTCGTCGAAATGCGCGGACGGCAGCCTGGCCAGTTTGTCCTCCACCGCGGCCCGCAGCCGGTAGCTCACGCGTTGGACCGCCGTGGCCGTGACAGCTCCCTGCACCCAGCTGAAGGCCGAGGCGCCGATGTACATCACTGCCACGATGAGAAGCAAGGAAGCCAGCTTCTGTTCGTTGAAAGTCCCTCCAAAAACACCTTCAACCACGACGTCGGTGGCGTCGCCCAACAGTTTGGGCGCCGACACGTTAAGCGCCACAAAGGCGCACGTGGCCGCCACGGCGGCGAGCATGCGCCAGGTGACGGGACGCAGCAGCCGCAGGAGCCGCCTGCCGGTGACCCAAGCGCCACCCCCGGCGCTGCCTGCGGCGTTGTCCGCCGTCGTCGTTGTACGGGACGCGGTCACAGCCTGCCACCCAGCGCGAACTGCGAGGCAGCGATCTCCTGGTACACCGTCGACGTGCGCATGAGTTCGGTGTGTGTGCCCTGCGCTACCAGCCTGCCCTGGTCCAGCACCAGGATCAGGCCCGCGTCGAGGATGGTGGCGATGCGCTCGGCCACGATGATCACCGTGGACCGGCGGGTGAGCGGCGCGAGCGCCTGGCGGAGGCGGGCGTCGGTTGCATAGTCCAAGGCGGAGAAGCTGTCGTCAAAAAGGTATACCGGAGCGTCCCGGAGCAGCGCGCGGGCAATGCACAGCCGCTGGCGCTGTCCGCCGGAAAAGTTCGTTCCGCCCTGGCTCACGGCGCTGTGGAGACCATGCGGCAGTTCACGCACGAAGTCCTCCGCCTGGGCGGCACGGAGCGCCCGGAGGATGTCCTCGTCGCTCGCGTCAGGGGCGGCCATGCGCAGGTTCTCTGCCACGGTGCCGGAAAAAAGGTAGGCGCGCTGGGGCACCAGCGACAGACTGTCCCGCAGGAAGTGCAGCGGAAGTGAACGCACGTTGTGGCCGCCGATCAGTACCTCACCGGCCGTGGCGTCCAGGAACCGTGGCAGCAGGTTGAGCAGCGTTGACTTGCCGCTTCCCGTTGAACCGATGATGGCGGTAGTGGTCCCCGGCAAAGCGGTGAAGCTGATGCCGTCCAGCACGGGTGCTTCCGCCCCGGGATAGGCGAAGCTGACGTCGCGGAATTCCACCGTGCCGCCCGGCGTGCGCCGGCCCGGGGGCAGCCCTGACCGCGAGATCAGCGGGTCTGCGATGGCGGGGCGGGTGTCCAATACGGCCTGGATCCGTTCGGCGCAGACCGCGGCCCGGGGAGCCGTCATCAGCACGTACATGGCCATCATGATGGCGATGAGGATCTGCAGGATGTAGGCGATGAAAGCTGTCAGCGAGCCAAGCTGCATCTCCCCGGCCTGGATCCTGTGGCCGCCGAACCACACCACCGCAACTGAGGACAAATTAACCACAATCATGATCAGCGGGAGCATCCCTGCCACCAGCAGGGCAGACTGCAGGTTATTGCGGGTCAGTTCGCGGTTTACGACGGCGAAGCGGCGCGCCTCGTGTGCCTGGCGGACGAACGCGCGGATCACGTTGGCTCCGATGATCTGCTCGCGCAGCACGCGGCTGATCCGGTCGATTAGTACCTGGCCCTGCCGGTACAGGGGCACCAGGCGGCGGACGATCACGTACATGATGAGAACGAGCAGGGGCACGATGGCCACCACAATGCCGGAGAGGACCACATCCTGGTTGAGGGCCAGGACAATGCCGCCGATGCCCATGGCGGGTGCCGCCACCAGCATGGTAAAGACCAGCACGGCCAGCGCCTGGATCTGCTGGACATCATTGGTGGCCCGGGTCACCAGGCTGGTCACGCCGAACGTCCCCACTTCCTGGGAGGACAGCGACTGGACTTTGGCGAAGAGCTCCTGGCGCAGCTGGCGGCCAAGCTTCATGGCCACGTTCGCACTGAAGTACCCGGCAGCCAGGGCGGCGGCAACCTGGACGGCGGCAATCGCGGCCATCCACCCGCCCAGCCGGAGGATTAGGTCCGTGTTTCCCTTGACGATTCCATCGTCGATAACGGAGGCATTGAGCGTGGGCAGGAAGAGGTTGGCCGTGGTCTGGACGAACTGCAGCACTACGATGGCCAAAACGGCAGGCTTATGCGCGGCGAGCAACCGCATCATCATGCCCCGGAGCACCGCACCCCCTCCCGCCGTGGCGCCATATTCAGCCCCGTTTCCGCGCGACTGCGAAGATCCTTCGGAACGGGAACACTGTGCCGTGGGCCGTGGCCGGATAGGCATCCCGCAGCCTCGCGGAGTACTCCGCTTCGAATTCAGCCGCCTCTTCGGGCGGGAGCGCCGCCAGCACCGGCCGCAGTCCGGCTCCCCTGACCCACTCCAGCACCGGATCCGGCCCGTGGAGCACCTGCTGGTAGGTGGTTTCCCACGCATCCGCGTCGCAGCCGGCGTCGAGCATGATGTTCAGGTACTCGGCCGGTTCAGCGACGGCGTCGTCGTGGCGCAGCACGCCGTCGAGCGTGTCCTTCCAGCGGCCGGACTCCGCGAGCTGCCGCATGAGCACATGGGAGGGTGACCTGAAATTCCCGGGCACCTGAAGGGCAAACCACGCACCGGGGGTGAGCGCCTCCAGCCAGCCGGCCAGCAGGGCGGGATGGCCGGGGACCCATTGCAGCGCCGCGTTGGAAACCACCACGTCGGTGCGCTCCGACGGCATCCAGTCGGTGATGTCCTGCAGCGTGAAGGACAGGTTGGCCGTCTGCGCCGAGTGCTCCGCTGCCTTGAGAAGCATCTCTGCGGACGAATCGACTCCCACCACCCGGGCATCGGGCCAGCGCTCAGCCAGGGTGGCGGTCAGGTTGCCCGGACCGCAGCCGAGGTCCACAACGTTGCGGGGACTCTCAGCGTGGACCCGCGCAGTGAGGTCAAAATATGGCCTGTCGCGGTGGTTGCCGAACTCCACGTACTTCGCAGGATCCCACTTCAAAGACGCCCCCTCCAATGGCTCGTGCTGTTGCCGTAGGCCGAGCCTAGCCCGGCCCGGCCCCGCGACCAAGGAGGAACCACCCATTGGCGGCGGGCACTAAGCTTGAAAGCAATGAAACTCGTTGAGCAGCTCCCTGTCCCGGCCGAACGCACGTCCAGCGGGACGGACCACGATCCGGACGAGCTCTACACCCGCTTCGTCGAATGGACGGAAAGCCGCGGGTTGTCCCTCTACGCCGCACAGGACGAAGCCATTATGGAGCTGGCGTCCGGGGACAACGTCATTCTGGCTACACCCACCGGCTCCGGCAAGTCCCTGGTGGCAATCGCCGCGCACTTCCAGGCCATGGCACGCGGGGACCGCAGCTACTACACGGCACCCATCAAGGCCCTCGTCTCGGAGAAATTCTTCGCCCTGTGCGACATCTTCGGCGCCGAAAACGTGGGCATGATTACCGGCGACTCGGGCGTCAACCAGGACGCGCCCATCATCTGCTGCACCGCGGAAATCCTGGCCAACATCGCCCTTCGCGAGGGTGCCGGAGCGGACCTCGGCGCAGTGATCATGGACGAGTTCCACTTTTACTCCGACCCCCAGCGCGGCTGGGCCTGGCAAGTACCGCTGCTGGAGCTCCCGCAGGCGCAGTTCCTGCTGATGTCCGCCACGCTCGGTGATGTCAGCCGCTTCGAGGCCGGCCTCACGGAACTGACGGGGCGCCCGACGACGACCGTCAGTTCCGCTGAGCGTCCGATTCCGCTGCACTACTACTACGAGCAGACTCCGGTGCACGAGACCCTCGAGGAGCTGCTGTCCACCAAACAGGTGCCCGTCTATGTGGTCCACTTCAGCCAACTTGAGGCAATAGACCGGGCGCAGAACCTGATGAGCATCAACGTCTGCACCCGCGAGGAGAAGGACAAGATCGCTGAGCTAATAGCCGGCTTCCGTTTTGCGGCCGGGTTCGGCAAGACCCTCAACCGCCTGGTGCGGCACGGCATCGGCGTCCACCACGCCGGCATGCTGCCGAAGTACCGGCGGCTGGTGGAGCAGCTGGCGCAGGCCGGCCTGCTCAAGGTCATCTGCGGCACCGACACACTGGGCGTTGGGATCAACGTGCCCATCCGCACCGTCCTGCTCACCGCACTGAGCAAGTACGACGGCGTACGCACCCGGCTGCTGAACTCGCGCGAGTTCCACCAGATTGCGGGCCGCGCGGGCCGGGCCGGCTACGACACCGCCGGCACCGTGGTGGTGCAGGCCCCCGAACATGTGATCGAGAACGTCAAGGCGATGGCCAAGGCCACCGCCAAGTTCGGCGACGACCAGAAGAAGCTCCGCCAGGTGGTCAAGCGCAAGCCGCCGGAGGGCTTCGTCTCGTGGGGCGAACCGACCTATAACCGGCTGGTGAGCTCCGTCCCGGACCCGCTGACGTCGAGCTTCACCGTGACGCACGCCATGCTGATGAACCTGATGGAACGCCCCGGTGACCCGTTCAAGGCCGCCCGCCGCCTGCTCACCGAAAACCACGAACCCCGCAGTTCACAGCTGCAGCTGATGAAGAAGGCACTGGGCATCTACCGGGAGCTGCTGGCCGCGGGAGTTGTGGAGCGGATTCCGCCCGAGGAACAGGGCCCCGACGGCAGGACCGTCCGGCTCACGGTCCACCTGCAGGCCAACTTCGCGCTGAACCAGCCGCTCTCGCCGTTCGCGCTGGCGGCGCTGGAACTCCTCGATCCGGAGTCGCCGTCGTACGCCCTTGATGTGGTGTCCGTCATCGAGTCCACGCTGGAGAAGCCCCGGCAGATCCTCTCGGCCCAGCAGAAGAAGGCCCGCGGCGAAGCCATCGCCGCCATGAAGGCCGACGGCATTGAGTACGACCAGCGCATGGCCATGCTGGAGGACGTCACCTACCCGCAGCCGCTCGCGGAAATCCTTGGCGAGGCCTTCGATGTCTATCGCAAGGCCGCGCCGTGGGTGGGCGACTTCGAACTCGCCCCCAAATCGGTGGTCCGGGACATGTACGAACGGGCGATGAACTTCGGCGAATTCGTCCAGTTCTATGGGCTGGCCCGCTCCGAAGGCATTGTGCTGCGGTACCTCGCCGACGGTTTCAAGGCACTGCGGCAGACGGTGCCGCAGGACGCCCTGCGCGAAGACCTCGAAGACCTGATTGCGTGGCTGGGCGAGCTGGTCCGCCAGGTCGATTCCAGCCTCCTGGACGAATGGGAGGAGCTGACCTCCGGCGCCGCCCCGACTCCGCATGACGCTCCCCCGCCTCCCCCGCCGTCACTGACGTCCAACATCAGGGCCTTCCGGGTCATGGTCCGGAACGAGATGTTCCGGCGCGTGGAGCTCTTCGCCGATGAGGCGGCCACCGAGCTCGGTGAGCTCGACGGCGCCGCCGGCTGGGATGCCGAGCGCTGGGAGGACGTCCTGGACGACTACTTCGACGAACACAACGACATCGGCACCGGGCCGGACGCCCGCGGACCGGGCCTGCTGATCATCAACGAGGAACCCGGGATCTGGAAAGTGCGGCAGATCTTCGACGATCCCGCCCGGAACCACGACTGGGGCATCTCGGCGGAGGTGGACCTGGCTGCGTCCGACGAAACCGGCACGGCAGTGGTCCGGGTGACCGACGTGAACCGGCTGTAGTCGCTAGTAAACTCGAATAATGAGTGTAATCCGGCCCGCAACCGTTGAAGACGTCCCCGTCATCCTGCAGATGATCCACGAACTGGCTATCTACGAGAAGGAGCCCCACGCTGTCCGGAATACCCCGGAAATGCTAGCCGGGGTCCTCTTCGGCGAAAGCCCGCGGGTGTACGCTGCGATGGCGGAGAACGAATCCGGCGACGTCCGGGGCTTCGCGCTCTGGTTCCTGAACTACTCCACCTGGGAAGGCGTCCACGGCATCTACCTGGAGGACCTTTACGTGACTCCGGATGCCCGCGGCGAAGGCCACGGCAAGGCGCTGCTCCAGCATCTGGCGGCCACCGCCGTCGAACGCGGTTATGCGCGCGTTGAGTGGAGCGTCCTGGACTGGAACGAACCGTCCATCAACTTCTACAAGAAGCTGGGCGCGTTTCCCATGGCGGAGTGGTCCACTTTCCGGCTGACGGGGGAAGCCCTCGAATCGTTCGGGACGTCCCGCGAGGCGCAGGTCCTTGGCTGATCTTCCGATGACAGGGCTCTCCGCCGTGGGAATGCTGGAGGCCGCGGCGGATGCCGCCGCCAAGGTTCCCGCCGCCGTCCCGCACACCGTCAAGGCGCGCCACGAGTACCGCGGGATGCGCACGGCCGAGCACTATTTCGAGGTGCCGCTGGATCATTTCGGCGGCGGCGCCGGGGAAACCATCACCGTTTTTGCGCGCGAGTACGTCTCCGCCGACCACAGCGAGGAAGATGCCGCCAGGCTGCCGTGGCTGTTGTACCTGCAGGGCGGTCCCGGCGGGCGCGGCAACCGTTTCCCCTCCCTGGGCGGCTGGAGCAAGGCCGCCGCCAGGGACTTCCGCATCCTCATGCTGGACCAGCGCGGCACGGGGCTGTCCACTCCAATCGACCGCAACACGCTCCCGCTTCGGGGAAACGAAACGGACCAGCTGGGATACCTGACGCACTTTCGGGCAGACTCGATCGTTGCTGACGCGGAAGCGATCCGTCGTGCCCTCGGGTCTGCACCGTGGACCATTTACGGGCAGAGTTATGGCGGCTTCTGCGCCCTCAGCTACCTCTCCTTCGCACCGGAAGGCCTGCGCGGGGCGCTCATCACCGGCGGCCTGGCTCCGCTGCACGGCCCTGCGGACCGCGTATACCAGGCCACCTACCGCCGCGTCGCCGCCCGCAACGCCGAATACTTCAAGTCCTACCCCGAGGACCGCGCCGCGGTCACCCGCATTGCCCGGCACCTCCGCGAAACGGAGGAGCACCTGCCCGACGGCGAGCGGCTCACCGTAGAGCGCTTCCAGATGGTGGGCTCGTTCCTTGGCGGAAATACCCGCGTGGACACCCTGCACCATCTGCTCGAGGACGCCTTCGTGGCCACGCCCGGCGGCGACCGCCTCTCGGACGCGTTCCTGGAGCAGGTACGCGGAATCGTCACCCGCGCCGGCAACCCGCTGTATGCGCTCATGCACGAGTCCATCTACGGCCAGGAGGAAGCCACGGACTGGGCTGCGTTGCGAGTACTCCAGGACTTTCCCGAATTCCGCCCGGACGCCGCCGAGCCGCTGCTGACCGGGGAAATGGTTTATCCCTGGTACTTCGAACAGGACGCCGCGCTCCGGCCCCTGCGCAGTGTGGCCCAACTGCTGGCCGAGAAGTCCGACTGGAAGCCGCTGTATGACCTGGAGCGGCTGGGAGCGAACACCGTTCCCGTTGCCGCCGCCGTGTACAGCGAGGACATCTACGTTGACCGGGACCTCTCGCTTGAAACGGCTTCGGCCGTCCGCGGGCTCCAGGTCTGGGAGACCGCGGACTTCCACCACGACGGCATCGCGGACGACGGCGAAGGCATCTTCGGGCGGCTGCTGGGAATGGTGCGCTCAGTCCGCAACTGAGCCGATCCGGAAAGCAGACAACCCCGGCCACCCATGTGGCCGGGGTTGTCTGTGCAGTACGGGAGCCTAGTCGGCGTCGCTCATGCTCTTGCGGGCGTCCTCTTCGAGGCGCGCGTCCACCTTCGCCTGTGCGGCCTTGGAGCTCACCAGGCTGGCAATCACGGCGACGATGATGGTGCCCACGATGACGGCAAGGGACACGAACGTGGGGATCTCAGGGGCCCACTCGATGTGCTTGCCTCCATTGATGAACGGGAGCTCGTTGACGTGCATCGCGTGGAGGACCAGCTTGACGCCAATGAACGCCAGGATGAAGGACAGCGCGTGCTTCAGGTAGATCAGGCGGTTCATCAGGCCGCCCAGCAGGAAGTACAGCTGGCGCAGGCCCATCAGGGCGAAAAGGTTGGCGGTGAAGACGATGAACGGACTCTGTGTCAGGCCGAAGATCGCCGGGATGGAGTCAACAGCGAAGAGCAGGTCGGTGAGCCCGATCGTGACGAAGACGATCAGCATCGGGGTGAAGACCTTCTTGCCGTCAACCGTGGTGCGCAGCTTGCCGCCGTCGAACTTCTCCGACATCGGAATCACCTTGCGGAGCTTCGCGATCAGCGGGTTTTCCTTGTCCTCTTCGTCTTCACCCTCGTCCTGGGCCTGCTTCCACGCGGTCCAGAGCAGGAAGGCGCCGAAGATGTAGAAGACCCAGCTGAACTGCTCGATGACGATGGCGCCGAGCAGGATGAAGATGCCGCGGAGGATCAGCGCGATGATGATGCCCACCATCAACACTTCCTGCTGGTACTTACGGGGCACCGAGAAGCGCGCCATGATGATGATGAACACAAAGAGGTTGTCGATGCTGAGGCTGTACTCCGTCACCCAGCCGGCAACGAACTGCCCGCCAAACTCCGGGCCTGTGAAGGCAAACATCGCACCCGCAAACACCAGGGCCAGGGCCACATAGAACGTGACCCACAGGCCGGCTTCCTTCATGGAAGGCTCGTGCGGGCGGCGCAGCACCAGGAGGAGGTCGAAAGCGAGGATAAGGCCGAGGACGACGAATGAGCCGACCTCAAACCAAACGGGTAAATCGAGCACAGGGATGCCTTTCGCAGGGTACAGAGATGCGTTGTAAGTCTCTCCGGCTTTGCCTGTGCACTTGGTGCTGAATCGGCAGCCCGCTACGCCCGGCAGGGCATCTATGCCGTGCGTGT
The DNA here is from genome assembly GCF_017832975.1 of Arthrobacter sp. PvP023. Classification (NCBI taxonomy): domain Bacteria; kingdom Bacillati; phylum Actinomycetota; class Actinomycetes; order Micrococcales; family Micrococcaceae; genus Arthrobacter; species Arthrobacter sp. PvP023. Next base: position 2,695,150 of record NZ_JAFIBI010000001.1, read on the forward strand.
TGACGATCGTAGCGCTTGGGATACTCCCCTACGTGAGAACAACTTTACCCTAGGCGTGGCCCGCTGCCTGCATCTGCCGCAGTTCCTTCTTCAACTCCCCCACTTCATCCCGCAGCCGGGCCGCGAGTTCGAACTGGAGTTCGCCGGCCGCGGCGTGCATCTGTTCCGTCAACTGCTCGATGAGTCCCACAAGGTCCTCCGCCGGCGCGGCTGCCAGACCGTCCGCCCGCACTGTGGACGCACCCTTGCCCTTGCCCCGGGTCTTCCCGGAGGCGGCGAGCAGTTCGCGCGTGTCGGCGTCCTCCTTGGCGAGCTGGTCGGTGATGTCTGCGATCTTCTTCCGCAGCGGCTGCGGGTCGATGCCGTTTTCCGTGTTGTAGGCCACCTGGATGGCGCGGCGGCGGTTGGTTTCGTCGATGGCGTGCGCCATGGAGTCGGTGATGCGGTCAGCGTACATGTGCACCTGTCCCGAGACGTTACGGGCTGCGCGTCCGATGGTCTGGATCAGTGACGTGGAGGAGCGCAGGAAGCCTTCCTTGTCCGCGTCCAGGATGCTCACGAGAGAGACCTCGGGCAGGTCCAGGCCCTCACGGAGCAGGTTGATGCCCACCAGGACGTCGAACACACCCATGCGGAGTTCGCGGAGGAGTTCCACGCGGCGGAGCGTGTCCACGTCGGAGTGCAGGTATTCCACCTTCACGCCGTGCCCCAGCAGGTAGTCGGTGAGGTCCTCGGCCATCCGTTTGGTGAGGGTGGTGACCAGGACGCGTTCGTTCTTCGCCGTGCGGGTCTTGATCTCGCCCAGCAGGTCGTCGATCTGGCCCTTGGTGGGTTTGACGACGACTTCGGGGTCGATCAGGCCGGTGGGCCGGATGATCTGCTGCACGAAACCGTCGGACTTGCCGAGTTCATACTTGCCGGGGGTGGCCGAAAGATAGACCGTCTGGCCCACGCGCTCCTGGAATTCGTCCCACTTGAGCGGGCGGTTGTCCATGGCCGAGGGCAGGCGGAAGCCATGGTCCACAAGGTTCCTTTTACGGGACATGTCGCCCTCGTACATGGCGCCGATCTGTGGAACGGTGACGTGGGATTCGTCGATGACCAGCAGGAAGTCGTCAGGGAAGTAGTCGAGGAGGCAGTGCGGCGCGGTTCCGCGGGCGCGGCCGTCGATGTGCGAGGAGTAGTTCTCGATGCCGTTGCAGAAGCCCATCTGCTGCATCATTTCGAGGTCGTACGTGGTGCGCATGCGGAGCCGCTGGGCCTCCACGAGCTTGTTCTGGCTTTCAAGGACCTGCAGCCGCTCGGCGAGCTCATCTTCGATCCGCTTGATCGCCCGGCTCATGCGTTCCGGACCGGCCACGTAGTGCGAGGCCGGGAAAACGTACATCTCTTCTTCGTCCCGGATCACTTCGCCGGTCAGCGGATGCAGGGTGTGGATGTTCTCGATTTCGTCACCGAAGAATTCGATCCGGATGGCCAGTTCCTCGTACATCGGGATGATTTCCACGGTGTCGCCTCGGACCCGGAACGTGCCGCGATGGAAGTCCATGTCATTACGGGTGTACTGCATGGAGACGAATTTCCGGAGCAGGTCGTCGCGGTTCATCTCCGCCCCCTTGCGGAGCGTCACCATGCCCGCGATGTACTCTTCCGGCGTACCCAGGCCGTAGATGCAGGACACGGTGGCCACCACGATCACGTCGCGGCGGGTCAGCAGTGCGTTCGTGGCGGAGTGCCGGAGCCGTTCGACTTCCTCGTTGACGGAGGAGTCCTTCTCGATGAAGGTATCCGTCTGCGCCACGTAGGCCTCGGGCTGGTAGTAGTCGTAGTACGACACGAAGTATTCGACGGCGTTGTTGGGAAGCAGTTCCCGGAATTCGTTGGCCAGCTGCGCGGCGAGGGTCTTGTTCTGCACCATCACCAGGGTTGGGCGCTGTACCTGCTCAATGAGCCAGGCGGTCGTCGCGCTTTTGCCGGTACCGGTGGCGCCAAGCAGCACCACGTCCTTTTCGCCGTTCCTGATGCGCTCCGTCAGCTCCGCGATGGCGGCCGGCTGGTCGCCTGCCGGCTTGAACTCGCTGATGACCTCGAACGGAGCCACGACGCGGTTGATTTCCTGGGCAAGACTCATGAATCTAATCTACCGCCGGGCACTGACATCATGCCCCGATTCAGCTTTGGGCGGTACTTCCGGCTGTACCGCCGACAGCGCCCGCAGCTGTGGCCGTGGCATACGACGGCGGCTGCCATCCCGTGCGCCGCACCCACCCGTCCATCCGTTCCGCGGCGTGCTCGGTAAACCACGCTTCCTTGTCCGCAGCGTAGCCCGCCGTCGACCTGTCCACTGTATGGAGCGCGGCAACCCTCCGCTTCTCCGCCAGGTAGTCGGCCCTTGCGGCAGCGTCATCGCGGAGCCAGTCCCGGAAAGACAGGGCGAACCGCCACCCCGGCGATCCGGCAGGCCGGACGTGCAGGTTCACCTGCCGGCCGGGGTCCGCGTTTCCGTGTAGGCGTTTGGCCCAGTCCGCCGGGTCGGGGTGTGAAGGCTTGGGACTGTCAGCAAATACCCCGGGCCACAGCGGAAAGCCTGCCGCGGCGAGCAGCGGCGCAATCCGGTCGGCAGTCGCCAGGTTGGCAACGGTCAGCTGGAGGTCGATGATGTCCTTGGCATCGAGCCCGGGCACCGCCGTGGACCCGATATGATCCACCGCCAGGATGTCCGCCGGGACGGCAGCCTGGATCCGGGCGGCGAGCCGCGCCGCCTGCGTTGCCCACGTGGGATCGGCCGGGGCAAGCACGGGGCCGCCCGTGCGCGGGGCCGGCCGTTCCTTGCTGATGTTGTCCGCGAAGGGGGCCAGCCGGCGGGTCCACAGCGCCTCGACGGCGGCTTTAAGCTCGTCGACGGTTCCGGAGTTGTCCAGCACCACGTCCGCCGCAGCAAGGCGGACATCCCTGGCGGCCTGCGCCGCCATCCTGGACCGCGCCTGCTCCTCGGTCATGTCCCGGTGTTCCACCATGCGCTGAACCCGCACCTCGTCCGGGGCATCCACCACCAACACCAGATGGAAATTGCTGCCCTGGCCCGTTTCCACCAGCAGGGGTATGTCCTGCACGACGACGGCGCCGCGGGGGGCGGTGCCGATCATCGCTGCGGCCCGCTCCCGGACCAGAGGATGAACGATGCTGTTGAGTACTGCGAGCCGGTCCGGGTTGCCGAACACCAGCGCGCCCAGCCGCGCCCGGTCCAGTCCGCCGTCGGCACCCAGCATGTCCTCCCCGAAGGCCTCCACCACGCTGGCAAGTCCGGGGGTGCCCGGCTCCACCACCTCACGGGCGAGGGCGTCGGCGTCGACCAGCACCGCCCCCAGCTCCCGCAAACGCGAAGCAACAACTGACTTCCCAGAGGCGATGCCGCCCGTCAACCCGATCTTCAGCACCCCACAAGACTAGACTGATCCGGTGGTGGAAGAGGCGGAACCCAGGGAGAGCAGGGCAACTGCCTACACCACCCTTGCTGCCGGGCCCGACTTCCGCCATGAACTTGAGATCAAACGGTCCAGGTTCATCACCGTGCTCCGGCGATCCGGCGACGAGGACGGCGCAAGGGCACTCGTGGCCGGACTGCGCAAGGAATTCCACGACGCCCGTCACCACTGCTCAGCGTTCGTCCTGGGGCCGGACCGGGACATCCAGCGTTCCAGCGACGACGGGGAGCCCTCCGGAACCGCGGGCATCCCCATGCTGGAGGCCCTCATCCGGCGCGAAACCGCTCCAGGGGTGACGGACCTCAGCGACGTCAGTGCCGTCGTCGTCCGCTATTTTGGCGGGATCCTCCTGGGAGCGGGCGGCTTGGTGCGCGCTTACTCGGAGTCGGTGTCCTCCGCGCTGGACCTGGCACCACTGGTTCGGCGGAGCCGGCTGAGGATCTGTTCCGTGGAGGTTCCGCATTCGGCGGCCGGCCGGCTGGAGAACGACCTCCGGGCTGCCGGCTACGTGATGGCGGAAACCAGCTACGGGGCCAGCACCACGGTCCTCAGGCTTGCCCTGGCTGACCAGGCTGAAGAACTTGAGCGCGGCGCCGAACGGCTTGCGTCCATGACAGCAGGAAGCGCCGTCCTGCGTCCGGGAGAAACGGAATGGATCGATGTGCCCTTCTGAACCGACGGCCCCTTCTTCGCCGGCACCTCTCGCCGGCCGCGTGGAACTGCTGGACGTCACCGAGGAGATCCTGGAGAAGCTCCTGGACGTCGCCCTCACCGACGCCGCTGCCGACGACGTCACTCCCCCGCTAGGCGCCACTCCCGGCTGGAACGAGGAACGGGTCAGCTGGTTCCGCGACTACCACCGCGCCGCGGCCGCCGGCCTCGACGGACCGGCCGCCCAGAAGACGTGGGCCATCAGCTGCCGCGGACAACTGGCCGGTTCCATCCGGCTCAAACGCACCGGAACGGCAGCGCCGGCCGTTACGACGCTGGAAACCGGGCTGTGGCTGGGCCGCAGCTTCCGGGGCCGGGGCGTCGGCCGGGAGGCGTTGAAACTCGTCCGCGCTGTGGGCGCCGGCACTGGCGCCGCGGTGCTGGTGGCCGAAACCACTGCCGGAAATACCGCTGCCCAGTCGCTCCTTCGCTCCGCCGGTGCGGAGCTGGCCGGGGACGGCGTTATCACGCCCCTGACGGCGAGGATCACCCTCTAGCGGTCAGCAGCCCCCTCGCCACACGGCGGGGCCGGTGGTTGGATGGACGGACGGTACCCGACCGGAGTACCCAACTCAGTTAGGGAGGCAGCCCGTGGAAGATCCCTTCAACCTGGAACGGTTTGTGCAGGCCCAGGACGCCAACGGAACCTATCGAAGGGCCCTTGCCGAACTAACCGGCGGGTCGAAGGAGAGCCACTGGATGTGGTTCATCTTTCCCCAGATCGCCGGGCTGGGACAGAGCTCCACCTCCCGGAGGTACGCGATCACCTCCTTGGCCGAGGCCAAAGCCTATTTGGGGCACCCGGTGCTCGGTCCGCGGCTGCTCGAGTGCGCCCGGGCTGTTGTTACCCACAGCGGGGTCAGTGCTGTCCGGATGTTCGGCGGGATCGACGCCCGGAAGCTGCAGTCCTCCATGACGCTCTTCCTGCGTGCAGATCCTGCGGAACCGGTATTCCAGGAAGTCCTCGACCAATATTTCAACGGGAGCGCGGATCCTGCGACAGATCGGTTGCTGGGATAAGCACCGTTGCTGGCTTAAACGAAAGGTGGCCGCCCCCTTTCGGGGACGGCCACCTTCAGCGTGCTAACTGCCTGGGCCCTCCGGAATCACGTCCGGAGGAGAACCGGGAAATTAGTTGCCGGTCAGCTTCTCGCGCAGTGCAGCAAGGGCCTCGTCCGAGGCAAGCGTGCCTGCACCGGTCTCGGCTGCAGCCGGCTCGGAGGAGTAGCTGGTGGTGCCGGAATCGCTGTCACCGGACGTTGCAGCTGCAGCGTCGTCGGCAGCGTGCTGGGCAACCTGCTTCTTGTGTGCTTCCCAGCGGGTCTGGGCGTCAGCGTACTGCTGCTCCCAGGCTGCGCGCTGGTTCTCGTAGCCTTCAAGCCACTCGTTGGACTCCGGGTCGAAGCCCTCCGGGTACTTGTAGTTACCCTCTTCGTCGTACTCAGCGGCCATGCCGTAGAGAGCCGGATCGAATTCGGTGCTGTCGGCGTCAACGCCCTCGTTAGCCTGCTTGAGGGAGAGGGAGATGCGGCGGCGCTCAAGGTCGATGTCGATGACCTTGACGAACAGCTCGTCACCAACGGAGACAACCTGCTCTGCCAGCTCCACGTGGCGGACTGCCAGCTCGGAGATGTGAACGAGGCCTTCGATGCCGTCTTCGACGCGAACGAACGCACCGAACGGAACCAGCTTGGTGACCTTACCCGGAACAACCTGGCCGAGGGCGTGGGTGCGGGCGAAGGTCTGCCACGGATCTTCCTGCGTAGCCTTGAGCGACAGGGAAACGCGCTCGCGGTCCAGGTCGACCTCGAGAACCTCGACGGTGACTTCCTGGCCAACTTCGACAACCTCGGACGGGTGGTCGATGTGCTTCCAGGAGAGCTCGGAAACGTGAACCAGGCCGTCTACGCCGCCCAGGTCCACGAAGGCACCGAAGTTGACGATGGAGGAAACGACGCCCGGACGAACCTGGCCCTTTTCCAGCTTGTTGAGGAACGTGGAGCGGACCTCGGACTGGGTCTGCTCGAGCCATGCACGGCGGGACAGCACAACGTTGTTGCGGTTCTTGTCCAGCTCGATGATCTTGGCTTCGATCTGCTGACCGATGTACGGAGCAAGGTCGCGCACACGGCGCATCTCGACGAGGGATGCGGGCAGGAAGCCGCGCAGACCGATGTCGAGGATAAGACCACCCTTGACAACCTCGATGACGGTACCGGTGACGACACCGTCTTCTTCCTTGACCTTCTCGATGTCGCCCCAGGCGCGCTCGTACTGAGCACGCTTCTTGGAGAGGATCAGGCGGCCTTCTTTGTCTTCCTTGGTGAGCACCAGGGCTTCGACCTGATCGCCAACGGAGACGACGTCTCCGGGATCAACGTCGTGCTTGATGGACAGCTCGCGGGAGGGGATGACACCTTCGGTCTTGTAACCGATGTCGAGCAGAACTTCGTCGCGGTCGACCTTGACGACGGTACCTTCGACGAGGTCTCCGTCGTTGAAGTACTTGATGGTGGCGTCGACTGCTGCGAGGAAGTCCTCAGCGGTACCGATGTCGTTAATAGCGACTACGGGGGTACCGGGCTTCTCGGTGGAGGTGATGGTCATGTAGTAGGGGCTCCGTTGTGGATAGTTAGTCGGTCAGGCGGACCGCCGCACACCCGTATGGACGGGGGCGCGGGTGATGGCTGACCACATGGGTCTGCCAGGTTCATCCTGATTTTGTGGATTCTAGACACGTGCACGTAGTACACGCCCGTTTATTCTAGTCGCCGCGGCCAACACCGGTCAAAGCGGCCGGCATGGTTGCCGGCCGCTTTCGCCCGGCTCGTGCCGCGGGGCGGCCGGCCGGAATCGGCTTAGAAGTGCGTCAGGCAGTGCGGCGCCCGTTCGACGGCGAACATCAACCGCGCCCGGAGGGCGGCGCCGGGCGCGTGTTCCCTGATCCGTCCAGCTGCCTTCAAGGTCACCGGACACACTGCTCCGAGGTAGATGGAGGCGAGGTCGGCTACGTCCATGGACAGGTCCGGCCGCGTCTCTGCCGGCGCTGCCGAAATGCTGGCCTCTCCGCCGCTGACGTCCAAGACGAAAGTGCCGCCGGCGAATCCCAGGGCATCTTCGACGGCGAGGACCAGCCGTCCGTCTGCGGAGTAGCGCCGGGCGCCCAGCGCTTTCTCGCTGTCCAGTATCCGCAGCCAGAGCATGTCCCTGTGGTCAGAGGCCTCAACACAGCGCGGGTCCGAGAGGGCCCACACCAGCGGATCGTCCACCGGTGCGTCCGCCCAGCTGACCCGCTGGATCAGGTCGATGCTGCCCAGGAACTGCCAGAGCTCCAGGTACGCGGCATCCGTTCCTGCCACGAGGTCCACCACTTCCACCGTGTAGGGCTTGGTGTCCCAGCCGGCGAACTTGTACGAGACGTAGCCGTCCACTGCTCCCGCGGCGTCATAGTGCAGCGCGCATTTGATGGCTTCGTCTTCGTTGCCGTCACGGCCCACGGTCCCGGACACGTTCTGCCGATAGGCGTCCTGGCGGACGATGGAACCCGGGGTGTGCCGGTGTACGCGCTCAAACACTTCGGGGGCCAGGTCGAGCAGGACCTTGCGGTCGGCGATTTCCACCGTGCCGGAGGGCTCGTGATGGAGCCCGAACCGCGGTCCGGTATCCACCTTGATACTGCGTTCAAAGGTTGCAACGCCGTAGCCGAACCTGCCGTAAATGGAGCCCTCCGAAGCGGTCAGGGCCGCCATGGCAAGGCCGTCGCCCTTCGCTGCGGTAAGGTCTTCCGTCATCATGCGCCGCAGCAGCCCCTGGCGGCGGTGTGTCCCCCGCACAGTCACCGCCGTCACCATATGCGTCAGCAGCTGGCGACCGTAGCCGACATTGAGGTCCCTGCGGAGTGTCCCGAAGGTTGCCACCGGGATGCCGGCGCTCAAGGCGTGCGGTGCGACCTCCCCCGTCTGGTAGACGCCGGTCAGCTCGCGTCCGTCCGAGCGGTACATGGACATGATCTTGTCCACGAATTCATCGCTCCTGCGGGTGTCGTGGAATCCGAAGCCCACGGCCTGGATCCAGTTGGTTCCCTGTTCGTAGCCGGGCGCGCCCTTCTCTGCCGCCCCGAACCGCCGGATCTCATACTTGTCTGCCACGTACTGCTCCCCCTTGAACCGAATGAATGACCCATGCAGGACGCCCGCTTGTGGCGTCCTGCATGCATTGAGACTACTTAGTGGCCGGCGTCGTACCAGCTGGGCCCGACGCCGATCTGGACTTCCAGCGGCACGCTGAGGTCCGCGGCTGAGCCCATCTGCTCCGTCACAAGCTTTTCCACTGCTTCCCGTTCACCGGCGGCAACTTCAAGCACCAGTTCGTCATGGACCTGCAGGAGCATCCGTGATTTGAGGCCCTGGGCCTTCAATTCAGCATGCACGCCCAGCATTGCACGCTTGATGATGTCCGCCGCCGAACCCTGGATGGGTGAGTTGAGCGCGATGCGTTCCGCGTTCTCGCGCAGCTGGCGGTCCGTGCTGGTGAGGTCCGGCAGGTAACGGCGGCGCCCCTCGATGGTGGCGGTGTAGCCGTCGATCCGGGCCTGGTCCACCACGCCGCGCAGGTAGTCGCGGACGGCTCCGAAGCGGTCGAAGTACTCCTTCATCAGAGTGCGGGCCTCGTCAACGGAAATCTCCAGCTGCTTGGAGAGCCCGAACGACGTCAGGCCGTAGGCGAGGCCGTAGGACATCGCCTTGACCTTGGAACGCATGGCGCTGGTGACCTGGTCGGTGGGCACGTGGAAGATGTTCGATCCCACGAACCGGTGCAGGTCCTCGCCGTCCCGGTACGCCTGGATCAGGCCTGCATCCCCCGAGAGGTGCGCCATGATGCGCATCTCGATCTGCGAATAGTCCGCGGACAAGAGGCACTCATAGCCCTCGCTGACCACGAAGATGCCACGGACCCGGCGGCCCTCCTCGCTGCGAATGGGGATGTTCTGAAGGTTGGGATTGTTGGACGAGATCCGGCCGGTGGCGGCGACATTCTGCGCGTACGTGGTGTGGATCCGGCCGTCCTCGGTCACGGACTTCTTGAGCGACTCCAGCATCTGGCGTAGCTTCGAGGACTCGCGGTGCGCCATCAGCTGCACCAGGAATTCGTGCCCGGTTTTTTCCAGCAGGTTCTTGAGCGAAGCGGCGTCGGTGGTGTAACCGGACTTGATCTTCTTGGTCTTCGGCAGTTGGAGTTCGTCGAAGAGCACGGTCTGCAGCTGTTTGGGCGATCCCAGGTTGACCTCGTGGCCGATGGCGGCGAAGGCAAGCTCCTGGGCGTTGTCGATCACCTTGGCGAGGTCAGCCAGCTGCTCGTCCATCCGCTGCATGTCGATGGCGATTCCGGCGAGCTCCATGTCGGCCAGCACCCGGCTGACCGGCAGCTCAAGGGTGGAGAGCAGTTCCTCCGCCTTGCGCTCCTTCAGCTCCGCCTCGAAGTAGCGGCTGAGCGTCTGGACGACGGCGGCAGCGTGGACCAGTTCGCCGGCTGCGGCCGAGTCGTCGCCGTCGAACGCCAGCTCCAGCTGTCCGGCCTTCGCAACGGCGGTGGAGATTTCGATGTTGAGGTGGTGCTGCGCCAGCTCGGCGAGCTCGTAGGTGCGGCGGTCGGGCTGGATGAGGTAGCCGGAAATCGAGGTGTCGTCCACGACGCCCTCAAGTTCCAGGCCGCGGGCGGTCAGTGCTTTCAGGGCGGCCTTGAAACCGTGCATCACCTTGGGCGCTTCCGGGTCGCGCAGCCACGCTGCCAGAACGTTTTCGGCCTCGGCATCCTGGCTCGAAAGATCGATGTAGGCGGCGGCGCCGTCCCGGACGATTGCCAGCGCGGCGGCATCCTCGCCGATGCGTCCGGGAACGAGGTCGACGGCGACGGCGGACCGCTGACCGGCGCCCGCGGCGAGGAATGCGCTCAGCTCAGCTGCTTCGGCGGGTGTGCTGTAATCCGGGATGTCGAGGCTCTCCCGCTCGGCGAGGTCCACGTCTTCGGCGCCGTAGAGCGCAAAGAGCCGGGTGCGGATGGTCTTGAACTCGAGGTCGTCGAACAGCTGTTCCAGCGCAGCCTGGTCCGGGCGGGGATCGGCAAGGTCGTCCAGGGTCACTGGAAGCTCCAGGTCCGTGTGAAGCCTGTTCAGCCGGCGGTTCCGCTTCACGGCGTCCACGTTTTCGCGGAGCGAGTCGCCTACCTTCCCGCCGATCTTGTCCAGGTGTTCCAGCACGCCTTCCAGGCCGCCGTAGAGGTTGATCCACTTGGCGGCCGTCTTGGGACCAACACCGGGAACGCCGGGAAGGTTGTCCGCCGATTCGCCCACCAGGGCGGCCAGGTCCGAATACTGGGCGGGGCTGACAAAGTACTTTTCCTGGATGGCGGGGGCATCCAGCCGCGGAATGTCGCTGACGCCCTTCCTGGGGTAGAGCACAAAGACGTTGTCCGTAATCAGCTGGAAGGCGTCGCGGTCGCCCGTCACCAGCAGCACTTCGTAGCCCGCCTTTTCCCCCATGGCGGCGAGCGTGGCCAGGACGTCATCCGCTTCGTAGCCGGGCATCTTGATGGTCTTGATGCCCCACGCGCCCATGACCTTGTCAATGAGGTCGATCTGGCCGCTCATCTCACGGGGTGTTTCGTTTCGGCCGCCCTTGTACTCGCTGTACTCGGCCTTCCGGTGGGTGGTCTCGTCCGAGACGTCGAACGCCACCGCGACGTGCGTGGGCTTCTGTTCCTTGATCAGGTTGATGAGCATGGACGTAAAGCCGTGGATCGCGTTCGTGTGCTGTCCCGCGGCGGTGGAAAACTTGTCCGCGGGCAGCGCGAAGAACGCCCGGAAGGCCATCGAGTGCCCGTCCAGCACCAGGAGGCGGGGCTGGTCGGTGATGGGAATCACGGGTGCCTCGGTGGCGGAAACCGGCTCCGCGGTGCGTGTGGTTTTCCGGGCGGGTTTGGCTGCAGTCGCTGATTCGGACTCAGCTGCCGGGAGGATGTCTGCTGCGGAGGGGGCAAGGGCCGGTTTGGTAGTTTCGCTCACAGGTGCCAGCCTAGTTCCCATGATGGACAATTTCACGCCCGGGCCGTTCGCTGACGAACTGGCAGCCGCCGGAATCCCGAAGGAAATGCATGAGTGGCTCGGCGAATACGGCGTCGGCGCGCTGGTGGTGAAGATGGGCATCCACTTCCTCGAAATGAGCCCCGAACGAACCGTGGCAACCATGCCTGTGGAAGGCAACACGCAGGTGGCCGGCATCCTGCACGGCGGCGCCCACGTGGTGCTGGCCGAGACCCTCGGCTCATTCGCTGCGGGAATGCACGCCGGCCCGGGACGGCAGGCGGTGGGCATCGAGGTGGGGGCAACCCATCACCGCGCCATCGCCTCCGGCACTGTGACGGGAATCTGCACCGCCATCCATCTGGGACGCACGCTGACCACGCACGAGATCGTGATGACCGATGAGAAGGGCCGCCGGCTGTCCACCGCCCGCATCACCAACCTGATCCGGGACATCGCACCCTAACGCTTCAGCCGAGCCGGTACCGCAGCTCGACAATTCCCCGGCCCATCGTGCTGGACGCCGCCAGCTCCAGCGGCCGGGTGGGCCCTGTCCTGACGGGCAACACAGGCTTTCCGGCACCGAGGACCACCGGGATGATGGACACGATGATTTCGTCCAGCAGGCCGGCGTCGGCGAATTGGGCCGCGAGCTCTCCCCCGCCAACCAGCCAGACGTTCTTGCCGCCTGCATCAGCTCTGAAATCGTCCATGAATTCGCGGACGTCGCCGCGGACGAACGTGATGTCGGCTCCCCGGGGCGCGGAGTGTTCGTGGTGGGTGAAGACCCAGCACGGCGTGTCAGGGTAGGGCCAGTTGTCCGGCTCGTGCTCCATCAGCCAGGCGTAGGTGTCCCCGCCCATAACGATGCAGCCGACCTCGGACATGAAGGCTTCGTAGCTTTCCCGGCCGCCTTCGAACCCGTCGAACTGGAGGAGCCATGCCAGGTTGTCATCGGATGTGGCGATGAATCCGTCGAGGGATGAGGCCACGAAATATTGGAGTCTGGACATGGCCCCAGCCTAGTCATTTGGACTCGGGGTTCCCATACTCCACGCGCATGCCCGGATCATCGCGGAGCACCACCACCTTGCCGCTCCGGAGCGTCCAGCCCTCGTTGAGCAGGAAGATGCGGCCGCCGCTGACCACGAGCAGCCGGAGGCCGCTGTACTGGTACACCGGATGTTCCGCCGTGCCGCTGGATTGTTCGGTGACGTTGGGCGCACTGATGCCCAGCCGGTCCTTGCTGTATACAACGGCGGTGGGCAGGAGCGCGGACCGCTGCTCGTAGCTCACGGCAAGTCCCCGGCCCAGCGCCTGGGCGTAGTCGGACGTGCCCCAGAAGAGGAGCAGCGTCACCAGGCAGAAGATGAGCGTCTTTTCGGACCCGCGGGAGAGTGCGGCCAGGCTGCGCCCGGGTACTTCCGCGGACCGCCGCCACAGACTTAGTCCCCAGGCCGCCAGGAGCACGCCGCCGGCCATGATGTATGGCACGAACAGCACGGTGCGTTCCGGCTGGAGAATCACTACCAGCCACATGGCGGCTGCGCAGGCCAGTCCCGCAACCAGGATCACTGCGGCGAGCCTCCGGATGCCCGCACCCCGGCCGGCGGTGAGGCGTCCGGCCAGGAACCTGTCCACGGAAAGCCAGACGGCAGCCACAATCAGCAGCCAGACTAGCGGGATGAACAAAGACGGGATGCTCCTGAGGACAAAGTCCTGAACGGTGAAGCCGAAGAGGCTCACATCCAGTCCCATGGCCTTCGCCTGGGCATCCGTGCGTGCCCAGCCGAAGTAGACCAACAAAGCTGTCGCGATGGTCAACGGCGGGCCGATGACCGCCAGCATGTCGACAGCGCGTTTCCAGCGGGGATCCGCCTCCGGTTCGCCGCTCATGACGTCGGTCCTGCCGACGTCCCGGAGGGCGGCGGGGAAGTGTCCGGCGGTGACGTGGGCGGTGTGGTTGGCGTGGGGCCTGGCGGCGTCGATTCAGCGTAGCGGAGCCGGGCTTCACCGGACACCGGGGGTGTTGCCGCCACTGTCACGGTGGCGGACGTCGCGCCCGATGCGGCCGGCGGGGCGTAGAACTCGAAGGGGCCGAACTGCGGGCCTTCCACGTCAACCGGATTGCCGTCCACCAGCACTTTATCCACGTTCACGAAGAACCCCTGAAGCCGCACCCGGGCTCCGCCGCCTGAAGGAACGGATGGTGTGGCCGTGCCGGCAAAGGGTCCATCGAGGACCGTCAGACCTGTCAGCCGGCGGGGGCAGTCGTCGCCTGCCGTGGCTGCGTTCACCACGAGCTGGGCCCCCGGGTTGGCGGTCCGCAGGTCCACTGCCTGATGCAGCGATTCCGTGACCTTGATTTCCCAGCAACGTTCTGCCGGCAGGCCGGGAACCGCGGCCAGCGCGGATTGTGCCTGCCGCCAGTCCTCCGGCAGGTCCGTGGCCAGTGCCTGGCAGGTGGCTTCCGCGGCCTTCCAGACGGCAGGAAACGCCGTGTTCAGCGTTGATTCACGGAGGCCGGCACAGTCGCGGCTGCGCAGGAGCTCGTACAGCGTCCCCTCAGGCGGATCGGTGGGTGCGGCCGGCCCAACGGGGATCCACCGGATGACGGGGGCGCCGGCAACAGGCGGTCCGTCAACCGGACCGGGCAACGGTGCAGCCGTGGGCGGATCATTCGAGGAGGAGGACGAGGAGGCGGGATCCGAGGCGGCTGGTGGCCCCGCCGTCGTCGAACTTGCCTCGGATTCCGGTGGCGGGGATGGCGGAGAGGCGCATCCGCCCGAGAGGGCCAGCAGGCACAAAGCCGCGGCAATTCCTGGGAGTCCGGCTGCTAGCCGGGCTGCTGCTCCGGTTTGACTGTGCATGACAGACCCACCTGCTTGCGGTTCCCGGCAGGGGAACCGGCCTGGATAAACCCTTCGGGATGGCTCCCGGCATCGGCCGGCCGCGGAGCCGGACCAAACTCGCTGAAACAGTGTTAACTATTCCCCCGTTGGGTCATATCCGCCAGAGCAGTCCCGTGCGCTCCACGGGTAACTGCCGGGAGCTACTTGCTGAAGTAAGGAATGATCAGGTAGAGGCCGAACAGCACCGCCAGGCCGCACAGCCCGAAGCAGGCGTAGGCGAGTGATTTCATCCACCGCGGCGTGGCCTGCTCGGGATCACCGGCGATGGCGGTGAAACGGACGCCGATGGAGTAAAGGACCACTACCGTCACGGCGGCAAGGAGCGTGGCACCGGCCACCTGCACCAATTCCAACCATTTCATTTAATTGCCACCCTTCAGCTTGTTGGCGCGGCTGGCGGCCATTGCCTTCTTTTTGCGGAAGCGGACGGCCTGGCCTGCTTCCTCGACCTCCACGGCATTGTGGTGGCCCACATGGGACTTGCGGGACTGCACGAACATAAACAGCACGGCGCCGGTCCCGGCAACGGCGGCGATGACTACACCCACCGTTCCGGTCATGACGAGCAGGGCCGTCAGGGCGCCGACGATCCCGGCGGCCGGGAGGGTGAAAAGCCAGCCGACGGCGATGCGCCCGGCGGTGCCCCAGCGCACCGAGGTGCCCTTGCGGCCCAGACCGGAGCCGATGACGGATCCGGACGCCACCTGCGTGGTGGACAGTGCGAAGCCAAGGTGGGAGGAAGCGAGGATGGCGGACGCCGTGCTGGCTTCAGCAGCGAAGCCCTGGGCGGGCTTGACGTCGGTAAGGCCCGAGCCCATGGTGCGGATGATCCGCCACCCGCCGGCATAGGTTCCGATGGCAATCGCGAACGCACAGGCTGCAATGACCCAGAACTGCGGGCCGGAGCCGGGCGTCTGCGTTCCGGCGGAGATCAGCACGAGGGTGATGATGCCCATGGTCTTCTGGGCATCGTTGGTCCCGTGTGCCAGGGCCACCAGGCTGGACGTGAAGATCTGGCCGGTCCGGAAACCGCCGCGCTTCTGCGTGAGCTTGCTGCCGGTCTCCGGATCGTGCCGGGACGTTAGCGCGTAGGCCAGGCGGGTACAGACGTAGGCCACTCCGCCGGCGATCACCGGAGCAAAGATGGCGGGAAGGATGACCTTTTGCAGCAGGGATTCAAAGTTCACCGAATGGATGCCGATGCCGGCGATCGCGGCGCCGATCAGGCCGCCGAAGAGGGCGTGCGAAGAACTCGACGGCAGGCCTTTCAGCCACGTGATCATGTTCCAGAGGATGGCGCCCATCAGGCCGGCAAAAATGATGTCCGGGGTGATCTGGATACCGTCTGCCCCCTCCTTGATGATGCCGCCGGAAACCGTCTTGGCCACTTCCGTGGAGAGGAACGCTCCCACAAGGTTCAGGACCGCTGCCAGCGCGACTGCCGTCTTCGGTTTGATGGCACCGGTGGCAATGGGCGTGGCCATTGCGTTGGCGGTGTCATGAAATCCGTTGGTGAAGTCGAAAAAAAGTGCCAGCGCTATAACCAGCGCCACCATGAAGGTGATTTCCACCTGTTGCCCAATCTGCAGAGTCGACGGTCAGCAGTTCCACTTCCCCGTTGCCCCCGTCCGCACGCAAAGTTCACACGGCATTTGCCGGCAGTTAACGCGGTGTTGTTCGGAAGGGGCTTGAAACCCTAACGATCGTACGCGTCAACGCCCTGAGGACAAAACACCGGGCGGTCAAAGGAATGCACGGACTGCGTCCAGTTCAACCGGGGACAAGCCCCGCCTTGGATGCGGTGAAATCAACAGCAGGCGCCCACTGAGGACGGACGCCCATGCACGGGCCTCGGCTTCGTAATCGAGTTGGTCGTCAATCCACACAGCACGGTCCGGAGCGCACGCCTCGATGTCGCGTTGCAGGGCCCGCAGTTTCCACCAGCCGTCGCCTCCGCCCAGCCCATCACTGGCAAGGACAGGCCATTTCCGCCCGGCAAGGCCGATGGCGGGGCACAGATATTCCGGCGCCATCTCCTCCCAGCTGGTGAGCCAGACGCAGCGAACGCCGGGTGTTATGGACAGCGAGTTGAGGGATTCCACAAGTTCACCGGCGTACGTCACTTCGAGGAGTCCGGCATCGGACGTCCGCCAGCGGCTCCCCCAGTCCGTGTTTCCTGAGGCACCGAACGGGCAGATCACGCCGTCCACGTCCAGGTAGAGGGAGACATTCCTCACGGCGGCATCCTTTCCTCCGGGAGCCCCACTCAAAACGTTACCGAGGGGCAGAAGGGCCAGCAACACACCGTGCTGCACGTAAAGTGCCGGACACGTTTCCGTGTCCGGCACTTTTCAGTGTGTAGCGCTAAGCCTGGGGCACAGGATCAGGCGGGAACTTTCACCGCGGTTTCCTTACGGACGGCCGCTGGAATTCCGTCGCCAGCCTGGCCGTACAGCCAGTCGTTGTAGTGGAAGTCGTTGTCCTTCCGGCTCTTGAAGAGCAGGTTGCGCAGCGTCCGGGCCAGCCCGGAGACATGCCAGGACTCGCCCCAGACACGGGCGGTGCGCTGGACCCGGGCGGTGCGGCCGGCGCGGATGTTGTTGAACTCCTTGATGGCGCCATCCCAGGCTTCCGGGTTGACGCCGTCCGCGGTGAAGACGGTGCCGACGCTGACATCCTGCAGCACGGCTGCGTCCTCGAGGGCCTGGCAGGCGCCCTGCGCGAGGTACTGGAGCATCGGGTGCGCGGCGTCGCCCATGAGCACCATCCGGCCGGCAACCCAGTTCTCGATCGGGTCGCGGTCGTACATGGGCCAGCGGATGCCGGTGGCCAGGTTCTTCAGCGCTTCCTGAACGGCCGGGACGCAGTCCTTGTAGGCTGCCTCGAGCTCGTCCACTCCACCGTACTGTTCGACGCCGGCTTCGAAGGACGGCGACTTGAAGACGGCCACGGTGTTCAGCAGTTCGCCCTTGCGCAGCGGGTACTGCACCAGGTGGCAGTCCGGTCCGAGGTAGACGATGACGTCTTCAAGGTCAGCCTTGGGCGTGTTCCCGGTGATCGGCACCGTGCCGCGGTAGGCGACGTAGGCCGAGGAGACGGGTTCGTCGTTGGCCACGAGCGGGCGGAGCGTGGACCGGAGGCCGTCGGCGCCGATCACGACGTCGGCCTCGTAGTCACCGCCGGCTGCGGTGTGGGCGACACCGCGGCCGTTCACGGTTTCGACGCTTTCGACCATGACGTCGTTGACGAGCTTGACGCCGGCGGCCTCACAGCCTTCGAGGAGGACCCGGTGCAGGTCGCTGCGGTGGATCACGACGTAGGGCGCGCCGTAGCGCTCCTCGAATTCCGCGCCGAGGGTCTGGCGGGTGAGCTCCTCGCCGGTGATGGCGTCGCGGAAGACCAGGTGCTTGGGCTGGACCCCGATTTCGAGGGCCTTCTCCAGCAGGCCCCAGCGGCGGAGGACGCGGGAGGCGTTGGGGGCCATCTGCAGCCCCGCACCCACCTCGCCGAACTCGGGTGCGCGTTCTACGAGGGTGACGTTGGCGCCGTTTTCGCGCAGCGCGAGGGCTCCGGCCAGTCCGGCCATTCCCCCTCCGATGACGAGGACATCGGTGGACGTGGCGTGCTCAGACATTGCTTACTCCTGTTGATGAAGATGAGGGTGAGATTGAGAGTTTCGACTTGAGTTTGAGGCCGACGGCGGCCAGCAGGACCGCGGCGACGGCGGCTGCACCGGCGAAGGCGAGGAAATTGGAATTGACGCCCAGTCCGGCAGCCAGCAGGAGTCCGCCTACCTGGGGCGCGACGACGGCGCCGATGCGGCCCGTCCCCAGTGCCCAGCCCAGCGCGGTCCCCCGCAGGTGCCCGGGATAGTGGCTCGCGACGGCGGCGATGATGAGGCACTGCGTGCCGTGGGTGCCGACGCCGGCAAGGACCAGCATGAGGTACACGACAGTGACAGACGGCCCCGTGATGAGGACCACCAGCGCGACGGCGGCGACGGCGGCAGCGGCGATCGCCGTCGGCACCGGACCGAAGCGGGTCCCGGCCCAGGCCGTGATGACCGAACCGGCCACCGCACCCAGGTTGAGGGCCAGGGCGAAGGTCAGGGCGGAACCGAGGTTGTACCCCGCCAGCTGCATGAGGTTGGGCAGCCAGGTACCCAGCCCGTACCAGGCGAACAGGGTGGCGATCGTCGCCAGGGCGAACAGAATGCTGACGCCCAGGTACGGGGCGCGGAGCAGGGAGGAGAAGCCGGACGGTTCCTTGACCGCACTGGCACTGCCTGCGGCTCGGACCGGGGCCAGTGTCTCCGGGAGGTATTTCAGTCCCAGCGGCACCACGATCACCAGGGCAAGTACGGCCACAAGGAACATGGCCTGCCAGCCGAAGGCGGGGATCAGCTGGATGCCGACCAGGGCGGCGATGGATCCGCCGATCGGAACACCGGACATCATCAGCGTGGCGATGGTGGACCGCCACTTGGTGGGGACCAGCTCGGCAACCAGGGCGTTAGCCGAGGGCACCAGTCCGCCGAGCCCGATGCCGGCGAGGAGCCGCAGTCCGCCAAAGACGGCAGCGTTGGGGGCGAAGGCACAGAGGGCCGTGAAGATCGAGAACACGACGGCGCAACCCAGGATGGTGCGGCGGCGACCCCACGAGTCGGCCATCCGGCCGGCGAAAATCGCGCCGATCATCATGCCGAGGAAGGCCATGGAGCCGATGGTCCCGGCGGTGGCTTTGTTCAGGCCCCAGCCGGTCTCGGAGATCAGCGAAGACTGGACAGTGCCGTAGACGATCAGGTCGTAGCCATCGAAGACCACCAAAAGCCAGCAGACGAGGACGGCCGCGGCCGACGCTTTGGAGAACCGCGATGCAGGCCCATCAGCGGAAGTGGGGGCGGTATCCCCGGGGGAAGACCGTTGCGGCGCTGCAGCGGAAGTTGTGTGATTCATGCCACTACTGTCTTAGCCGCATGCCGTGAACCACAATATAATTCTGATGTGCAGAAACAGACCAGCTCCAAGCCGGCGTCCAAATCAGTCCGGAGGCCGGTGCAGAAGCGGCCCACCTATTCCATTGAGGCTGTGGACAACGCGCTGCAGCTCCTGCAGCTGCTCCGTGACGGCGGCGCGCTGCGCCTCAAGGACGCCGCCGAGGAGCTGGGCGTGGCCCCGTCCACTGCCCACCGCCTGCTGGCGATGCTGGTCTACCGGGGCTTCGCCGTGCAGGACGAAACCCGGCGCTACGTGCCCGGCCCGGCAATGGGCGTGGGTCCGGCAGGGCTGAGCTGGACCAGGCTGCTCCGCTCGCTCGCCCAGCCGCATATGGAACTGCTCTCCGCGCAGCTGAACGAGACCGTCAACCTCATGGTGCGGGTGGGTACGAAAATACGGTTCCTGACCACTGTGGAGGGAAACAATGTATTGCGAGTGGGTGACCGGCAGGGGACGGTGATGCCTGCCAACAAAACCTCCGGAGGTAAGGCCATGCTCGCCGAACTGGAGCTTCCCATGATCGACCAGCTCTTCCGCAGCAACAACGCCGAGATCGGCGGGGACACCATCCCCGCTGAGGAGTACCCGGCGTTCCTGCGCGAGCTGGAGTCGATCCGCAACAACGGTTTCGCCGCCAATTTCGAAGGCACCGAGGAGGGTGTGAGTGCCCTCGGGATCGCCCTGCACAACAGGCACGGGAAGGTGGTGGGCGCGCTCAGCGTGGCCACTCCCGCGACCCGCTTCCGCAGGGTGTTCGATGCCGGACTGGTGCCTGCCCTGCGGGAAACCTGCCGGCAGCTGGAAATCGACATTGCAGCAAATCCGGCCGAGCCGGACTGAACACCGGGCGGGGCGTCCCGCGGCCCCGCCGACGAACTGGTCGAATAATTCTGACCAGCAGAATATGTTGGGGGTCACACCACGGCATCCGTAGAGTCGAACTACGCCAAGAACCGTTCTGACCTATCGAGGAGGCCCACGTGTCCATCAGCGCCGAGAACACGACTCATGAATCAGTGGCCGCGGGGCAAACTGCTCCGGAGCCGACGCCTGAAGAAGCTGCCCAGCTGAAAGAGCTGTACCGGGATTTTGATCGGGAGAACCTGATCCCGTTGTGGACTGAGATCGCGGATTTGATGCCGATGGTCCCGTCGCCGAAGGCGGTGGCTCATGTGTGGCGGTGGAGTGATCTGTATCCGCTGGCGGCCCGTGCCGGGGATCTGGTGCCGGTGGGCCGTGGCGGGGAACGCCGCGCGATTGCGCTGGCGAACCCGGGCCTTGCCGGTACCCCGTACGCGACTCCGACGTTGTGGGCTGCGATCCAGTACCTTGGTGCCCGCGAGACCGCACCGGAGCACCGGCACTCGCAGAACGCGTTCCGCTTCGTCGTTGAGGGCGAGGGTGTGTGGACGGTGGTGAACGGGGATCCGGTGCGGATGTCCCGCGGTGATTTCCTGCTGACTCCGGGTTGGAACTTCCACGGCCACCATAACGACACGGATGAGCCGATGGCCTGGATCGACGGGCTGGACATCCCGTTCGTGCATTACGCCGATGCCGGGTTCTTCGAGTTCGGCACCGAGCGGGTCACGGACGAGGCCACCCCGGATATCTCCCGGTCCGAGCGGCTCTGGGCCCACCCGGGCCTGCGCCCGCTCTCGGGCCTGGATGACACCACCAGCTCCCCCATCGCGGCGTACCGGTGGGAATACACCGACGCCGCCCTGCGCGAGCAGCTCTTGCTCGAGGACGAGGGCCACCCGGCCACCGTGTCCCAGGGCCACGCGGCCGTCCGCTACACCAACCCGACCACCGGCGGGGACGTGATGCCCACCATCCGTGCCGAATTCCACCGCCTCCGCGCCGGCGCCACCACCCAGGGCGTCCGCGAGGTCGGCTCCAGCGTCTGGCAGGTCTTCGAAGGGACCGGCTCCGTGGTCCTGAACGGCGAGAGCAGGACCCTGGAAAAGGGCGACCTCTTCGTTGTCCCGTCCTGGGCTGAATGGTCCCTGCAGGCCGAGAGCGAATTCGACCTCTTCCGGTTCAGCGACGCCCCCATTTTCGAACGACTGAACTTCAACCGCACCTACATCGAAGGACGCACCAAGTAATGAGACTCCTCACCCTCCGCACCGGCACCGGCACCGGCCAGAACACCGTGGCTGTCCGCCAGGACGGGACCACACTGACCGAAATCGACGGGTTCTCCGACGTCGGGGAACTCCTGAAAGACTCCGCCTGGGAAGAGAAGGCGAAGGCTGCGGCCGGCGCGACGCATCCGCTCGAGGGCGCGGACCTCGCCCCGGTGGTCCCGTTCCCGGGGAAGATCATCTGCGTGGGCCACAACTACCGCAACCACATCAAGGAAATGGGCCGGGAAATCCCCGAGTACCCCACCCTGTTCGCGAAGTACCAGGAATCCCTGATCGGCCCGAACGATGACCTGGCGCTGCCGCAGGAATCGGACACCGTGGACTGGGAAGCCGAACTTGCCGTGGTGATCGGCAAGAAGGGCCGCCGGATCAGCGAAGCCGACGCCAAGGATTACATCGCCGGGTACTCGGTGCTGAACGATGTGTCCATGCGTGACTACCAGTTCCGCACCATCCAGTGGCTCCAGGGCAAGACCTGGGAGAAGTCCACCCCGTTTGGACCCGCCCTGGTCACGCAGGATGAGTTCACCGCCGGTCCCCTAATGACCTCCGCGGTGGACGGCGAGATCCAGCAGAGCACCCCGACCGGGGACCTCGTGTTCACCCCGGAATTCCTGGTCTCCTACATCTCCACGATCATCACGCTGAACCCCGGGGATGTGATCGCGACCGGCACCCCCGGCGGGGTGGGCCACGCCCAGGACCCGAAGCGCTACCTGCAGGAAGGCCAGATCCTGGTCACCACCATCGAGGGCCTGGGCCAGCTGAGCAACCGCGTGGTCAAGGAAGCCTGATGGTCGCCCGCCACGACCAGACCACGGACCCGGTCCTGCTCGAGGGTTTGCTGCAGGCACGGCGGGGCACGGCGTTCTTCGCCCGCAAACTCAACGAGCTCACCGACGCGGACCTCGACGGGGACTCGCTGCTGCCGGGCTGGACCCGCCGGCACGTCACGGCCCACATCGGCTACAACGCCCGGGCCATCGCGCGGCTCATCGAGTGGGCAGCCACCGGCGTGGAAACACCCATGTACGCCTCCACCGAGGTCAGGGACCACGAAATCAAATTCGGAGCCACCCTGCCGCCGATCGCGCTGCGGCACCTCTTCGACCACTCCGCAGTGCACCTGAACGTCGAATGGCGCGACCTCCCTGCAGAAGCCTGGCACCACAAAGTCACAACAGCCCAAGGCAGGACCGTCCCGGCCGAGGAAACCGTCTGGATGCGGACCCGCGAAGTCTGGGTCCACGCCGTAGACCTGGACAACGGCGCCACCTTCACCGACATCCCCGCACCCGTCCTGGCCCGGCTCCTGGCGGACATCACCAGTGCCTGGCACACCCGCGGCACCGACACCGGACTGCTGATCAAAGTCACCGACCAGCCGGGCGGAATGGCCTTCGGCGACACCAGCGCCCAAACACCAACACTGATCTCCGGCCCGCTCACTGCCATCACCCAATGGGCCACCGGCCGCGGCACCCACGGCGTGTCAGCGACGAGCACCGCAGCACCAGCCGGGACAGCAGCGGACGCCGCCGCACCGGCGTCGGACGCTGACCTGCCTGAAGTGCCCGCAGCACCAAAGTGGATCTAGCGCCCAGGACCTGGTGTCCGGAGCGCCAGTGAAGCGCGACGGCGACTTCCGCACATAGCGATGGCCCCCTCCTCGGAGGGGGCCATCGCCATGCACTGACAGTGCCCGCTATTCCTCGTGCTTGACCTTGTGGACCCTGGTGACCACCGTGGGGCACGGAACCCGCAGCAGAACCGCGTGGGCCGTGGAGCCAAGGACAAGGCGGCTGAATCCCCCGCGTCCGCGGCTGCCGATGACCAGGAGACGCGCGTTCGCAGCGGCCTCCACGAGAGCCTTGGCCGGATCGGTGTCCTTGTCCAGCACCTGATTCACCACCAGATCGGGGTACTTATCCCGCAGCCCAGCGACCGACTCGGCAAGCACAATCTTGTCCTCTTCCTCAATGACTTCCGCCAGCCCGCTGGCAGGCATCCCGCTCTGCACCCAGCGGGCTGGGCGCCGGAAAGCCAGAACGGCCGTCAGTTCGTCCCCCTCGCGGTCTGCTTCCGCTGCGGCAAATGCAACAGCCTGCAAGGACTCCTCCGAGCCGTCCACGCCCACCACCACGCCGCGGCCTTCCGGTCCCTGATCCTGCGGAATAACCGCCACCGGGCTGTCCGACGCAGTAACGACCTGAAGGGCCCGGTCCGTCATGGGTCCTCCGTCGGCCCAATGACGGTGGTGTGATCCGATGACCACCATGGCGGCGTCTTTGGACATTTCCCTGAGCGCGGCGCCCGCGCTGCCGTGGCGCAACTGCACGTCGACGGCCACGTCGGGTTCCTTCTTGGCAGCATCCTCCTGCACCTGCCTCAGCAGCTCCATGCCTGATTCCCTGATCAGTTCGTGGTACTGGAAGTCCGGCGACATCCACCGGTCATCCACCGCATGGACGGCGATCACCGGAAGCTTGAGCCTGGCTGCCCGGTGGAGCGACCACGACATTGCGGCCTCGCTTCCGGTGGAGCCGTTGATGCCGACGACGATTGGTTTGCTCATTCTGAATCCTGCTCTTCTCCATCGCGTTTTCGGATCAGCACGCCGGAGGCCGCTGACACCTTCAGTGTGCTCCGGCGGCAGACACAGGGGTTAGGGCCTTAAGCCCCTCACCCGGTGCCGGTGCCGCGCGTAGCGTCGGGCCCATGGAGCAGACCAGGGCCGGCACCGCCGCCCCCTCGCGGCCCCAACCGTTCCTCCGCCGCTGGTTCCTGTGGGTCACCCTCGGTGAGAGTGCAGGATTCCTGGCTCCCGCCGTCGTCGCAGTCTTCGTAATCATTCCGGACACCGCCGGCGGGATGGCCTGGCTGGTGGCGGCCGGCGTCGTCGAAGGCACAGTCCTGGGGCTCGCCCAGGCGCACGTGCTCCGAAGCCGGCTTCCCGGCCTCAGCGTGACTAGGTGGACCATCCGCACCGCCGCCGGCGCGGCAATCGCCTGGCTCCTGGGGCTCAGCCCCGGTGCTTTCGCCGATCAATGGCAGCCTTGGCCGCCTGCCCTGCAGCTCGCCGTCGCGGTTCCCGGCGCCCTGCTGCTGCTGTGTTCGATCGGGCTGGCGCAATGGCCGGAACTCCGCCGGCACCTCGCGCACAGCGGACGGTGGGTGGCCGGGAACGCGCTGGCATGGTGCGTGGGGCTGGGACTCTTCTTCGCCGTCGCACCTCCGCTGTGGCAGCCGGGACAGCCGCCGACGACGGTGATCGCCATCGGCGTTGCCGCCGCTATCCTGATGGCCGCCGGCATGGCACTGGTAACCGGCCTGGTGATGAAACGGCTGCTTCGCTTTCCAGCGGCAGCTCAGAAACCGGTGGGCTCGGTTTCGAACTCCGGCTCACTTGGCGGCGCCTCGTGATGGAGCGGACGAAGCGCCGAGGTCTGCTCCATCCAGATGAGGGCGTCATAGCGCCCTCCCATCCGGGTGGGAACATAGTTTCCGGATTCCCTTGCCGGGCGGTAGACAACGCCGATGGCCCGGTGACCCAACCAGGCTGACAGCCACGGACCGGACCTGTCCCTGCCGAATTCCAACAACGCCGGCGCGCCCAGAGCCCTGTGCAGCAGGTCCTCGTGGCTGCCGGTCCGGGCTTCCGGCACAGTAAGCACCCGTTCAGGGGAGCCCCAGGCGTCCGCAGCCATCACTGTTCCCCTGTACGATCCGAAACCCACCAGGGTCACACCTTCGGAACCGTGGCGCTCGCGGAGCAACTGGCCAACGTTCACCAGCCCGTCCCTGGCCATGTCCGTGGCACGGGCATCTCCCACATGGGTGTTGTGCTCCCAGATGATCCCTTTGGAGGCTGGGCCCAGATGCGCACTCAGCCGGTCCACGGTGTCCGCCATGTGGCGGTCCCGGACGTTCCAGGACTCACGGCTCCCCTGCACCATGATGCGGTAGTAATGCTCGGCGTTGGCGGCAACCACGGCGTTCTGGACCGCGTCGAAGGCCTCATCGCTTTCGGCGCGCGGTTCGTGGTCCCGCAGCGCAAGTGCCCGGTTCCGCACCTCGGTCAGGAGTGCAACCACATCGGCCTCGCACGATTCCGGAACCAGCCGGGTGCTCCAGGCGTACTCGTGCGGATCTTCATGATGCGGCAGGAAACACTGCCACGCCCGCATGGCAGCGGGAACGGCGTCGGGCTCGTTTTCCTCAAGCCAGCCGATGATTTCCCGCAGGGAATCCCACAGCGAATAGACGTCCAGGCCGTAGAAGCCCACCCGCTCCTCCATCGGACGCTCCAGGTTCCAGCCGCGAAGCCAGTCAAGGAAGCCCGCCACTTCCTCGTTTGCCCACATCCAGGTGGGCCAACGGCCGAATCCGGCGAGCATGGTGTGCACGCCCGTATCGTGCCCGCTTTGTCCGCGGACCCAGCGGTTGATCCGCCAGCAGTCCGGCCAGTCGCCCTCCACTCCGATCCAGCTGTAACCCTGCTCTTCTATCAGCCGCATGGTCAGCCGGGCACGCATGGTGTAGTACTCGTGGGTGCCGTGGGATGCTTCGCCGATTGCTACGAAGCGTCCGGCACCGGCCTTGTGGACCAGGCGGTCAAGGTCTCGTATTCCACTGAGGGGCCGGGCCAGGCTGCGGATCTCGTCCAGCATGTTCAGGACGGCACGGTTTCCGTTGGTCATGTCGGATCCTCGAGCGAGATGCCTTCAAGATACTCCGGAACGCGCACCCGCCAGCCGAGTTCGCGCTTGATGCGGATCCGGAGCGCATCGGACGCTTCCGGTTCACCATGGGTGATGTAGGTCATTCGGGGTTCCCGCTCGGCGGCCCTCATCCACTCGATCAACCCGTTGGAGTCCGCATGCGCGGACAAGCTTTCCATCTGGATCACTTCGGCGCGGATGCGGACGTCCTCCCCGTAGATCCGGAGTTGCCGTTGGCCCGCGGCGAGCGCGGCGCCGCGGGTTCCGCCGGCCTGGTATCCGCTGAGGATGATGGCGTTCTTCGGATCGGGACCGTACTCGGCGATGTGGTGCAGGATCCTGCCTCCGGTGAGCATCCCGCTGGCAGAAATGATTACCATTGGGCCACCGCGGAGGTTGAGCAGCTTCGAATCGTCCACCGTCCGGGTCATCTTGGCCACTTTGTACATGTCCTCGTACTCCCGCTGCTTGAGACGGTGTTCGTTGGGGTGCCGCTGGTACATGCCGGAGGCGTCGATGGCCATGGGGCTGTTCAGGTAGACGGGAATGTCCGGAATCGCGTTTTTGGCCCGGAGGCGGGACAGATGCAGCATCAGTGTCTCCGCCCGTCCGACGGCGAACGCGGCAATCATGATCACCCCGTTCTTCTTCGCCACACGGGTGATGATCTCCCCCAGCTGCAGTTCCGGATCCAGGCTCGAGTGTTGGCGGTTTCCGTAGGTGGATTCGGTGACGAGTACGTCAGCGGCGCCAAGCCCCCGGGGCGGAAACATCAACGGGTCGTCGTTGCGTCCCAGGTCGCCGGTGAAATGGACGGAATGCTGGCCCACGTCGAGCCTGATCTGGGCTGCGCCCAGGATGTGGCCGGCAGGCAGGAACGTCGCGATGATGCCCCCGCCGAGCTCCAGCGGGGTGTCGAAGCCCTGTTCCCGGAAGCTGTCGAGCGAGCGGACCGCGTCCGCAGCCGTGTAGAGCGGAACCGGCGGGCTGTGCCTGGACGACCCGTGCTCGTAGGCGTACTTGGCTTCCTCTTCCTGCAAGTGCCCGCTGTCCGGCAGGAGCAGGGTGCACAGTTCAGTGGTGCCCTCCGTGGCGTACACCGGCCCGCTGTAGCCGTCCCGGACCAGGGCGGGTACGTAGCCGGTGTGATCCAGGTGCGCATGGGTCAGAAGGACGGCGTCAATGGAGTCCGGCCTGACGTGGAAGGGGATCCGGTTGCGGTCTCGGAGCACCTTGTAGCCCTGGAACAGCCCGCAGTCCACGAGGATGCGTTTCCCGGCTGCCTCAACCAAGTACCGGGAACCGGTCACGCTGTCCGTGGCTCCGAGGAACCGGAGTTGCGGGTGTCGGTGTTTCATAATGCTCCCTGCTCCCGTCGCGCAGCGTGCCCGTTGCCGTCCGGCGGCAGCGGCAGCGCCAGGGCCCGGCAGGCGCATGGGCTGCAACGCGCCGGAATGCGCAGTCGCGATGTACGTCCTAGCTTCCGCTTCTTCCGGCAGCCCACCTAGGGCCGAAAGTCACGGCTGCGGACGCGTCTGCCACGTCGGGGCAGACAAAGGACCGCCGGTTCCCCAAAAAGCAGGAATCCGGCGGCCCTTATGCCCATCATCGGCAGAATCGGCTCCTACCGGAATATGTCGCGAGCGACCCCCATGATTATCCGATCGCCCGGAGTCGACTTCCTGAGGAAATCCTCCACAGCCCAATCGTCAAGGGCGATGCAACCGGCAGTCGGAACCTTGTGCTCGTGCAGGAAGATGGCAAAACCTGCATCGTGGACGATCTCGGAATCTGGCGGGCGGTTGTAGTTGATGACGGCACCCTGGCGGTAATCGTGCGAAGCGCCCGTTGCGAAGTACCACATATTCTCGTCGTACCCCACCCACGCCGTGGACTCGAAGTACTTGTTGTACGTTGCGGTCCAGGGGTTGCCGCCCCATCGCGAATTGGGGTTGAGGGTGCGGTAAGGAAGTGCAGTGCCGGGATTACCCAGTCCAAAGGCCTCCGTGACGGAGTAGGAACCTGTCGGCGAATAGTTGTAGCGCGTCGGCCCCGACGGGACTCCGGGCGGCTTGAAACCACTTGCGCCGACCCGGCCGTCCGTTCGCCAGTCAGTCACGTAGGTGCCGGCCACTCGCTGGCAATAGGCAACCGTGGCGTATGACTGTCCGTATTCGCCGGCAAAGGTGAGTGTCACACGATTTGCGTTACCAGTGGGGTACTTAATTCGGCCATCGTTCAGAGTGGTGCATTCCGTGTGCCGGTAATCCCGGGTAATACCCGAAATCCAGGTCACGTAGCCACCCTGAAAACCTTGGACGCAGGCGGATCCGTCGCAGGTTTCCGGCGTGGCCGGGTAGCCAAGGTAGCTACGGTGCCAGCCCATGGCCTCGTATTTCGACTTCATGCCACCGCGGACGGGCTGCGCCCCCGTAGCCGGTGACCAGAAGATCAGCCCGCCCTGGAACCACTGATAGCACCCACCGTTGGGCTGATTGCAAACTTCACCGGTCAGGGGGTAGCCGAGGTAGCCTTCGATGCCCTCCAGGCCATCAAACCTTCCCTTGATGGCACCGTTTGTCGCATACGCACCAGTCTTGGCCGACCAATAAATGGTCCCGCCTTGATACTGCTGCTGGCATCCTGATCCCGGAAGGTCGCAAACCTCCTCCGAAACCGGATAGCCTAGAAGACCACTCTCTAGTCCACGGACTGCCCATGCTGCACGTATGGCACCCAGGCTGAGACGCGGACCGCTTGCGGGTGACCAGACGATGACACCCCCCTGGTACACCTGGTAGCAGCCGCCGGCCCGAAGCCCGCAAATTTCCCGAGACAGCGGATACCCAAGACGTCCGCCTTCAGCGCCGTTGGCAGCGTAGTGTCCGCCGATCGCACCAGGTTCCCACACGCCGTAAGCTCCGGAAGCAGCGGACCACACGATGTTGAGATTCCCGAACTCCTGCGAGCAGCCTTGGCCCGGAAGATTGCAGACCTCCTTGGTGGTCGGGTAGCCGATCGCGGTGTATCCGCCATAAAGCCGGTGGACAGCATTGCCTATGGCACCGTGGGTAACAAAGAATCCACCCGTAGCTGTCCAAGTAATGTCCGCACCGCGGGAATATCTCTGAAAGCACCCGAGCGAGTCGCATGCCTCGTCAGTAACGGGATAGCCATGTGCGGTCAGCCCGCCCGAGGCAGTCCACTGAGGGCCCGTTTTGCCCGACGCCAAGAGAACGGCGTGTGCGCCTGTGCTGGGCGTGTAGTAGATGGTTCCGCCAACGAATGTCTGGACGCAGAGGCCCGCGGCGTCACAATCCTCGTTGGAGGTGGGTTCGCCCAAGGTACCCTTCGCGTCACCCAGCTCCTTCCATTTCTGCCCGATCGCCCCAAACGGCGTGAATGGGCCTGCAGCTGCGGCAACGGCCTGTTTGGCTGCATCCGGCCTCGTGTCCGCCGTCCCACTCGGTACAGCAGCAGGTGCGGAGGCAGGGGCCGTTGCCGTCGGGACTGCTGACGGTGCGACCGGATCCGACGAATTAGCTCCGCCGGAACTTTCACTGGGCGTCTCCGGCGACACCGTAGGTTCGGCCGTCTTCAGGGTGCCCTGTTCTGACGGTGGTTCGGACGACGGTGTTGAGGGAAGCGGCATCGTCGTCGCGACCGCCATGGGGGATACACCCACCAGCACCATCGCACATAGGACTACGGTCGAAATCAGTCGGCCCATCTTGGATGTAGATGTTGCGATCACTTGGAGACCACCGCCTCACACTTCGCTCCAGCGGGGGCATTTACCGCAAACGAGTCGGCCCGGACAGTCTCCTTGGACCCGGCTGGCACCAGTTTCTCGATCATGGCGTGGCCTGCGACGCTACTTGTGGTACCCACAGCCACAGCAACTGTGTACTTGACCGCTTCGGAGCCAGTGTTGGAAAGGGTGCCTGAAAAAGACCAGACGCCGTTGCTGTCAGCCTCGCAAACGACGTCACCCAAGGCCTCTGCAGCGATAAACTCCGTGGCCGCCGGAGTGCTCGTCGCGGACGGACCCGGCTTTATAGCCGAGCCCGTCGGTGATGGATCAGCGGCGCTTTGGCTAGAGCTTGCCTGTGATGCCGTCGGCGGACTGGCTGACGGCGGACTACAAGCGGTGAGCGCGAACAGACCCGCCGCGCAGCCCCCAATAAGCGGTGCCCAGTTCTGCATTGTTCCTCCGATTTTAGGACTGGCCTCATTCCCGGCAATATGCCCCTGCAGGGACCAGCGATATTGGGGACATTATCAGATTGAATAAGCTTGTTATCGCACTGATTCGAATAAAGTTCGGAATTTGTCCGGCCCGAATTGATGCACAGCATTTCAATGGAGTTATTTACTGAACCGCCTGCAATACTTCGTCAACTACTGTCCATCTCCGATGAATTAGCTACGAGGCATGCTCCACGGACCCGCATCGTCCCCTCCTCTTCGCTCCCGCCTTTTCTGGAACCGGGGCCGGCAGTACGCTGGAACCACCCCTTGGAGACGTCGTATGGCTGAACAGGATTTAATCACCAGCGCCCGCGCGGCGTACGCCCGCAGGGACTGGCCCGCGGCCCGCAACGGTCTGCTGGCCGCCAGGACCACCACCGGCCTGGAGCTGCAGGACCTGGCTGCCCTGGCCGATTCGATGTGGTGGCTGGGCGACATTCCCGAATCGCTTTCGGTGGCAGAGGATCTGTACCGCGGCCTTGCCGGAGCCGGTGACCGGCCCGCTGCCGCTATGAAGGCCATCCTCCTGTCCCTGCAGTGGGGCACCCGGGGGGATCTCGTGGTTGCCTCCGGGTGGCTCAACCGGGCACGGCGCCTGCTGCAGGACCTGCCGGAAGGGCCTGAACACGGGTACCTGCTCTACCTGGACAGCGCGATGTCCCTGGACCTGGAGGAAGACCCCGGACCGGCGCAGGCAGCCGCAGCCAGGCTCGACGCCCTGGCGAACCGCTTGGCGGACCCCACCCTCGGCTGCTTTGCCCGGGTCATTGCCGGACTTGGCGGGGTCCGGGCCGGGCGGACCGAGGACGGTTTCAGCGACCTGGACGAGGCGATGCTGCCGGTCCTGGCCGGTGCCGTTGCGCCCGTGTGGGCGGGAGACATCTATTGCACCGTCATCCACCTCTGCCACCAGCTCGGAGACCTGGCCAGGATGCGGGCCTGGACCGGCGCTCTGGAACAGTGGACAGCGGGCCTGTCAGCCACTTTTGTGTACACCGGCGTCACCCGCATCCACGAACTTCAGCTGGTCAGCGCCGAAGGCGGCTGGGATGCGGTGGAACGCGAAATAGGCGCCTCCAGCGACAACCTGGTCACAGCACATGGCTGGATGGCCGGTGCGGGCTACTACGAACTCGGCGAGGTCCGCCGCCTGCGCGGCAATGCTGCCGGGGCGCTGGCCGCGTACCGCCGTGCCCGGGACCTCGGGGTGGACCCGCAGCCCGGCGAGGCCCTGTTGCACTATGAAGCCGGCGACACTGCCCTGGCGCTCAACCAGCTCCGCGCCTCGCTGGGCGAGAGCCGGCTGCTGGACCGGGCCAGGCTGTTGCCGGCCGCCACCGAGCTGGCACTGGTCCGGCGTGATGCGGCGCTCGCAGAGGCCCTGGCAGCCGAACTGGAAAGGACCGCCGCCCGGTTCGCCTCTCCGGGCCTCCAGGCGTGGGCATGCCAGGCCCGTGGCGCCGTCCTGCTGGCGTCCGGCCGCGCGGACGGTGCGCTGCCGCTCTTTGAGGCGGCTGCCCGGACTTACCGCGCGCAGCGTGCGCGCTACCGCACGGCCCGGATCCACGAGCTTCTGGCCGAGTCCCGGCGCGCCCTGGGCCATGCCGGTGCGGCCGATGCCGACCTCGCCACAGCACTCGCCATCTACCGCCAGCTAGGGGCCGTCCCCGACGTGGAACGGCTGGAGCGCGCGGGAGACCGCGCCGGCGGCACTGCCGGCGGCGCGGACAAGGGCGGACTGACGGCCCGCGAGCGCGAAGTCCTGGCACTCATCACCACTGGTGCCAGCAACCGCCAGGTGGCGGATGCCCTGGTCATCAGTGAAAAGACAGTGGGTCGGCACCTGGCCAACATCTTCGCCAAGATCGGGGTCTCCACCAGGACCGCCGCGGCCGGCTGGGCCAGGGACCACGGACTGGCGTGACGTACGACGACGGCGAGCGCCGCTCCCGTCGTCGTCGTGCGTCCGCCTGAAGGCCCCCTTGCAGGGACATGCTCCTGCATCATTCACCCCATGGCCCCGGTGAAAGATGCATGATCCGCCCGACGCGGCGTGCCCGG
Source organism: Arthrobacter sp. PvP023 (assembly GCF_017832975.1). Classification (NCBI taxonomy): domain Bacteria; kingdom Bacillati; phylum Actinomycetota; class Actinomycetes; order Micrococcales; family Micrococcaceae; genus Arthrobacter; species Arthrobacter sp. PvP023. The sequence continues at coordinate 2,727,519 of NZ_JAFIBI010000001.1, forward strand.
CCGCGAACGTACTTTCGAAGTAGCCGGACACGGAGTCCGCCGAAGAAAGGAAAGACAATGACCACCACAGACCTCCACTTCACGGCAGGAGACGGTGCGGCCGCCCGCGGTGACACGGTGGCCGCGGAGGACGCCGTTGAAGCCGCAGCAGCCCGCCTGATCGGCATCCTCAACGACAGCTCGGCCGCCGTCCTGGCAAGCATCGGCCACCAGACCGGGCTGTTCGACGTGATGGCCGGGCTGCCGCCTGCCTCGAGTGAGCAGATTGCCGACGCTGCCGGGCTCAACGAACGCTATGTCCGCGAATGGCTCGGCGGCATGGTGACGGCCCGCTTCGTCAAGTATCGGCCCGACGCCGGCACCTACCGGCTGGACCCCGCGCTGGCGCCGTCCGTCTCCGGCCAGGGCGTCGACAACCTGGCCCGGACGCTGCAGTACATCACGCTGATGGGTGAGGTGGCGGGCAAGATCGCGCATAAATTCCGGACGGGCGGCGGCCTGGGGTACGAGGACTATCCGGATTTCGTCGGCATCCAGGCCGCTGACAGCGCCTCGGTTCATGACGCATCCCTCGTGTCCGCCATCCTCCCGCTGGCCGGGTGCGTGGACAGGCTGAAGAAGGGAATAGACGTCGCGGATATCGGCTGCGGCGCCGGGCACGCCGTCAACCTGATGGCCGAAGCCTTTCCCGCGAGCCGTTTCATGGGCTACGACTTCTTCGAGGACGCGGTGCTCGCCGGGCGGGTGGAAGCCCGGCGGCTGGGACTGCGGAACGTCAGGTTCGAGATCCTGGACGCGGCGGACCTTGACGTCGTGGAGGGGCTGGACCTCATCACCGTTTTCGATGCCATCCATGATCAGGCCCGGCCGGCCAAGGTGCTGCGGAACATCCACAACGCGCTGCGCCCGGACGGCACCTTCCTCATGGCCGACATCAACGCTTCAAGCAACCTGCTCGACAACGTTGAGCTCCCCTGGGGCACGTTCCTCTACGCAATTTCCACGTTCCACTGCATGTCCGTTTCCCTGGCGCAGGGCGGGGACGGGCTTGGAACGGTGTGGGGCGTCCAGCTGGCCGAGTCCATGGTCCGGGCTGCAGGCTTCGGCACCGTTGAGGTGAAGGAACTCGAGGAGGATCCGTTCAACGCCTACTTCGTGGCCCGCAAGTAGGCGTTGAACGACTCAGTTGCCGGTCCCCTTACTGCTGGGGACCGGCGATGTTCACCAGCCAGGCGACGCCGAACCTGTCCGTGCACATTCCGAAGGTGTCGCCCCACGGCGCTTGTTCGAGCGGCACTGTCACGGTGCCGCCGTCGGACAGCTTCTCCCAGTACCCGCGCAGTTCTGCGTCGTCATCGCCGCTGAGGGAAACGGAGAAGTTGTCGCCGGGCGTGTAACTCATGCCGTTGGGTGTATCGGCGCCCATCAGCACCATGCCGGATCCGGTGGTCAGCATGCCGTGCATGATCTTGTCCTGCTCGGACGCGTCTTCGCTGGCATGGAACTCACCAAAGGTACTCATTGCCAGTTCGCCTCCAAATACGGACTGGTAAAAATTCATGGCCTCCCGCGCATTGTCCCGGAAGCCAAGGTAAGGGTTAAGTCTCGTGGTCATCTTCAGGTGTCCTCTCGTGCCGGTCGATACCCGGACCACCCGTGGATCCGGTGGCCGCCCGGGCTTGGAACACTTCATATGTTGCCCCAGTCATGCCGGACTGCATAGGGGCGGCGATGGCCCTCGGCTTCAGCTCCAGAGAGCAACGTGAACTTTGGATCCCCGTCGTTCAAGCCCCCGCGAGCCGCCCGGAGCAACCATGGCGGCTGTTGCATCCGACGTGGTGACGAAGCGCTGCAGTGCCTTTGCCTTGGAGGTTGTCCGGCCGTGGCTAAGCGTGCTTGCCCACCACAGACCGGAAACTGGAGTTCCGACGACCGGTACGCGCACCAGGACTCCGGTTTGGAGTTCCGCCCGCACAATATGCCCGACGGCCAGTGTCAATCCCTCTCCCGCCCTGACCGCGGCGAGTGCGTCGG